>NZ_LDJM01000013.1 GCF_001431485.1 Stenotrophomonas ginsengisoli | reverse complement strand
GGCTGGGGCGGCGGTGGCGGCATGTCCGGAGGCGGTGGCGCCTCGGGGAGCTGGTGATGCGCTGGCTGCGCCATCTATGCATGCCCTCGGCACAGCGCTGGTTTGGCCAGGCGCAGCTGCAGGCCATCACCCAGGCCATCGCAGCCGGCGAGCGCCGCCATCGTGGCCAGTTGGTGCTGGCGGTGGAAGCCGACCTGGGCTGGGGGGCGCTGTGGCGGGGCGAAACCGCCCGCGAGCGCGCCGAGAGGGCCTTTGCCCTGCTCAAGGTCTGGGATACACCCGGCAACGATGGGGTGCTGCTGTACCTGCTGCTGGCCGACCATGCCATCGAAGTGGTGGCCGACCGTGGCCTGGCCGGGCTGATCACTCCGGAGCAATGGCAGCAGGTCTGTGACCGGCTGCGTGAGCGGGTCCGCCAGCAGATGCCGCTGGCCGACGCGGTACAGCGGGCGGTGGAGGAGATGTCCGGGCTGCTGGCCACGGCCTTGCCGGCCATTGCCGGGCAGCAGCAGACGGAGGCCGGGCTGCCCGACCGCCCGCACCTGTTGTGAACCGGTTGGCACCGGCGCTGGCCAGCACCGGCGCGATGACCAACAATAGAGGTCTTCGTTTGTTCCAGAGCCAGGCCTGATGACCTACCTGCACCAGATCGACCCGATCGCCTTCTCCATCGGCCCGGTGGCCGTGCACTGGTACGGCATCATGTACCTGCTCGGGTTCGGCGCGGCCTGGTGGCTGGGCAACCGGCGCATCGCCGCCGGGCGCCTGCCCGGGGTCAATGCCGATGCCTTCTCCGACCTGCTGTTCTACGCCATGATCGGCGTGGTGCTGGGCGGGCGCATCGGCTACATGCTGTTCTATACGCCGGGTGCGTTCCTGGACAACCCGGCCCTGCTGTTCCGGGTCTGGGAAGGCGGCATGAGCTTCCACGGTGGCCTGGTCGGTGTGCTGATCGCCAGCCTGTGGTGGAGCCGCAAGCACAAGCTGCATTTCTTCGACACCATGGATTTCGTGGCCCCGCTGGTGCCGCTGGGCCTGGGCTTTGGCCGCCTGGGCAACTTCATCGGTGCCGAGCTGTGGGGCAAGACCACCGACGGCAGCTGGGGCGTGGTGTTCCCGCACAGCCTGCCGGCCGAGCTGGCCCAGCTCAGCCCCGAGGCCCTGCGCACCCTGCATGCCAGTGGCGCACTGGACGCCTATGCCCGCCATCCCTCGCAGCTGTACCAGGCCGCGCTGGAAGGCCTGGTCCTGTTCGTGGTGCTGTGGTGGGTGTCGCGCAAACCGCGCGGCCGCTATCTGGTCTCCGGCCTGTTCGCCCTGCTCTACGGGGTGTTCCGCTTCGCGGTGGAGTTCGTGCGCATGCCCGACAACGGTGTCTACCTGGCCTGGGACTGGTTCACCAAGGGCCAGCTGCTGAGCATTCCGTTGATCGTGCTGGGCGTGTACCTGGTCTGGTGCTCACGCCGCGCCCCGGTCTTGCAGCCGGTGACCACCACTGACAAGGGCACCCCCTGATGCGCGCCTATCTGGAGCTGCTGTCCCATGTGCTGGAACACGGCACCGACAAGGCCGACCGTACCGGTACCGGCACCCGCAGCGTGTTCGGCTGGCAGATGCGTTACGACCTGGGCCAGGGCTTCCCGCTGGTCACCAGCAAGAAGCTGCATCTGCGCTCGATCATCCACGAACTGCTGTGGTTCCTGCGCGGCGATACCAACATCGCCTATCTGAAGGAACACAACGTCCGCATCTGGGACGAGTGGGCCGATGCCAATGGCGACCTCGGGCCGGTGTACGGCAAGCAGTGGCGCAGCTGGGAAGGCGCCGACGGGCAGACCTTCGACCAGATCGCATGGGTGGTGGAGGAGATCAAGCGCAACCCGGATTCACGCCGCCTGATTGTCAGCGCCTGGAATGTGGGGCAGCTGGAGCAGATGGCCTTGATGCCCTGCCACAGCCTGTTCCAGTTCTATGTGGCCGACGGCAAGCTGAGCTGCCAGCTGTACCAGCGCAGTGGCGACATCTTCCTTGGTGTGCCGTTCAACATTGCCAGCTACGCCCTGCTCACCCACATGGTGGCCCAGGTCTGCGGCCTGCAGGTCGGCGATTTTGTCCATACCCTGGGCGATGCCCACCTGTATTCCAACCACTTCGAGCAGGCGCGCGAGCAGCTGTCGCGCCAGTCCCGGCCGTTGCCGCAACTGCGGCTCAACCCGGCCATCACCCGGCTGGAGGATTTCCGCATCGAGGACATCAGCATCGAAGGCTATGACCCGCATCCGGCGATCAAGGCACCGGTGGCGGTGTGAGCATGACGCACGCTGATGTGCGCGTATCGATGCTGGCCGCGCTGGCCAATGACGGTGCGATCGGCCGGGGCAACCAGATGCCCTGGCATCTGCCCGATGACCTGGCCCGGTTCAAGGCGCTGACCCTGGGCAAGCCGATCCTGATGGGCAGCAAGACCGCGCACTCACTGGGGCGCGCGCTGCCCGGGCGTTTGAACCTGGTCCTCACCCGCAGTGGCCAGGTGCCGTTTGCCGGCATGCAGGCAGTGGACAGCCTGGAGCAGGCGCTGGCACGCACCGCCGCCAGCGGCGCGGTCGAGCTGTGTGTGATCGGGGGCGGCCAGGTGTATGCCCAGCTGATCGACCAGGTGGACGTGCTGCACCTGACCCATGTCCACACCACGGTGGCCGATGCCGATGCCTTCTTCCCGGCGCTGGACATGACGGGCTGGCAGGAAGTGGCCCGCGAGCATCACCGCGCCGATGACCGGCATGCCTTCGCGTTTGATTTTGTCGATTACCGGCGGCGCTGAGGCGGTGTCGGCAGGATGAAAAAAGCGCCGCAATGCGGCGTTTTTTTGTTCAGCTGTTCGGCGTGGCCGTTGGCGGGGTGCCGTTGTTGCCGCCACCCTGTGGCTTGCTGCCTTCACCGCCGTTGCCGCGGCCACCACGATGGCGGTTGCCACGATGGCGGTTGTTGCGCGCACGCTGGCCGTTGTTGCCGTTGTTGCCGTTGTTGCCGTTGTTGCCTTCCGTGCCGCCACGGCTGCCCTTCTCGGCAGGGTTGCCGGCCGGGGCCTGGCCTTCCGGGCGCGGGCGGCGCGGCGGGCGGACGGCGGCCGGGGCTTCGGGCTTGGGTACATCACGGCCCGGCACCTGGACCACGCGCAGGTCCTCGCTGTCCAGCTGCAGGGCGGTCAGCTTGCCGCCCCATACCGCGCCGGTGTCGATGGCATGCACGCCCTGGGTGATGGTCAGGCCCAGGGCCGACCAATGGCCGCAGACCATCTTCAGTTCGCGCTCGACCCGGCCGGGAACCTCGAACCAGGGATAGATGCCCTGGGCCTGGGTGCCCGGGGTGCCCTTGTCCTCCATCGCGATACGGCCGCGCGGGCTGCAGTAGCGCATCCGGGTGAAGATGTTGATGATCGCGCGCGAACGCTCGTAACCGCTCAGTGCCGGTGACCAGCTGGGCTGGTCGCCATACATGTTGCGGAACAGCTTGCGGTAACCATTGCCGTGCAGCTGCGCCTCGACCTCGCGGGCGTGCTTCTCGGCCATGGCCACGGTCCATTTCGGCGCCAGCCCGGCATGGAACATCATCCAGCCCAGGTCGCGGTCCACATGGATCAGGCGCTGCATGCGCAGCCAGTCCAGCAGCACGTCGCGGTCCTCGGCCAGGACGATGCGCTGCAGGTCCGGGTTGACCTTGCGCTGCTCTTCCTCGGTACGCGAGCCCACCGCCAGCAGGGACAGGTCATGGTTGCCCAGCACCACCACGCTCTGCTCGCGCAGCGAGTGGACCAGACGCAGGGTTTCCAGCGACTGGCCGCCGCGGTTGACCAGGTCGCCGCAGAACCACAGCTTGTCGGCGGCGGGGTCGAACTTGATTTTTTCCAGCAGACGGCAGGTGACGTCGTAACAGCCCTGCAGGTCGCCGATTGCCCAGATGCTCATCCTTGGGCCTCCCTCAATGCAGCGTTCTTGGAATGGACAGGGCGAACGGCGCGATCGTTGCGATGAACTCGGTGCCGTCGTCGCTGAGCATGTCGTAGTGGCCCTGCATGGTGCCCTGGACAGTACCCAGCATCACTGCGGAGGTATAGCGGTAATCCTCACCGGGACGCAGGCGTGGCTGTTCGCCAATCACGCCTTCACCATCGACGTGCTCGATATTGCCTTGGCCATCGGTGATTTTCCAATGCCGGGCCAGCAGTCGTGCCGGTTCGATGCCCGCGTTGTGCAGGGTGATGGTGTAGGCGAAGGCATAGCGTCCCTGTTCCGGGTCGGAGTGTTCCTCCAGAAACCGCGGATCGACGGTGACGTGTATGGCGTAGCGCGGTTGGTCGTCCATTGCTCGGTGGATCAGGTGGAGCGTGTGGCCGCTGTCAGGCGGCCGGGGCATTGGCCAGCGCGATGAACTGCGCGACCTCGATTTGTTCGGCACGTGCGTCCGGGCGGACCCCGGCTGCTTCGAACTGTTCCGGTGTGCACACGCCATTGAGGGCATTGCGCAGGGTCTTGCGGCGTTGACCGAAGGCGGCACGGACCACCTCGGCAAAGCGGGCATGGTCGTTGATGCCGACGCTGGCCGGGTCATGCGGGACCAGACGGGCCACGGCCGAGTCCACCTTCGGCGGCGGGCGGAAGGCGCCCGGCGGCACGATGAACAGCGAATCGACGCGGCAGTAGGCCTGCAGCATCACGCTCAGGCGGCCATAGACCTTGCTGCCCGGCCCGGCGGCCATGCGGTCGACCACTTCCTTCTGCAGCATGAAGGTCATGTCGCTGATTGCCGCGGCATGCTCCAGGGCATGGAACAGGATCGGCGAGGAGATGTTGTAGGGCAGGTTGCCGACCAGACGGATCTGCTTGCCGGGCTCGGCCAGCTCGCTGAAGTTCACCTGCAGCACGTCGCGGTGGATGATGGTCAGCTGGCCCAGCGGGGCGGCGGCAGCGGTGAGCGGGGCGATCAGGTCGCGATCGAACTCGATCACGGTCAGTTCCGGGTGCTTGCGCAGCAGCGGGAAGGTGATGGCGCCCTGGCCCGGGCCGATCTCGACCAGGCGGTCGCCAGCCTTCGGGTTGACCGCCATCACGATCTTGTCCACGTAATGGGTGTCAGCCAGGAAGTGCTGGCCGAATTGCTTTTTCGCCGGCGCGGTGAAGCCGGCCGGGGGGGAGGAAGGCGAGGTCATGTGCACAGTTTACGTTGCCGGGCCAGTGCCGCGCACAATTGCACGGCAGCCAGCAGGCTGGAGGGGTCGGCTGTTCCGGTTCCAGCCAGTTCCAGCGCGGTGCCGTGATCGACCGCCACCCGCGGGTAGGGCAGGCCCAGGGTGATGTTGGTGGCCTGTTCGAAACCGGCGTATTTGAGCACCGGCAGGCCCTGGTCGTGATACATCGCCAGCACGGCATCGACCCCGGCCAGGCGGTGGGGCAGGAAGGCGGTATCGGCCGGCCACGGGCCGGGCAGGCGCCAGCCACGGGCACGCAGGCGTTCCAGGGTCGGAGTGATGGTGGTGATTTCCTCATCGCCCAGCACCCCGTCCTCACCGGCATGCGGGTTGAGCCCGAGCACCGCGATGACCGGGTCGGGCAGGCCGAAATCGCGCTGCAGGGCGCTGCGGGTGATGCCGATCACCTGTTCCAGCAAGGAGGCGGTGATGGCGTCGGGAACCGCGCGCAGGGGCAGATGGGTGGTGGCCAGGGCCACGCGCAGGCCGGGATTGGCCAGCATCATCACCACCTCGACCCCGGCCTGGTCGGCCAGCAGTTCGGTGGTGCCGCTGTAGGCAATGCCGCCGGCATTGATCGCGGCCTTGTGCACCGGGCCGGTGACCACGCCGTCCACGCTGCCATCCAGGCAGGCGGCGCCGGCAGCGAGCAGTGCGCCGATCACGGCGGCTGCGTTGGCCGGGTCCGGCTGGCCAAAGCAGGTGCGGCCGGCATTGACGATGGGGTGCAGGGGCAGGTCGCCCGGGGCTGCTGCCTGCGCATGGGCAGGCAGCAGCTGCAGCGGCAGGCCCAGTGCGCGGGCGGCCTGCTGCAGGGTGTGCGGGTCGGCATAGGCCAGCAACCGGCAATCGTTGCGCGGTTGCTGGACCAGGCGGATGACCAGCTCGGGACCGATGCCGGCCGGCTCGCCCGGTACCAGTGCGAGGGTGGGCCGGCGGGTCATACGGGGCTACCGGTCAGTTGCTGGTGGTCTCGGCGCGGTCGCCGCTGCGGAAGTCGACAAAGGCCTCGCCACGCAGTTCCTGCAGGAAGCGGTTGTATTCGTCTTCCAGCTTGCGGCGGCCGATGGTTTCACGGATCTGGGCGCGGCGGCTTTCATCGGCCACATTGGTCTGGCGCGAGGCCAGGCGCTGCAGGATGTGCCAACCGGCATCGGTACGGAACGGGGCACTGATGCCACCGTCGCTGAGCGCGCCGACAGCCTGGCCGAACTGCGGGCCGAAGGCATCGGCGGCAAACCAGCCCAGATCACCGCCCTGGTTGCGGGTATTGGTGTCCTCGGAGACTTCCTTGGCCACCTGGACAAAATCCGCGCCAGCGGCCAGGCGGGTGCTGATGGCCTGGGCCTTGCTGCGTGCAGCGGCGTCGTCCTGGTCGGCATTGACGCGGACCAGGATGTGGCGGGCCTGCACTTCGGTGATGGTCTGGGTGGCGGTTGCGCTGGCGTCACGCTGGTTGACCAGCTTGAGCAGCTGGAAGCCGCTCGGGCCACGGATCGGGCCGATCACCTGGCCCGGCTGCATCTGCGCCAGCAACTGGGTGAAGCCGTTGGGGATCTCGTCCATGGTGCGCCAGCCCAGATCGCCACCTTCCAGCGCGTTGGGGCCGTCGGAATAACGCACGGCAGCGGCGTTGAAGTCCAGCTCGCCCTTGTCGATCAGCTCCTTGACCCCGGCGATCTTGCGCTCGGCGGTGCTGATCTGTTCGGCGGTGGCGCCTTCGGGCAGGGCAACCAGCAGGTTGGCCAGGTTGTACTGGACGCCGTTGACATTGGCCTGGGCCAGGGCGGCATCGACCTCACCTTCGGAGACCACGATGCGGCTCTGCGCAAAACTCTGGCGCAGGCGCTGGATGGTCAGCTCCTCGCGGATGTTCTGGCGGAACGCGTTCATGGTCAGGCCGTCGGCGGCCAGACGCTGGGCCAGGCCCTCCACCGTGGTGCCATTGTTCTGGGCAATGGCATTGATGGTGTAGTTCAGTTCCTCATCACCGATGCGCATGCCGCTGCCGTTGGCGCGGGCCAGCTGCAGCTTGGTCAGGACCAGACGCTCCAGGACCTGGCGTTCCAGCACGGCCGGCGGCGGCAACTGGTCGGCACGATCGGCGTACTGGGTACGGATGGTGCGCACCTGGTCATCCAGCTCGCTCTGCAGGATGACGTCTTCATCGACGATGGCGGCGATGCGGTCCAGCGGTTGCAGCTGCGCGGCTTCCTGGGCCAGTGCGGTGGCGGTGGCAGTGCTCAGCGCCAGGGTGGCGGCCAGCAGGACAGGCAGGGTTTTGGTCATGGGATCTGATTCGGATCGTAGTCGTCACTGTCAACGCCACTGCGGCTGGGCGGTACCAGATACAGGTCGTCGCGGTTGTAGCCGAGAATAGCACGGGACAAAGTACGGTCCGTGTTCTGGCCAATGGAGCTCAGGCCCTTGAGCACGAACTCGACCTGGATGGAGTTGTCCATGTCGCCTTCGCGATTGCGCACGTAACGGCGGGCCAGGGCGCGCACGGCCAGGCAGCAGCTGTCCCACTGCACGCCGCCGATGATTTCCAGCGGTTTGTCATCCAGCAGCGAGTAGTAGTAACGGCCAACCACGCTCCAGCGCGGGTTGATCGGGTACAGGAAGGACAGGTCTGCCTGTTCCAGCTGGTCGGCACCACTGCGCGGGTTGCGGCGGTAGCGGTAGCCGATGTTGACGATGCCGTCCTCGGGCAACAGGTAGGTCGCGCGCAGGCTGGCCAGGTCTTCCTTCTTGTAGCTGGGGTTCCACTGGTAGGTGGTGCCCACGGTCCAGCGGTCGGTGATGGCCCAGTTGGCATCGGCCACCCAGGCCGACTTGCCCTGTTCAACCGGTACCTCGGTGTTGTTCAGGGTGACCAGGGAGTCTTCGAAGTACTGGATCTGGCCGATCGAGGCGGACAGCTTTTCGCGGCCGGTACGCTGGTCGATCAGGCGCGTGCTCAGGGCCATGGTCAGCTGGTTGGCATCGTTCTGGCGGTCCGGGCCGGTGTAACGGCTGTCGCGGAACAGCTGGCCCCAGCTGAAGGTGAAGGCGCGGGTATCGAACAACGGCATGCCGCTCTGGTCGCGGTAGGGCACATTGAGATAGAACAGGCGCGGTTCCAGGGTGTGCAGGAACGGCTTGCCGTCGATGGTGGTTTCGCGGTCGAAGAACATGCCGGCATCCACCGTGGTGATCGGCAGGCTGCGGCTGGGCGAACGGTCGCCACCGAGGTTGTCGGCCAGGGCGCGGTCCAGCTGGTACTCGGTGTGGCGCCAGGCAACGGTCGGGGTCACATACCAGGAGGCGCCGGTCAGGGGCATGGACAGCCAGGGCTTGATGTCCACCCGGCTGCCGCCGGGCATCTGCTGCTCCACGCCGGTGCGCTCGTAATCGGCGTTCTTCAGGCGCACGTCGTCATGGCTGAAACGCACCGCCTCGGCCCAGATGCCCGCTTCCAGCCAGGGCAGGATGGGCTTGTCCCAGTTCACATACAGCCGCGGCTCGCGGTTGTAGGGCAGGGCACGTTCGGTCAGGGTGTAATCGATCAGCTGGTAGTGCTCGGCCATGATGCCGGCACGCCAGTTGTTGCCCTGCCCATACAGGCCGACGGTGCTCTTCAGGTTGGAGTTGTTGAAGTTGTCGATGCGGCTGGAAAAGTCCTCGACATAGCGTTCGTCACTGACCCAGCTGATGTTGGAGCGGGCCTGCCAGGTGCGGTTGAAGTTGTGGTAGCCGGACAGGTCCACGCGGCCACGGTCGCGGTCGCGCAACTTGTCATCGGGCATCCACATCGTGTCCAGCTGGCCACGGCCGCGCTGGTAGAGCCAACGGAATTCGTTGTCGATGGCCACACCGCGCTCGGTCATGATCTGCGGGGTCAGGGTGTCATCGTAGTTGGGTGCCAGGTTGAAATAGATCGGCTGGGCGTAATCAAAACCATTGCGCCCGGACAGGCCGATCTTGGGATAAAGCAGGCCGGTCTGGCGGCGCTCGTCGATCGGGAACTTGAAGTACGGCGCCCACAGTACCGGCACCTTGCCCACCCGCAGCACCGCATTGCGCGCGGTGCCGAAGCCGGATTCGTTGTCGAATTCGATGTCCGGGGCATCCAGGCGCCAGACCACCTGGGACGGATCGCAGGTGGTGTAGGTGGAGTCATGCACCTGGCCCACCGCACCCTGCAGGTCGATCGAGCTGGCGCTGCCGTTGCCGCGGCGGTCGATCAACTGGTACTGGATGTCGCTGATGCGGTGGCTGTCGGTCTGGCTGTTGCCCTCGGCACGGGTGGCCGAGACGCGGAAGCGCGAGTCCGAATAGCGGATGTTGCCCTCGGCAATGTAGTTGCCGGTATCGGTATCGGTGCGCAGGCTGTCGGCACCGATGAACTGGTCGCCGCGCTGCATCAGCACATTACCCGAGTACTCCGGGGTGGTGCTGGTACCGGTCAGGGCGTCGCCCTCGATCTCGGTGGGCAGCTGGTCGCGAATGGCAGCCTGGGCCGGGTCGGCCGGTGGCGCTTCGGCCCAGGCCGGCAGGGCATCGGTGGCCGGGCACAGATTCCAGTTGACCGGCTTTTCATCGGCCAGGGCCGGCAGGGCAATGGCGATGCTCAGTGGCAGGGGCAGCAGGCGTAGGGATCGGCGCACGGGGGTCGGCTGGTTGGGCAAACGGCAGTTAGCTTGCCGCATCACCTGCACAGGGGCAATGAATGTTCATTTTCAGGTTCATCTAAGCGATCAACACAGCGCACCGACATGGGCCACGCTGCATTCGGCCAGGGCCTGCAGGTCATAGCCACCTTCCAGCAGCGAAACCACCCGGCCACCGGCATGGCGGTTGGCGATCTGGCGCAGCTGGGTGGTCAGCCAGGCAAAGTCCTCGGCATCGAGCATCAGGTCGGCCTGGGGGTCGCGCATGTGGGCATCAAAGCCGGCTGACACGATCAGCAGCTGGGGGCGGAAGTCCTCGATTGCCGGCAGGATTTCATCGGCCCAGACATTACGGAAGCGGAAGCCGCCACTGCCCGGCGGCAGCTGGATGTTGAGCAGGTTGCCCACGCCGCGGTCACGGCGCAGGCCCGAATACGGAAACAGCCCGGCCTGGTGGCTGGAGTAATAGGCCACCCGGGGCTCGGCCTGGAAGATGTCCTGGGTGCCGTTGCCGTGGTGGACGTCGAAATCCACCACCGCCACCCGCTCCAGGCCGTGGCGGTCACAGGCATAGGCGGCGGCGATGGCGGCGTTGTTGAACAGGCAAAAACCCATCGGCGCGGTGGCGGTGGCGTGGTG
Organism: Stenotrophomonas ginsengisoli; assembly: GCF_001431485.1. Classification (GTDB taxonomy): domain Bacteria; phylum Pseudomonadota; class Gammaproteobacteria; order Xanthomonadales; family Xanthomonadaceae; genus Stenotrophomonas; species Stenotrophomonas ginsengisoli. The sequence continues at coordinate 5,424 of NZ_LDJM01000013.1, read as the reverse complement.
GCCGGGCGGGCGTACCGCGCAGAACACGGTGCTGGCATGGCCGTCCATCACCGCATCCACCGCATCCACGCCGGCACCGGCCGCGTACAGCGCGGCCTCGGCCGAGTCCGGGCTGGCATAGGTGTCCTGGTCCAGCGCACGCAGCGGCTCGGCCTGTTCGGCCATCACCGTTTCGATCATCTGCACATCGTGGACCCGGGCCAGTTCGCCGTACTTGGCCGGGGTGGCCTGCTGCCAGCGCAGGCTGTCGCCGAAGGCGGCCTGCAGGGCCTGGGTCACCGCCTGCAGGCGCTGTGGCGATTCAGGATGGTCCGGACCGGGATCATGTCCCAGGCAAGCGGGATGGGTGATCACCAGCACGGAAGGCTCCTTCAGCCGTGACGACGGGCGTGTTGCCAGAGCACCTCGCCGTGGCCGTCGGCACGGGCCAGGACCCGGGCCAGCACGAACAGCAGGTCCGACAACCGGTTCAGGTAACGCAGGGCCTGCGGCCGCACGTCCTCGCTGCGTGACAGGGCAACGCTGCAGCGCTCTGCGCGGCGCACGATGGTCCGGGCCAGGTGGCAGCGGGCGGCGGCCTCGCCACCGGCCGGCAGGATGAAGTCCTTCAGCGGCGGCAGGGCATCGTTGTAATGGTCCAGCTGCTGCTCCAGCCCATCGATGTCGGCATCGATGATGGCCGCATGGCCGGGGATGCACAGCTCACCGCCCAGGTCGAACAGCTGGTGCTGGATGCGGGTCAGCAGGCTGGCCACATCCTCGGGCAGCGGCACGGCGAGCAGGACGCCGATGGCCGAGTTGGCCTCGTCCACGGTGCCGAAGGCTTCCACCCGCAGCGCATCCTTGCCGGTGCGGCTGCCATCGCCCAGCCCGGTCGTGCCGTCATCGCCGGTGCGGGTGTAGATCTTCGACAAACGGTTGCCCATGGTCCATCCGTACTTGCATAGGTGAAGGTGCATTCTAGCCAGCGCCGGCCGCAGCGCCAGCGGGGCGGTGGCTTATCATGGCCGGCATGAGCAAGAACCATGATGTCGTGATCGTCGGTGGTGGGCTGGTCGGTGCCAGCCTGGCCATTGCCCTGCAGCGGATCGGCGTGGACTGCGCCCTGGTCGAGGCCAATGGTGGCGATGCGCCACCGCCAGTGTTCGACCAGCGCAACCTGAGCTTTGCCGCCGCCACCATCAACGCGCTGACCGCGCTGGGGGTGATGGCCAAGCTGCGCAGCCCGACCGGGCCGATCAGGCGCATCCATGTCAGCCGTGCCGGCGACTTTGGCCGGGTCAAGCTGGAGGCGGCCGATTACGACCGCCCGTGGTTTGGCCAGGTGGTGGTGGCGCGTGATTTCGGCCTGGCCCTGGAAGCAAGGCTGGCCGAGCTGCCGGCCCTGGTGCGCTATCGCCCGGCACGCTTTGTGCGTCTGGGCGAGGTGGTCGATGGCCGCCGTGCGGTGGTCATTGCCGACGCCGCTGGCGAGCAGGTGCTGCAGGCCCGGCTGGTGGTCGGCTGCGACGGCACTGCCTCGATGGTGCGCCAGGCCTGCGGCATCGGCACGCTTGAACACGATTATCTGCAGACCCTGTTCGTGGCCCGGGTGCGCGCCGAGCGCGGCCCGGACGGCACCGCCTGGGAACGCTTCACCGATACCGGCCCGACCGCGCTGCTGCCGCGTGGTGACCGCCATTACGGCTTCATCCATGGCGTGCCGCGCAGCGAGGCGGCGGCGGTGGCCGCGCTGGACGATACGGCCTTCCTGGCCCGTGCCCAGGCCGCCATTGGCTGGCGTGCCGGGCGCCTGATCGAGGTAGGCCCGCGCAGCAGCTATCCATTGGCCCGGGTGCTGGCACGTGAGCTGGTGGCGCCACGGGTGGTGCTGATGGGCAATGCCGCGCAGACCATCCACCCCATCGGTGCGCAGGGCTTCAACCTCGGCCTGCGCGATGCGTTGACCCTGGCCGAACTGATCGAAAACGACCGCAGCGCCCTGGGCGATGCCGCCCAGCTGGACGCCTATGTCGCCCGGCGTGGCCCGGACCGCGAGCAGACCCTGGCCTTCTCCGATGGCCTGGCACGCTTCACCGGCAACCAGCGCCCGGCCGCGCGCGGCCTGCGCAGCCTCGGCCTGTTTGCGACTTCAGCCTCGGACAGCCTGAAGGCCAACCTGGTGGGCGGGGCGATGGGCTTTCGTGGCGATGTGCCGGCCCTGTGCCGGGAGGATGCCGCATGAGCCGCCAGCAGCGTCTGGATGCCATCGTGGTCGGTGGCGGCGTGGTCGGCGCGGCGGCGGCGCTGTCGCTGGCCCAGGCCGGGTTGGAGGTGGTGCTGGTGGAGGGGCGCGAGCCGCCTGCCTGGCAGGCCGACAGGCCGGACCTGCGGGTGTATGCCTTCGCTCCGGACAACGCCGCCCTGTTCAAGGCACTGGGCGTATGGGAACCGGTATGCCGTGGCCGTGCCCCGGCCTACCGCCGCATGCGGGTCTGGGATGCGGCCGGCGGCGAGGAACTGCTGTTCGATGCCGACCGCCTGGGACGGGCCCAGCTGGGCTGGATCATCGAAAACGGCCTGCTGGTCGACCGCCTGTGGGCCGGGCTGCCGCTGTCGGGCGTGCGGGTGGAATGTCCGGCCACGGTGGAGCAGCTGGAACAGGACGCCGATGGCGTGCGGGTGCGGTTGAGCGATGGCCGCCGCCTGGAGGCGGCCATGGTCATTGCCGCCGACGGAGCCGATTCGGCCGTGCGCAACATGGCCGGCATCGGCGTGGACCGGCATGACTATGGCCAGCGCGGCCTGGTGGCCTATATCGACAGCGAGCTGCCCAATGAAGCCACGGCCTGGCAGCGTTTCCTGCCGACCGGGCCGCTGGCGGTGCTGCCGGCCGGCAGCCGTCGCAGCTCGATCGTCTGGACCCTGCCTGATGAGCAGGCCGCGGCGATGCTGGCGCTGGACGAGGCGGCCTTCAACCGCGCGCTGACCAATACCTTTGGCGGCCGCCTGGGGGCGTTGAGCCTGGCCTCCAAGCGCGTGGCTTTCCCGCTGCGCCGGCAGCTGGCGCAGCGTTATGTGGATGGCCGGGTGCTGCTGATCGGCGATGCCGCCCATGCGGTACATCCGCTGGCCGGGCAGGGCGTCAACCTGGGCCTGCGCGATGTGGCCGCACTGCGGGCCAGCGTGCTCGATGCCAAGGCCAAGCGTCGTGACTGGGCCAGCCCCGCACGCCTGCAACGTTGGGCCAACGCCCGGCAGAGCGAGGCCACGGTGGCGGCCAAGAGCTTTTCGGCGATCAACACCCTGTTCTCCAACGACGAGCTGCACCTGAGCCTGGCCCGTGGCCCGGCGATGGGCCTGGCCGGCAAGCTGCCGCCACTGGTAAGCCTGTTCTGGAAGCACGCTTCGGGCGGTTGAGTTGCGCGGCTGCGCCTGGGCGTCAGGCCATCTGCCGTGCGGGTGCCTGCAGCTGCGCTTGCGCCTGCAGCTGCTCCTGCGCACGTGCCTGCTGTTGTTGCTCGCCAGCCTGCTCCAGCAGGGCCAGTGATTGCCCGCCCGGCTGCTGGCAGGCCTGCGCGGTTGGCAGGTGGGCCCGGCAATGCGCAGGGTCTTGCGGCGCACCCTGCACCGCAAACACGCGCGCGGCGGCCGGTGCATCGGTTGTTTCGCAGCTCAGCAGGACCGTATCCACCCGGGTCAGGCCGGCCGCGCAGGCCTGCGCGGTCAGTGCCAGGGTCATGTTTTCGCTGCGCACATCGTAGGCGCGGCCGGCCTGTGCATCGAGCTGCGCCACGCCGGAGCGGGTCTGGGTGTAGAGCGCATGCGCGGGGTGGTCGGGGTTGGCCGGGTGACGCGGGGTCTGTGCCAGCAGCCGGTGTTCCAGTTCGAGCTTCTGCTCTTCGCCCAGGTCGGCAGACTGTTGCAGCGGCCGCCCGCGGTTGGGGTCATCGGGGTGGTAGTCCTGGCGCAGTTGCTGCTTTTCCAGGCGCAACTGGCGGGTATGGTCCAGCACCTCGCGCAGGGCGGGGTCGGCAAGCGGGTGCAGCCGGTCGTGCGGCAAGCCGTCCTTGAAGGCATTGTCGCGGGTTGCCAGCATCCAGCCTTGGGCGGTGTGCTGGTAGAGGCTGCCTCCCAGCACGATGCGGTTGGGGTCTTGGTAGGTGATGGTGGGGTCAATACCCTTGGCAATGATCGTGGCCGAGCCATGTGCCACCAGCCCGAGGTTGGCGATGCCGCCGTCCCACCATCCGCGCTCCAGTGAATTGCGCACCATGGTTTCACCGGCACGCCAAACGCCCATGTTCAGCAGGCCGCCGTCCAGCTGCATTTCCCAGTAGGCCTGCATGGCCTTCTCGCCACGGGCAGCCAGCACCGCTTCCATCGCGGCTTGGGGTGTCCAGGCGCGCGGGTCCAGCCGATGTTCGCGGAAGGCCAATTCGTGGGAAAGCTTGACATCTTCGCCAGGCAGGTTCAGCGCGAGATGCGTATCCCCGCGGCGCATGTGGTACTGCCGCCGATACAGGTCCTGGCGGATCAACTCGATGCCGAACTGTTCCCAGTCACGCTCGGTCATGTCCGGGCGGTCCGGGTGCACCGACCCGTGTTCGGACTGCTGGCGGGCCACAAAGCCGGCAGCGTGGCGGTTGGCAATCTGCCCGGCCAGCGAATCGTTGTTGACAACGCCCAGGGCCATGGCCGGGTACTTGTCCACGCCTTCCAGCGAAGCCAGGTAGTTGAAGTAGAGCACCCGGTTTCCTTCAGCAGCATAGTGCTGGAGGATTTGCAGGTCCTTTTCAGTGAGTCCGTTCATGGGTCAGTCCTGTGATGCAATCGGTGTCAATCCAGTTGGGTGGCATCCAGTAGCTGGTGGAATGCCGCTTCAATGGCCTGCCACTGCGCCAGATGTACACGCGCGTAGCTTGAATGAATGTGGTAGCTGCGTTTGCGGTCGATGAAGTGGTGGTCGCAACTGGCGGTGGTCTTGGCATCGGTCAAACGATATTGCTGACCATCCCAGAGCAATCCGTCCGGTTTCTGGTGGGCGTCGCAGTTGATGAAACTGCGCAAGCGTCCTTGTGCATCGCGGGCGATATACCAGTCATCGCCCATGCCATAGCCGGTGCGGTCCTGCCATTTGCCGAACTTGGCTATGGCCCGCTGCTTGTGCTGTTCGAACAGGGCCGGGTCCACATCGTGCCGGGTCAGCCCATGCAGCTGCAGGGCCGCCGGGCGCAGGGCCAGTTGCTCGCGCGGGTCGTTGTCCTCGTAGGCATCGCCGGTTTGGTACCAGCGGCTGGTGGCGCGTTCCAGCACCGCATCAATCGGCACCTTGTCTACGTAATAGAAGCTGTACTGGACTTCCATCCAGGGTAAGTGGGAAGGGCGATGCAGGGCATTGGGAGGGCGGGGGCCCAGCTCGGGAAGCAGCATCACCAGCGAGCC
>NZ_LDJM01000012.1 GCF_001431485.1 Stenotrophomonas ginsengisoli | reverse complement strand
GGACGTGTGGGCCACCTGTGGGGGGTGAGGGGGCTCAGGTCAATGGGTGACGAACGGGGGTAGGGCTGGCAAAACAATCGGGCGCATGGTTGAAGGCCTCCGGCAAGAAGTCATGGAAACTACGCGTCGGGTGTTGTTGAGGCTCAATCCAGCTCGTCCATGAAACCACCCTCGTACTCACGCATGCTGCGGCACTGGTCGGGCCATTGGCAGCCTTCAAATGGATCCAGTGTCCAGTCGTGTGTCAGGTACCAGCAATCGGCGCGTTTGCTGAAGGTGGTGATACGGTCGCGCGTATGCATTGCATACTCGGTCTGCGATACCTGGCGAATTTCTAGTTGTGTTGGCGAGTTGTCCGTGGATCTGCCGAAAGCATCGATCCCTGTCCACTTCTGTCCGGGCAAAAGCCAAGAGTCGCTGACATAGAGTTGCCGCTGTGCGTCATAGCGGTAGCGGTCATGCATGGGTCGATGGACTTCCACCGTCTCCCACTGTGGATTGGCCGGATCACCGGGCTCGGTGTTGTGCTGCAGGTAGTACGGGCCTTTGAGGACATAAGGCTTGGCGGTGTAAGCCACCTGCAGGTCGCCGTTGTTGAGGAAGGCGTGGAAGAATGCTTCGAACTCCTGCGAGGGGCAGGTGATCGGTCCTTCGGCCGGTGCGTAGATACGCCCTGGCATCATCGGGCCGGGGCTGTTGCCGCGGGTCTCGCCTGGAATCAAGGGCCATCGCTGCAGTGACGGGTTCTCACCGGCATCTGGCTGACGGGGTGAGGCACTGGCGGACTGGTCGGCCACCGTCTGCGGTGCAGGGGGCTCGGTGCAATGGGCGACGAACGGGAGCAGGGCGAGCAAAACAATCGGGCGCATGGTTGAAGGCCTCCGGCAAGAAGTCATGGAAACTACGCGTCGGGTGTTGTTGAGGCTCAATCCAGCTCGTCCATGAAACCACCCTCGTACTCACGCATGCTGCGGCACTGGTCGGGCCATTGGCAGCCTTCAAATGGATCCAGTGTCCAGTCATGCCTCAGGTACCAGCAGTCGGCGCGCTTGCTGAAGGTGGTCATACGGTCGCGTGTATGCATTGCATACTCGGCCTGCGATACCTGGCGAATTTCTAGTTGTGTTGGCGGGTTGTCCGTGGATCTGCCAAAGGCATCGACCCCTGTCCACTGCTGACCAGGCAGTAGCCTGGTGCTGTCCGAAACATAGGATGTCTGACGTTCGTTGTAACGCTGGTAACCGTGGATGGGCGTATAGATTTCAACCGTCTCCCACTGTGGATTGGCCGGATCACCGGGCTCGGTGTTGTGCTGCAGGTAGTACGGGCCTTTGAGGACATAAGGCTTGGCTGTATAAGCCACCTGCAGGTCGCCGTTGTTGAGGAAGGCGTGGAAAAATTCTTCGAACTGCTGCGAGGGGCAGGTGACCGGTGCTTTGCTGGGTGAGTAGATGCGCCCGGGCATCATCGGGCCGGGGCTGTCGCCGCGGGTCTCGCCGGGAATCAAGGGCCATCGCTGCAGTGACGGGTTCTCAGCGGCATCTGGCTGACGGGGGGAGGCACTGGCGGACTGGTCGGCCACCGTCTGCGCTGCAGCGGGCTCGGCGCAGCTGGCAAACAGGGCGAGCAAGCCAACAAAGGGGGCAAGGATGGGAGAGCGCATGCTTGACTACCTCCGGCAAGGACCGTGGATACAACCGTGGCGATCGTGTGGCTGGTGTGGATGCTGTGGTGGTGCCGGTACGCAGTCAGAATGGCGACATGGCGACTGCGGAGCCATCGGAATCATTCCACGTCACGGCAGGGGATTTTCTGACCCAGTGCCCATCTGCTGCCTTGTGATGCCGGCTGTCCCTCTGGATCGCCAGTCAGCGCCGGCTTTGCTGCAGCTGCGTTTGCCCGGGGCACGGTGGGTCTTGTATGTGCTGATTACTGCAGCGCAGGTGCAAATATCCGCATAATGGCTGTTCCCCACCAGAGTCGATGGATCATGACGCCGCCTGTTGCTTCCGCCTTTACCGAGCAACCCCTGCCCAGCTGGCGTCGTGCCGTGCTCAAGGTGGGGTCCAGCCTGCTGGCCGCTGATGGCGGGGGGCTGAGCCCGCGCTTTGCGCTGGGCCTGGCGCAGTTCGTGTCGGCCAATGTGCAGCAGGGCAGGGAGGTGGTGATCGTCTCCTCCGGCGCGGTGGCGGCCGGCCGCGCGATCCTGCCGCGGCATGTGGAGGCCGATGCCGCGCTGGCCGCCCGCCAGGCGCTGGCCGCGCTGGGCCAGGCACAGCTGATCGGCCTGTGGCAGCGCTTTTTCGAGCGACCCGTCGCCCAGGTCCTGCTCACCCATGATGACCTGCGCAACCGCCGCCGCTATCTCAATGCCCGCGCCACCCTCAACGAGCTGCTGGCCCTGGGTGCGCTGCCGGTGGTCAACGAGAACGACACCGTGTCGGTGGACGAGCTCAAGCTGGGCGACAACGACAACCTGGCCGCGATTGTGGCCGCGCTGGTGGATGCCGATGTGCTGTTCATCGCCACCGATATCGATGGCCTGTTCACTGCCGACCCACGCCGTGACCCGGCCGCGCAGCCGCTCAACCAGGTGGTCGAGCTGACCGATGCAGTGATGGCCATGGCCGGAGGCAGTGGCTCGGCGGTGGGCACCGGTGGCATGCGGACCAAGCTGGAAGCGGCGCGCCGCGCCGGTGCGGCCGGCATCGACACCGTGCTGTTCAACGGCCGCGATGGCGAGGTGGTGCGGGCGCTGGCCCAGGGGCGCCTGTTCGGCACCCGCGTGCATGCCGGGCAGAACAAGCTGGCCGCGCGCAAGTACTGGTTGCGCAATGCGCCGCTGGCCGATGGGGCGATCTGTGTGGATGCCGGCGCGGCCACCGCTCTGGTCAGCAAGGGCGCCTCGTTGTTGCCCGGCGGCATCACCGCGGTCAGCGGTGGCTTCCGTCGCGGCGACATGGTGGAGGTGCATGGCAGCGATGGTGCCGTGCTGGCCAAGGGCGTGAGCCAGTATGCCGCGGTGGACATCGCCCGCATCGCCGGCCACCACACCCGTGACATCCATACCGTGCTGGGCTACCACTATGGCCACAGCGTGATCCATCGCGATGACCTGGTGCTGCTGTGAGCGCGCCATCTGACAAGGAAGCAAGCATGACCGATATCCGTACCCAGGCCCTGGCCTGCCGCGAAGCTTCGCGCGCGATTGCCGCACTGGACAGCACCGCCAAGGCCGCGCTGCTGGAGGCCATGGCCGAGCAGTTGCTGGCTGATGAGGCCGCGATCCTGGCCGCCAATGTGCAGGACCTGGACAACGCCCGCGCTGCCGGTATTGGCAACGCGATGCTGGACCGCTTGATGCTCAACCCGGCGCGTATCACCGGTATTGCCGATGCCCTGCGCGAGGTGGCCGGCCTGCCGGACCCGGTCGGGCAGAAGACCCGCAGCGAAGTGCGCCCCAACGGCATTGTGGTGGAGCGTGTGCGGGTGCCGCTGGGCGTGATTGCGATGATCTACGAGGCGCGTCCGAACGTGACCGCCGATGCCGCCGCGCTGTGCATCAAGGCCGGCAACGGGGTGATCCTGCGTGGCGGCAAGGAGGCGATCGCCTCCAACCAGGCCATTGCCGCCAGCCTGCATACGGCCATGGCCCGCTTCGGCGTGCCGGCCGCTGCCCTGACCATCGTGGCCGACCTGCGCCGCGAAGCCATGCTGGAACTGTTGCAGCTGACAGATATCGTGGACCTGGCCATCCCGCGCGGTGGCGAGGGGCTGATCCGCTTCGTTGCCGAACATGCGCGGGTGCCGGTGATCAAGCACTACAAGGGCGTATGCCATCTGTTTGTGGATGCGGTGGCCGACACCGCCAAGGCACTGGACCTGCTGATTGACGGCAAATGCAGCCGGCCCAGCGCCTGCAATGCGATCGAAACCCTGCTGGTGCACCACGACATTGCCGCCGCCTTCCTGCCGCAGGCTGCCGAAGCCCTGCGCGCACGAGGTGTGGAGCTGCGCGGCTGCCCTGCCTCGCGCGCCATCGTCGCCGATCTGCTGCCCGCAACCGAGGCCGACTGGGATGCCGAATACCTGGACCTGATCCTGGCCGTTCGTGTGGTCGATGACCTTCAGGCGGCCATTGCCCATATCCAGTGCCACACCTCCGACCACACCGAGGTCATCGTCACCGAGGACGCCGCCAACGCGGAGACGTTCGTCGCAGCCCTGCGCAGTGCGGTGGTGATGGTCAACGCCTCCTCGCGCTTCTCAGACGGCGGCCAGCTCGGCCTCGGCGCGGAGATCGGCATCTCCACCACCCGCCTGCATTCCTATGGCCCGATGGGCCTGGAGGCGCTCACCGTCGAGCGCTTTGTGGTGCGTGGGGAAGGGCAGGTGCGGACGTAAGGTTCACCACGAACCGCGCGGACAAGGCCCGCATTGCGGGCCTTGTCCGTTCACGCCTGATGCGGCAGCAGCAGGATGTCATCATCGGCGTAGCGGTCACGCAGGATATCTACTGCTTCGCGCAGGGCCTGGTATTGCTCGCGGCGGGCGCGCCCCTTGCCGGCCAGCCAGTGCGAACCAACACCGGCCACCAGACCGATCCACCAGGTCTGGGTGGCCACCATCGCCACCTTGGCTGCAGCACCGGCAGCGCCGACGCGTGCGCTGCGTGAGCCGAATTCGCTGGCGCGTTCGGCCCAGCTCATGTTTTTGTCCAGCAACAGCGACAGGCTGATCACCGCCATGCCCAGAACCGAAGGCACCAGGTCACTGGCACTGAAGCCGATCTGTGCGCCACTGGCGGCCTGTGTCACCACGGCTTCCAGCGCGGCCTCGCTGATGCCGCTGTTGCTCACACCCTCGGCCATGCCCAGAGCCAGCAGCTGGGCGTGGACTTCGCTGGTAGTGACCACATCGATGCCCGGGTAGCGTTCCAGTGCCTGCTGGATGTACTGCACCGATTCGGTAGCCTTGGCCTGGAGCACATCCACCACCTGGTCGTTTTCATCCAGGATACGGATATCCCAGCCGGACTGGGTGGCCGAGCCGGCCAGGTCGGCATGCAGGCCGTCGGGCAGGCCGCCGTTGTTGAAATGCTCCACCAGTTCCAGCTCGAACAGCTTGCCTTTTACCCCGGAGACAAAACCGGGCAGTTGCTCGGTACTCAGGCGGCTGACCACATCGCTGAAGCTTTCGCTGGCAGCCAGGCCGGGGTAGGCCAGCTCAAAAGCCTGTTCGACCTCGGCCGGTACCTGGCGAGGATGGTCGACCACAAAGGCCAGCGAAACCCCGCCAACCACCAGCAGGTCGAGCATTTGCGCGCGGCGGCGCCCTTTGGCTGCGGCGGCTATGCGTCGTTGCAGTGCTTCCGATTCGTTGCGTACCTGCTCCCCGTAGTGGAGGAGCTCTTTGCGCAGGGCATCAATGTCGTGTTGGCTCAGGGCCACGCTGTCGATGATTTCCGAGGTGATGGAAGCACCGCCAAGCACAAAACCGCCGGTTGCCGCGCCGATGGCCGGGCCGGCCCTGTTGGTGAGCTCACCGCTTTTTTGCAGGCCGCTGCCGGTCAGCGCCAGGCCCTTGCCGAGCAGGGCTGCGGCCCTGGCACTGCCACGGTAAAGCGGCGCCTCGCTGCGTGTGGCGTGTTGCTGCATGCTGTGGGCGGCGGCATTGCCGGCCTTGGTGGTGGCTTTGCCGGCGGCGGCCAGGGTGCTGCCGGTGGCTTGCACGGCAACGCGGGTAGCGTTGGCAATGCTGTCCTGGTGTTTGCCGACAAAGCGCGCGGCGCCATAGGTGGCGTCAGCGGTGCCCTTGACCAGTTTCTTGCCGAGTTTGAGCCAGCTCATTGCCTTTCCCCTTGAGGCAGTTTGCGCAGTGCTGCCCAATTTAGCGCAAGGCGGTCAGGTAGTGGTCTGCGCCGGTTTGTTCCATGTGCTGGAAAAGGCGGCTTTCCGTTGCGGTTTTCTGGCCAGTTGGTCTTTTGTGCGTTTGAGCAAGGTTTGCCGCTCCTCCTTCATTTCCAGCAGGCGTTCGGCAATGGCTTCGGCAATGGTTGGGGGGACGTCGCGAGCTCGCTGCGACCCCATCGTCGGGAGCGATGGGGGACAGCCGCAGGCTGGGCCGGCAGGCCGCGCCCCAGGGAGGGGGCGCGCCAAGGCCTTGGCAGCTTGAGGTGATGGTCATGGCTGCCGCTTGCCGACGAATCAAGCGCTTTTACGGCCGCGCTTGGGCTTGGGGGCCGCAGCGCGTTGGGCCTTGATGCGCTCGAGCAGAGCGCTGGCCGGTTCGTCGGCCGGGTCCTGGGGCACGAGCTCGCCACGACCACATCGCCGGGAGCGATGGGGGACAGCCGCAGGCTGGGCCGGTAGGCCGCGCCCCAGGGATGGGGCGCGCCAAGGCCTTGGCTGCTTGATGCGATGGTCATGGCTGCCGCTTGCCGACGAATCAAACGCTTTTACGGCCGCGCTTGGGTTTGGGGGTGGCAGCGCGCTGGGCCTTGATGCGCTCGAGCAGTTCGCTGGCCGGTTCGTCGGCCGGGTCCTGGGGTACAAGCTCGCCACGACCACATCGCCGGGAGCGATGTGGGACAGCCGCAGGCTGGGCCGGCAGGCCGCGCCCCAGGGATGGGGCGCACCAAGGCCTTGGCTGCTTGATGCGATGGTCATGGCTGCGGCTCGGTCGTGAATCAAACGCTATTTACGGCCGCGTTTCGGTTTGGGCGCGGCAGCGCGTTGGGCCTTGATGCGCTCGAGCAGGACGCTGGCGGGTTCGTCGGCCGGGTCCTGGGGTACGAGCTCGCCACGGAACGCCTTGGCCAGGATGCTCTGGGTCAGGGCATGGACGCGGGCGCGGGCATCGCTTAGGCGGGTGTTCAGGATGTCAGCAAACTTGAGCAACTCATCAACACGTTGAGCAATGAATCGCTGTTCCTCAATATGGGGAAGAGCTACGTGTAGAGAAAGCCATTCTGGGAAATAAATTGTTGTGTGCGTTGTGCCTTTGCCGAATCTGTAAAGCGATTCCTTTTCGGCGACGAAAAGCCACTTTAGCCATTCGGCATCAACGTAATCAGTGGGTACCCAGTTGACGAAGTCTTGGCTCGTAGACATGGGTTTCCCCATCTTTACGACGTATCCAACAGAAGCGGTTCGACTTACGCAAATCGTTCCTTCTGGAAGAAGACGTGCTGCTGAGTTGTCTAGCCCCGATTGGTTGGTTTGCTGAAGGGTTTTGAAGATTGTTTTCTCGTGATTCGCATTGGCATCTTTGATGCCAATCCATGGGATGTCGCCATTCCAGTAGTTCGGGCTGGACTTGCTGGGCGTGTGCCCTGATTCCATCCGTGCAACCTGGATCAAAGGCAGCCATGTCCAGCTTTCAACGATTCGTTGTTCTGGTTTTCCGACGGCAGTTGCACATACGCCTGCAATGAAAGCATCCGAACGAGTTTTATAACGAGGAGGATCGGGCAGTGGCACGAAATCAACGAGCATCGCATCTGCTGTCAGCGTTGGATTTTTTTCGCGCCACTTCTTGGACAGATCACCCGACACAGCGGCACTCAACACCGACTGCCGGAAGCGCTTGATCAGGGCGGGCAGGGCGTCGAGGCGGGCCTTGAGGGTGTCGACCTGGGCGAGCAGGCCGTCGAGGGCCTGGGCGATGCGGGCTTGCTCGGCTAGCGGTGGGACGGGAATATCGATCTCACTGAAATTCGATGGTTTGAGATTGTTGATATTGACGCCAGCCGCCAGCTCCGTTGTCTTGTCCCGATAGGCCTTGCTGCGGCAAAAGTGTCCGATGAAACCCGCATGCACATCGGAAACAGGCCGAAGCACGCCGCAGAATGCGCCAAACGAGCCAGTCCACTGGTTAACAGACTGTGCTGCCTTGCCGACGACCGACCGACTTCCGCTAGACATGGCGATGACGATGTCACCTGCAGCGATCATCTGATCCGGAGAAACGCAACTTTCTGGCACATAGACCAAGTCCTCGTGGACTAATGCGGGAGGCTGGATATTGTTGGCCCGTAGGACAGGAATGTACCCAGGCTCTGGGGCGTCCGAAGCCTGTGCTTTGTTGTAGGTCACGCCTCTGACAATCCGACACACCTCAGCAAGTTGTGTGATTTCCCACCCCTTCGGCAACTCACTCACGGCCCACCTCGTCACCTTCAGCCTCCAGCCCCAGCACCTGGGCCAGCAACTGCTTCTGCTGGTTGGCCTCATCGCCGGCGCCCAGTGCCTGCATCAGGGCATCGAGCTCGCGCAGGGCTTCGCTCAGTTCGGCCATGGCCTGGCCGGCCAGCTCTTCCGGTGGGGGCAGGCTGGCGGCGTCGACGGCGTCGGCATCCTTGAGCCAGCTGATGTCCAGTGAGTCGCCGCGCTCGGCGATCTGGGCGCGGCTGAAGCAGCGGAAACGGCCTTGCTCACCTTCGTCCACGCGCGGGCTGGCACCGTTGGGGTCGGCGCCGTAGGCGGCCTCGAAGGCGGCCAGGTGGCTGGGCCCGAACGGGGTGCGCTTGCCGAAGGAGGGCATATTCGAGCGCAGGTCATACACCCACACGGCCTGGGTGCAGGCCTTGTCCTGGCGCGGGTTGGCGGCGCTGCCCTTGCGCAGGAACAGCACGTTGGTCTTGACGCCCTGGGCGTAGAAGATGCCGGTGGGCAGGCGCAGGATGGTGTGCAGCTCGCACTTGTCCATCAGGTCGCGGCGCACTTCGGTGCCGACGCCGGCCTCGAACAAGACGTTGTCCGGCAGCACCACGGCAGCACGGCCGCCGGGCTTGAGGTTGCGGTAGATGTGCTGCAAAAAGGCCAGCTGCTTGTTGCTGGTGGCAAAGGGCAGGTCATCACGGGTGGGCCCGCCGCCGCCCTTGGCGGTGCCAAACGGCGGGTTGGAGAGGATGACATCGGCCGCCGGCAGCTGCGCGCCGAGGCTGCCCAGGCTGCTGCCCAGGCGCACCACGCCTTCGCCGCTGCCCTGCATGCCGTGCAGCAGGCAGTTCATCAAGGCCAGGCGGCGGGTGGCCGGCACCAGCTCCACGCCCACATAGGCTTTGATGCGCTGGAACTCGCGCAGCTTGTCGGTCACGGCCGGGCCGTAGAGGTCATCGTGCTGGGCCTTGATCCAGGTATCGGCGGCAATGAGGAAGCCGGCGGTGCCGGCGGCCGGGTCCTGAATGGTCTCGCCCAGCTGCGGCTGCAGGCAGCGCACGATGGCGTCGATCAGCGGGCGCGGGGTGAAGTACTGGCCGGCGCCGGACTTGGTCTCGGTGGCGTTTTTCTGCAGCAGGCCTTCGTAGAGGTCGCCCAGGCCGTCCTGGCGGGCCGAGAACCAGTCAATGGCATCGAGGTTGCGCACCAGCTGGTCCAGGTGGCGCGGTTCCTTGAGGCGGGTCTGCGCATCGGCATAGATGGCCGCGACCAACGGGTTGGTGCTGTTGCCCAGGTCCAGCAGCAGCTGCCGGTAGTACTTGTGCAGGGTCAGGCCGGATTTGCCGGTGATATCCGGCCATCGCGCACCGGCGGGCAGGTGGCGCTGGTAGTTGGGGTCGGCCTCGGCCTGCTCGTGCTCCATCTTGATGAACAGCAGCAGCACCAGCTCGGCGACGTAATCGCTGTAGTTGATGCCGTCATCGCGCAGGATGTCGCACAGGTTCCAGAGCTTGCTGACAATGTCGTTGTTGGTCATGCGGTGCCGTCTCCTGACGGTGTGGCGTGCCCGGCGCTGCCGGGCAACAGAAGGTGGTAACGGGTGCTGCGGCCGCCGCCGGGCAGGCGCTGGATGCAGCGCTTTTCCAGCAGGTCGGCCAGGTGGCGGGTGGCGGTGGCCTTGGAGACCTTGGCCACGGCCTGGTATTGCGATGCGCTGATGCCGTCGGCAAAGCCGCGTGGCCCGCCGTCGAGCAGGCGGTTGAGTACCTTGCGCTGGCTTTCGTGCAGCTGATGGCCGGCGTGGACCTGCCAGAAGCGGGCCTTGTCCAGCACCCGGGCGATGCGGCCCTGGGCTTGCTGCAGGGCATTGAGCAGGGTGTGCAGGAACCAGTGCAGCCAGGCGGTGATGTCCAGGCTGCCGCGCTGGCTGCTTTCCAGAATGCGGTAGTAGCCGCTGCGGTCATCCAGGATGCTGGCGGACATGGCATACAGGCGGGCGATGTCCGGCGCGGCCTGGGCCAGGGCCAGGTCGGTGAGGGCGCGGGTGAGGCGGCCGTTGCCGTCATCAAACGGGTGCAGGGTGACAAACCAGAAATGGGCGATGCCGGCACGCAGCAGCGGGTCCAGTGCCGGGTCGTGGCGGCTGCTGGCAAACCAGGCCAGAAAGGCGTCCAGCTCGCGTTCCAGCCCTTCTCGTGGCGGGGCCTGGAAATGCACCACGGGGCGGTCGATGAGGCCGGACACCACCTGCATGGGTTCATCGCCACGCAGGGCGCCGATATGGATGCGCGGGCCGAGCAGGTCATTGCCTTGGGCAAACAACAGGCGGTGCCAGTGCAGCAGGCGTGGCAGGTCCAGTGGGCGCAGCACATCGCCGGTGGCATCGAGCATCAGCTCGGCCACGCCTTCGCTGCGCTCACTGCGGCCGGCTACCGGCGCCGGGTCGGGCAGGCCCAGGCGGCGGGCCAGCGAGGAGCGCACCGAGCCGGCGTTGAGGTTTTCCCCTTCGATGGCCGAGGAGGTGATGATGTTCTGCAGCAGGGTGTCCAGCGCCTGTTCGCCGGCCGGCACCGCGCCGGCTGCGCCAAGCAGCTGGGCCTGGGCCTGGTGACACTGGCGCAACGGTTCGGACAGGGCGCTGCTGTCGTGGCAAAACTCTGGCCAGGCGGGCTGTTGCCAGATCCAGTACGCAGGCTGCGGGGTATTTGTGGCGCTCATGAGCCGAATAATAGCCTTATTCGGCTCATTGGGCGAGCCGAATGGCGGGCTTATTCGGCTCAATGGCCACCTGAACAGGGATCGCTGGCACGCTGTCGGCTCAGGCCACCTGTTCCCAGACGGCGGTCCGGAGCTGGCTGACGACCTCATCCAGCTGCTGGTTGAACACCGCCTCGAGCAGCTTCAGGCCGCCGCTGGGTGCGGCGGCACGCTGCAGGAAATCACGGTCGATCACCACTTCATGCACCAGCTGGTTGCCCAGGCGCTCGATCCATTTGCGCTGGGCCGGGGTCCATGGTTGGCGTGCGAGGATGCGCTCCACCGCCGCATCAACGCGTTTGCCGTAGGGCATCAGCGCCTCACCCAGGGCGGCGCGACGGATATGGCCGATGATGCTGGCGGCAATATCGCGGTTGGAGCAATTGCGCTCGGCACTTTGCAGGGTGACTTCGTTGTAGCCGTGGCGGTCCAGCAGCAGGCGGATCTCGCGCAACTGCTCGCGGGTGAGGTCATGCGGACGGGTGGCAATGGCCAGCAGGGCGGCTGACTGGTTGATCTGCTCCTTGATGAAGGTGCTGAAGCTTTCCAGGTAGTCGCCCGGCGCCGGGTGGTTGCCGTAGTTCTGGTGGATGTCGCGGATGGCATCCGGGGCGGTGGAGATGATCGGGTGGTGCTCGGTTGCCAGCAGCTGGCGTACGCCCTGCAGCTGGTCCTCCAGACGTGGCAGCTGGCTGGCAATGAAGCTGGCCGCCTGGGCCGGGCCCAGGGCCTGCAGGTGCTGGTGCAGCTGGGCCGGGGCGATGCCCCACTGGGTTTGCAGCTGCTCCAGTTGCTCGGCGATGGCGGGGCGGTAACCGGCCTTGTGTTCGGCCCGGCGCAACACCCGCATGATCTTCTGGCTGATCTGGTCGAGCACATCCTGCGCATGCACGGTGTCTGGCGCAGTACCGGGTACTTGATGGCTGCGCGGGTCGTGCAGCTCGCTGATCAGCTCGCCCAAGGAAATGGCCGGGTTCTTGACCAGAGGCTGCATGGTGTCCACTTTTTCCAGTGCCTGGTACAGGCCGACCGGGTCGTGGATGTGGAACACGGTCTTGCCGATGTCATCGCAGCGGCGGGTGGCGCGGCCCTTCATCTGCTCATACAGGATGCGCGAGCGCACCCTGCGCATGAACACCAGGTGGCAGATCCGGGGCACGTCGATACCGGTGGTAAGCAGGTCCACGGTGATGGCGATGTTGGGCATCCGCTCGTACTTGTAGTGGCGGATGGCGGTATCGACCTTGTCGGTTTGCCCGGTAATGACGGCAATGCTGGCCTGGTTCCATGCCTGGCCGTAAATGTCGCAGAAGGCTTGGTCAAGCAGGCGGTGCACCCGTTCGGCATGCTTCTGGTTGACGCAGAAAATCAGCGTTTTCTCGTCCCCGAACGGGTCCAGCACCTTGGCCAGCTCGGTGCAGATGACCTGGTCGAAGGCTTCGGTGATGACGCGGCGGTTGAACGACTCGATATCGAAATGCAGCTCATCGGCCAGCTCGGCCGGGTTGACCTCGCCGGTGTGGATGTCCAGCACGTCCACCACCTCGCCCTTGTCGAAATGGATGCCTTGCTGGCTCAGTTCGGTTTCGTAGCGAATGGGCGGCTCATGGTCGATCAGCCAGTCATCGGCCACCGCTTCGCGGTAACTGTAGGTGTAGACCGGGTGGCCGAAGATCTGGCTGGTCTGCAGGGCGGGCGTGGCGGTGAGGCCGATGCGGCAGGCGTCAAACCAATCCAGCACACGCCGGTACTGGGACAGGTACAGGTTGTAGTCGCGCAGGCCCAGCTCGCCTTCGCTCATCTCCTGGTCCAGGGTGTAGCCGCGATGGGCTTCATCGACAATGATGCAGTCGAACTGGTCGATTGGTGGCGGGGTGTCGGACTGGAAGATGCGCCGCACCATCGCCTGCACGGTGGCGACCTGGACGCGGGTTTCGGCCTCGGTGGCCATGTCCCCCAGCTCGTTGATGTTGTAGATCTGGGCCAGGGTGAGGTTCTGTTCCAGGTGCATTTCGGCGAAGGCATCCAGTGCCTGGTTGCCCAGGCTGGTGCGGTCGACCAGGAACAGGATGCGGGTGAAACGTTCGGCCTTGAGCAGACGGTAGATCAGGCCGATGGTGGTGCGGGTCTTGCCGGTGCCGGTGGCCATGGCCAGCAGGCAGTGGCGCTGGCCGTTGGCCAGGGCATTTTCTACGGCGCTGATGGCTTTTTGCTGGTAATCGCGCAGGCCCAGGTAGGCAAGCGGTTCGTTGTGCAGCTGTTGCTGGGCCAGCGCCTGGTCGCGGGCGAGCAGCTCGAGCAGGCCTTGAGGCGAGTGGAAGCCCTGCAGCGGCCGGCGGCTGTTGGCAGGCGAGCGCAGGTCGCGGTACCAGATGCCGGATTGCTCGGCCAGCTGGGCAATATAGGGGCGGCCATTGCAGGCATAAGCGAACGGCACGATGAAATGCCCGTTCTGGCCGTCATCCCAAGGGCCGGCAGCGGCACCTTCGCCGGCGATGCGCAGGGGCGCTTGCAGGCGGAAATCGCGGGCATAGCGCTCGGCCTGGGGCAGATGGCTGGGGACATTGACCCGGCGGCGCTTGGCTTCGACGATGGCGACGGCCTGCAACCCGCAAAACAGCACGTAATCGGCGCAGGCGCGCGGGCTGGCAGTGGGCCATTCGGCAATGGCCTGGTTGCGGCCCTTGGCCGGGCGGCTGCCCTTGGCCCAGGTGAGCTGCAGTGAATCGGTTTCCCAGCCGGCATCACGCAGCTGCTGGTCGATCAGGATGCGGGTCAGCTCCTCGTCCGGATCAAACGCTGCGGCTGCCTGCCGGCTGCGACGGGCGAGCTGTTCGCCGCTGTTGGTATCAGCGTTGGCGTTGTCCTGCAGGGCCTTGAGCTGGGCCTGGAAGTGGTTGCGCTCGGTTTCCAGCTGGCTTTCCAGTTGTTCCAGCTGCGCCTTGAACTGGCGACTTTCCAGGTCCATTGCCGTAGCCAGCTCAAGCACCAGCGCGCTTTCGTCTGACTTGAGCTCAGCCAGTTTCTGGCTGTCTTGCAATGCCTGGTTGCGCTGCTGCAGCTCAGCTTCCAGCTGCGCAATCTGCAGCTGCAGGTTGCGCAGACTGGCACTGGGATCGACCGGGGCAATGAAGGGGCCGGGCTTGAAGCCTGCGGCCGCCTTGCCGGATGCGCGGTGATACCAGATGGCCAGTTCGCGGGCCACGCGCAGGCCGTCCATCGCCTCGCGGTGCTGGGTGACGAAACCATGGGTGGCACGGTTGCCTTCCACGCGCAGGGTGTGGAACAGGTTGCGGATGTCGGCATCCAGGTCCAGCTGGCGGCTGAGCTGCTGGATCAGCTCCAACTGGGTAATGGTGCCATCAACGGCAATGCCGGCTCGAGCGGCCAGGCCCTGGGCGATGGCCTCGCCGAGCTGGCGCAGCTTGATCAGGGTGGTGTTGGGATCAGCAGCAAAGACCTGCTCGGCGGTGCTGGCCAGGCGCAGCAATACCGGATCATGCGCAGTGAGAAAACTGAAATTCCCCATCAACTTCGACATCCCCTGTCTGTGCTGCCAGCGTGAGGCAGTGATTGGCCGATGTTACTGAATTCGCTGATGCCCTTCCATGCAACGGACGGGCCTGTGCTGGTGAGCCGTGAGCATGCACAAGCCACCTGCCGAGGGCATCATTGCCGGGATTTGTGGTTCAACTTAGCGGCGGGCCGTCATGCAACAACCCATCACCGGGTTCCATCAGGATGAGGAAGGGCACTGGGTGGCCGAGCTGGCATGCGGGCATTGCCGGCATGTGCGGCACAACCCGCCGTGGACCAACCGGCCATGGACGCAGACCCAGGCGGGGCGGGTCGGCATGCTGGGGCAGTGGGTGGATTGCCGCTTGTGCGAGCAACAAGCAACCGATGCGCAGGCCTGATGACCTGCAGTGGCGTTGCCCGGTATTGATGCCTTATCCCCCCGATGGTGGACTGTCTGCAAACGGTGGCGCCTGCCATCCTGCCGGCTGTTGATCATCAGTGGAGCAGGGCGATGGCAGGGATGCGCAATGTGGCAATGCTGGCGGCACTAGTACTGGGCACTGTGGCGTGCGGCAGCCCGGCCGTGGACGCAGCAGCGGCGGTATCGGCCATGCCGGATACGGCTGTGGCGGGCACGGATGCAGGCAAGGATGTGGCCGGCGCGGCGGTACGCCTGCTCGACGGGCAGGCCTCGGTGGACACCCGCTTCGGCACCGTGGGAGTGTTGCGCAACGAGGATGAGGGCATCAGTTACCTCACCTACAACGGCGATGCCAGCACCTTGGGAGTGGAGATGGACCACGTCAGCCTGATCGCCCTGGTGCGCCGGGCTGACCGGGATACGGTGATGTTCCAGACCGATTGCAGTGGCTCATCGTGCGGCTGGCCCAGCTATGGCCTGCTGGAGTTGCGCGCTGGTGCCGCCCCGCAGTTGCTGCCGGCCGACGATATCGGCTTCATGGCCCAGGACATGCGCTCCGGGCGCGATGAGGCGATGTCACCGGTGCTCAGCGTGCAGGGCGATGGCAGTGTGCTGATCGGCACCGCCGGCGATGAGCGTGCGTGGTTTGTTTATCGCCCGGGGCAGCTGGTTCCGCGCTGAGCCTGACGCAGCGTTTGTCGCGCCGGGAGGCGCTCCCTCGGGAGAGCCGCCGGGCTGGGGCAAGCCCGGATTTCAGCGCCGCTTGCCCAGCCCGAGCAGGGCATACAGGCCGATGGCGCCGAAGGTGGCGGTGCCGATGCCGCCCAGCGAGAACTCGCCAAAGCGCAGGGTGAACTCGCCGGTGCCCAGGATCAGGGTGATGCCGGCCACCATCAGGTTGCGCAGGTCGGAGAAATCGACCTTGTT
The DNA here is from genome assembly GCF_001431485.1 of Stenotrophomonas ginsengisoli. Classification (GTDB taxonomy): domain Bacteria; phylum Pseudomonadota; class Gammaproteobacteria; order Xanthomonadales; family Xanthomonadaceae; genus Stenotrophomonas; species Stenotrophomonas ginsengisoli. Next base: position 147,983 of record NZ_LDJM01000012.1, on the reverse strand, counting down.
GTCGACCCAGATGCGGGCCCCGGCAATGGCGATCAGGCCGAACACCACAATCGACACGCCGCCCATCACCGGCAACGGGATGGCCTGGATCAGGGCGCCGAACTTGGGCGAGAAGCCCAGCAGCACGGCCAGCAGGGCGGCGATCAGGAACACGGCGGTGGAGTAGATGCGGGTGGCGGCCATCACCCCGATGTTCTCGGCATAGGTGGTCACACCGGTGCCGCCGGCCGCGCCGGAGACCATGGTGGCCACGCCGTCGCCGATGAAGGCCCGGCCCATGTAACGGTCCATGTCCTTGCCGGTCATCGCGGTCACCGCCTTGATGTGGCCCAGGTTCTCGGCCACCAGGATCAGCACCACCGGCACGATCAGCAGCATGGCCTGGCTGTTGAACACCGGTGCATGCAGGCTGGGCAGGCCGAACCACGGCGCGTTGGCAATGCCGGACACATCAAACGGCTTGCCCAGGCCCAGGCCGTTGGTCAGGGCCACGTAGATCAGGCTGGCGATGAGCAGGCCGACCAGGATCAACAGGCGCTGCACCATGCCGCGCGTGTATACCGCCACCAGGGCCACGGCCAGGAAGGTGACCGCCTGCATCCAGGCATCGAAATTGTTGGCAGCCATGTTCTTGACCGGGATCGCGGCCAGGTTCAGGCCGATCACTGCCACCACCGCGCCGGTCACCACCGGCGGCATCAGACGTTCGATCCAGCCGGTGCCGATGAGCTGCACCAATACGCCGATGGCCGCATACAGCGCGCCGCAGGCGATGATGCCGCCCAGGGCCAGGCCGATGTTGGCGTTGGCGCCGTGGCTGGCGACGTAACCGGTGGCCACGTTGACCACGCCGATGAAGGCAAACGAGGAGCCCAGGTAGCTGGGCACCCGGCCGCCGGTGATGGCAAAGAAGATCAGGGTGCCGATGCCGCTCATCAGCACCGCCAGGTTGGGGTCAAAGCCCATCAGGATCGGTGCCAGCACGGTGGAGCCGAACATCGCCACCACGTGCTGGATGCCCATCAGCCCGGTCTGCGCCCAGGGCAGGCGCTCGTCCGGGCCGATGACCCCGCCGTTGGCCAGGGCAGAGGCAGGCTTGGGGATCCAGGACAGCAGGCCCATGGCAGGGGTTCCGGCAAATGAAGATGGCTGATTTTACGGCCTTGCCGGGGCGGCGTCCTGTCCGCTGCTGTCGGCAGACCGCGTAATCGATGCCAAGCGGTGTTGCGCAGGCTCAGGCAGTGGCTGCTTGTATGGCATCTGGCATCGGTGCCGCTATTGGCGCAGTGCCCCAAGGCAGGTTTCCTACCCATTGCGGATCACGTTCGGCCAACGTGGGCTGATAGCGGGGGGGCATGCAACTGGCGCAGCCGTACCGACACATGCACCCAAGGGCGCTCATCCAGCGCCCGCTGCATTGCCTGTCTGCCCTGTGAGCCGCTGGCGATGGTGCCTGCGCCTGTTGTCACTGCACCCGGCTCTGGGGAGTGTGTTGAGCGTATGCACTCCCCGTGGCACCGTGTCCGTCAAGCCGGTGCTGGAGCCAGCCATGGATGTCTCATCTGCACGTTTGTGTTTGTGCCTGCTGTGCGTGGCGGTTCTGGCTGCCTGTGTTCCGAGCAGTAGGCGCCAGGTTTCCTTGCCGCGTGGCTTGGCCACTGCGCAGCTGTTTGCCTGTACCGAAGAGGTACTCACCCATCTGCGGGCAGGCAATCAGGCGTGGCAGCCCGTCAGTCTTCGCGACGATGGTGCCGGGGTGCTGGAAAGTGGTGATTACCCGCAGCGCAACCGGATCGGCTTGCGTATCCGCCTGCAACACCGCTCCGGCAGCGACCGCGCGCAACTGTTGCTCAGGGGAGCAGGGCCTTACTTCATTGATCTGGGTGTGGATGCGGCGGCCGATGAGCTTGCCGCTGCCATCGCGGGCTGTGTGCGCTGAAGCCTGCGCACGTTCACAGCCATGTGTGCGCAAGAGATGGCGCCGCCGCCGGCGTACCGGCCTGCGGCAACCGATCCTGCGCCTGTGCTGCGCCCGGTCGGGCTCAGCGCTTGAGCAGGCTCTTAAGGTCGGCGAAGGGGTTGGAGGTGGCGGCGGCCACCGCGTCCTCGGCACGGTTGGCGGCCACACCGGTGTGGTCACCGTAGCGGCTGTGCTCGTTGTCGTGGCAATAGATGCACAGCAGCTCCCAGTTGCTGCCGTCGGCCGGGTTGTCGTCGTGGTTGTGGTTGCGGTGGTGCACGGTGAGTTCGGTGAGGTTGGCACGGGTGAACTCACGCGTGCAGCGGCCACAGATCCACGGGTACATCTTCAGGGCACGGTCGCGGTAGCCGTGGCCACGCTGTTCGGCCTCCTTGCGGGCCTGGGCAACGATGCGGTCCAGGGTGTTGGAAGCGGCGGGCTTGGACATGGGGCGGGCAATCAAGGAAAAAGATGGCGCCAGTCTGCGCTACGCAGCCGGTCACTGTCAGCAGGTATGCGGGCAAGCCGCTGGCGGCCGTTTGGGGCGGCCGCCAGACAATGCCGCTCAGTGCCTCGCAGGTTGCTGGCCGGGCCGGCTGCGCGGTACCGCCGGGGTGGCCAGCAGGGCCAGCAGGACCAGGCCCAGGACCACGGCAAAGGCGCCGCGCAGGCCCACGGCATTGGCCACGAAACCGAGCATCGGAGGGCCGACCAGCAGGGCCAGGTAACCCCCGGTGGCCACCAGCTTGACCCGCGCATTGCTGTCATCGCCGGAGACGGCGGCTGCCGACAGGGCCAGCGGAAATGCCACCGAAGCGCCCAGGCCCCAGAACACCACCCCGGCCACGGCCAGCAGCAGGTGCTGGCTGGTCACCACCACAGCCATGCCGGCGGCGGCCATCAGCATGCTGGCCACCAGCACGCTGCGGCGGTCCATGCGCTGCAGCAGCACGCCGCTGCCAAGGCGGCCGATGGCCATGGTGGTGGCAAAGCCGAGGAAGACCAGGGTGCCGGTCATCTCGCCGGTGGCGTAGGCATCGGCCATCAGCAGCGGCAGCCAGTCATAGGCCGAACCTTCGGACAGGGTCATGCTCAGGGTGATGGCGGCAATCATCAGCAGTGCCGGTTCACGCCACAGGCGTGGGCGCGGGGCGGCATCGGCCGTGGCCCCGGGCTGTGTGTCGCTGCGCCCAAAACCCGGCGCCAGGCCATTGATGAAGGGGCTGATCGCCAGTGCGCCGAGTACACACATCGCCAGCAGATGCCAGACCACCGGCACCTGAAGCTTGATCAGCAGCAGGCTGGTCAGCGCGCCGATCACCGTGCCGACGCTGAAACAGCCGTGCAGGGTCGGCAGGACGATCTTGCAACTGATCCGTTCCACCTCGGCGCCTTCCATGTTGATCGCCAGTTCCGCCCCGCCCATGCCCAGGCCGAACAGCAGCAGGGCCACGCTGGCCAGTGGCAGGACCTGCAGCACCGTGGCCAGGGCCAGGGTGAACATCGAGCTGATGATCAGGACCATGCCCAGCTGGGTCACCGGACGGGTGCCGAAGCGGGCGATCAGCGGCCCGGAGGCCAGCAGGCCGATCATCGAGCCGACCGACAGCCCAGCCAGGACCAGGCCCATCTCGGCCAGCGATGCGCCCAGGGTGTCGCGGATGGCTGGGGTGCGGGTGATCCAGGCGGCGAGCAGGGCGCCGGGAAGCAGGAAGAAGGCAAACAGGGTGCGTCGCCGGCGGGCGAGCAGGGCTGCGGGGGAAGACACAGGGAAATTCCAAGGATGCGTACGTTTGTACACTTGCGGCATACGCTACACTTCAAGCGTACATTTGTACACAAGAGCTGATTCAGGAGACTGCCATCGCCACCCGCCGCCACGACCCCGAACGCCGCCAGCGCATCATCCAGGCGGCGCTGGAGGTGATCACCGACAGCGGCATGGCCGCCTGCACCCATCGTTCGGTGGCGGCGCGGGCCGATGTGCCGCTGGGCTCGATGACCTACCACTTCGACAGCCGCGAGGCCTTGCTGGAAGAAGCCTTCGGCCTGCTCTCCGCCTACATGCTGGACAAGTGGCGTGAACAGCTGGAAGGCGTGGACAGCCCGGCGCAGGCCTGTGCGGCGATCGTGGACTGGGTCTGTGGTGACCAGCCGATGGCTGCCGATACCCTGATCCCGATGATGGAGCTGTACGTCTACGCCGCACGCAATGCGCCGGCCCGGCGCTTGATCGGTGACTGGGCAGCGCAGGTGCAGCAGACCCTGGGCCAGTATTTCGAGCCGGCCACGGTGCGGGCGCTGGATGCGGTGATCGAAGGCATCACCCTGCACAACATCTACAGCGGCGGCACCATTGCCCGCGCCGAGGTGGAGGCGATCGTGGCGCGCATCAGTGCCGGCGGTGAACTGCCGGGTTGAGGCGGCCGCTGGCCTGCGCAGGCGCAAGTACGGCGCGGGCGTGAAACGGTGCAGGTAAGCTGGCGCCGATGAGCCTGCACCTTGATGACCTGCGCCGTTACGCCATCGCCCGTTCGCTGTTCAAGCCGACCACCCTGATGCGGGCGATCACCCGCATGGGCTTTGTCCAGGCTGACCCGATCCGGGCTCCGGCGCGTGCCCAGGACCTGACCCTGCGCCACCGCGTCAGCGGCTACCGCGCCGGTGAGCTGGAGCGACGTTATCCGAGGTTGGCGCTGGAAGAGGATTTCTTCGTCAATTACGGCTTCCTGCCGCGGGCGACCCAGGCCTTGTTGCACCCACGCCAGGCGCGGCTGCAATGGCCAGCGCAAAGGCAGCAACAGGCCCTGCAGTTGCGTGCGCATGTGGCGGCCCAGGGGGTGGTGCATCCTCGCGATGTGGCCGCCGCGTTCGACCACGGCAAGGTGGTGACCTGGTTTGGCGGCAATGCGCACGCCACCACCGAGTTGCTCGATGGCATGCATTACCGCGGCATGCTGCGGGTGGCCGGGCGCGAGGGTGGTACCCGTCTGTATGCGTTGCACCTGGATGAGCTTGCGGCCAATGCGATGGCACTGGAGCAGCGCCTGGAGGCGCTGGTGCAGTTGATCGCCCAGGTCTACGCGCCCTTGCCCCTGGCCAGCTTCACCCAGCTGGTGGGCTATCTGGCCAATGGCGGGCCGCAGTGGAAGGCGGCCTGCCGTGTTGCCGGCAAGCGCGTTTGGTCACAGCTGGGCCAGGCCACGGTCGACGGTGTGAGCTGGGGTTGGCCGGCCGACGAGGCACCGGCCAGCAAGCGCTGGCAGCACGATGGGCAGGTGCGGCTGCTGGCGCCCTTCGACCCGGTGGTCTGGGACCGGCGGCGTTTCGAGCTGTTCTGGGGCTGGCGCTACCGTTTCGAGGCCTACACCCCCGCAGCCAAACGCCAGCTGGGTTACTACGCCATGCCCCTGCTCTGGCGTGGGCAGGTGATCGGCTGGGGCAACCTGACGGTGCGCGATGGCCAACTGCAGGCGCAGCTGCAGTACGTGGCCGGCAAGGCACCGGCCGATGCGGCGTATGCGCAGGCATTGGCGGCCGAGCTGGCGGCGATGGGCGATTTCCTCGGCCTGGGCGCAGCGGCCTGAGCGACTCAGGGCGTGATCGCAAATGCCAGACTGAACGAGCAACGAGGAACGAGGAACGAGGAACGAGGAACGAGTGTTTTACCACCCGTATCGCTGCTGGTTGTTCAAGACTGCCATTGGTCTTCCAGTTGCTGTGGCCGGCAGGCATGCCAGCCGGCCAGCAGGATGCAGGTGCTGGCCACCGCGAGCAGGGCAAACGGCGCGCCCCAGCTGCCGGTGGCCTGGAAGAGCAGGCCGAACAGCAAGGGGCCGAGGCAGGCCAGGGCATAGCCGGTGCCCTGCATGAAGCCGGACAGCGCGGCCGAGCCGGCCGGGCTGCGGGTGCGCAGGTTGATCAGGGTCAGGCTCAACGGGAAGGTGCTCGGGCCCAGGCCCATCAGCACTGCCCACAGGATCGGCGCCTTCATCGGCGCCAGCCACAGGCCGGCAAAGGCGGCCAGGCACAGCAGCCAGCAGGCCGCGACCAGGATGAAAGGGTTGCGCAGGCGGCTGGCAATGGCCGGTACCGCCAACGAGGCGATCAGGCCCATGGCCGAGAACACCGCCACCACCACCCCGCCAAAGGCGGCGTCGGCGCCGGCCTCGGTCATCAGCCGCGGCAGCCAGGTGAACATGGCATAGGAAATCAGCGAGGTCATGCCGAACATCAAGGTCATCGACCAGCCCAGCGGGGTGCGCCAGACCTTGCCGGGCCTGGCCATCGTGGTGGTTGACGCGCTGGCCTGGCCCGGAGCGGCCTGGCGCTGCAGCAGCCACAGCGGCAGCACGGCAGCGGCGGCCAGCAACGACCAGATGCCCAGCGAGACGCGCCAGCCGGCGGCGTCGGCCAGCGGTACCGCGGCCAGGGCCGGGCCCATGGTGCCCAGCTGCAGGGTGGTCAGGTACAAGGCGCTGACCGCGCCGATGCGCTGCGGGAAATAGGTCTTCACCAATGGCGGAATCACCACATTGCCGCAGCCCATGCCGGCCAGGGCCAGCAGCGAACCGAGCAGCAGCATCGTGGTGGAGCCGGCCCCGGCGCGCAGCAGCAGGCCCGCGCAGCTGATGGCCATGGCCAGCAGGGCGGTACGCTCGGCGCCGAGGCGGCCGATCAGGCGTGGGGTCAGCACGCCGGCCACGGCAAAGGCCGCGGTGGGCAGCATGCCGAACACCCCGGTCATGCCGGTGCCAAAGCCGAACTGCTCGCCCAGCCGGGCCAGCAACGGGGTGATCGAGGTGACGGCGGTACGCAGGTTGACCGCGGTGAGCACGATGGCGGCCAGGGCCAGCCAGTGGCCGTGGTGGGTAAGCGGGCGGGGGCTGCCGGGCATGACGTTCCTTGTAGACGGCTGCACAGGGCAGGGCCGCAGTGTAAGCCGGCAAACGCAAAAAACCGGCCAGAAGGCCGGTTTCTTGATGGTCGGGGAGACAGGATTCGAACCTGCGACCTCTACGTCCCGAACGTAGCGCTCTACCAGACTGAGCTACACCCCGAATAAGCTGCAAATTATAGGCTTGCAGGGCCTGTGTGGCAAGTACGGCAGCCGTTGTCGGGCTTGCCGAATCTGCCTGTTCAGTGTCTCCGCCGCGAGGCGTTGGCTGAACAAAAAACCGACCAGCGGCCGGTGTGATGGTCGGGGAGACAGGATTCGAACCTGCGACCTCTACGTCCCGAACGTAGCGCTCTACCAGACTGAGCTACACCCCGAAGGTGTGCCTCCACAAGGGAAGCGATGCGTGATTGCCATGACGATCCTGACCAGCAGGATGGTCGGGGAGACAGGATTCGAACCTGCGACCTCTACGTCCCGAACGTAGCGCTCTACCAGACTGAGCTACACCCCGAAGTTGGCATTCCCGCAAGGGAATTGTTGCAATCCTTGGCAGGCTTCGGACCTGACACGGACATCGGTTGGAAAACCGACCTTTCCACAAAAAAGCCCGGGAGATACAGCTTCCCAGGCTCTCTTGGATGGTCGGGGAGACAGGATTCGAACCTGCGACCTCTACGTCCCGAACGTAGCGCTCTACCAGACTGAGCTACACCCCGAAGGAGCTGCAAATGATACGTGGCAAATTCACTTGCAGCAAGCCTTTTTCACATCATTTTTCGGTTTGTGCGCTGCGCGCTTCAAACCACATGCCGTTGAGGATGGCGACCGTGCAGGCCAGGCCGGCACCGAGGATCCAGGCGAAATACCACATGTTGTTTCTCCTTGTTGATGCCGATCAGTAGGCGTTGGGGTTGTCGCCCATTTCATCGCTGGTGACCTTGCCCTTGAGGACGCGGTAGACCCAGGTGGTGTAGGCGATGATGATCGGCAGGAAGATGATCGTGCACAGCAGCATGATCCACAGGGTCAGGTGGCTGGAGGAGGCATCCCACACCGTCAGGCTGGAGTCCGGCGAGATCGAGGACGGCAGCAGGAACGGGAAGATGGCAAAGCCCACCGTCAGGATGATGCCGGCAATACCGGCGCCGGAGGCGATGAAGGCCTTGCCGCCGGCACGGGCACGCAGGAACAGTGCACTGAGCAGCATGCCGACAAAGCCCAGTACCGGAGCGGCGATGGTGGCCGGCATCTCACGGTAGTTGGCCATCCAGCCGCCACCGATTTGCGCCGACTTCAGCAGCGGGTTGGACGGGCCATCAACGCCGGCGCTCATGGTGATCTGGTAACCCGGCAGGCCGAAGGCCACCCAGGCACCGGCCACGGCGAACAGGGCCACGGTGACCAGGGCTGCGACCGAACCGATGCGCGCTGCGCGCTCAGCCACCGGGCCGTCCAGCTTGATCACCAGCATGGCCGCGCCATGGGCGATCAGCATGGCCACCGAGACCAGGCCGGCGACCAGGGCAAACGGGGTCAGCAGGCCGATCAGATGGCCGTGGTAGCTGATGCGGGCGGTGTCATCGATCTGGAACGGCACGCCCAGCAGCACGTTGCCCACCGCCACACCCATGATCAGGGCGGGGATGAAGCCGCCGACGAACAGGGCGCGGTCCCAGTTGTTGCGCCAGGTCTGCGAGGGCATCTTGCCGCGGTACTTGAAGCCGACCGGGCGCAGGATCAGGGCGAACAGGATCAGGAACATGGCCAGGTAGAAGCCGGAGAAGCTCACCGCGTACAGCGGCGGCCAGGCAGCGAAGATCGCACCGCCACCGAGCACCAGCCACACCTGGTTGCCTTCCCACACCGGGCCGATGGTGTTGAGCACCAGGCGGCGCTCCTCATCGGTCTTGGCCACGAACGGGAGCAGGGTGCCCACGCCGAGGTCGAAACCGTCCATCACCGCAAAACCGATCAGCAGGATGCCGAGCAGCAGCCACCAGATCACGCGCAGCGTCTGGTAATCAAGAAAAATGAAGTCCATGGTCGTTATCTCCTGCTCAGGACTTGCTGGCAGCGTTGGCGGGGACGTTCATGCTGGCCTGCAGGGCCGGCAGAACCTGTTCCGGACCCTTGCCGATGGCTTTGAGCATCAGCTTGATCTCGATGACCATCAGCACCGTGTAGATCAGCACGAAGCCGATCAGCGAGGCCAGGATTTCATACAGGGCCAGGCCCGAGGCAGCGTAGAAGGTCGGCAGCACACCATCCACGGCCCACGGCTGACGGCCGTACTCGGCGATGAACCAGCCACATTCGATGGCAATCCACGGCAGAGGCAGCGAGAACAGGGCGATCTTGAGGAAGGTGGTCTTGGACTCGAAGCTGTCCTTGCACGAGTACCAGAAGGCCAGGGCGAAGAAGCCGATCAGGTAGAAGCCGATGGCCACCATGATGCGGAAGGTCCAGAACAGCGGGCCGACCATCGGCACGGTGTCCACCGCGGCCTGGGCAATTTGTTCGACCGTGGCGTTTTCGATGTCATCGCGGTAACGCTTCAGCAGCAGAGCGTGGCCCAGATCCTGCCAATGGCGGTCGAACACGGCACGGGCTTCGGCATCGTCCTTGTTGGCCTTGATGCGTTCCAGGGCGGCGTAGGCGATCTGGCCGGTCTGGATGCGTTCTTCGGCGCGGGCCACCAGTTCCAGGATGCCCGGGATCTGCGTGTCCAGCGAACGGGTGCCGATCAGGCCCATCACATACGGGATGTGCACGGCGTAATCGTTGCGCTGTTCGGCCTGGTTGGGGATGCCGAAGGCGGTGAAGGCGGCCGGGGCCTCTTCGGTCTGCCACATGCCTTCGATCGCGGCCAGCTTCATCTTCTGGTTTTCCGCAGCGGCGTAGCCGGATTCATCACCCAGCACGGCCACCGAGATCGAGGCCAGCAGGCCGAAGGCCGCGGCCACGGCGAAGGAACGACGGGCCATCTCGCGGTGCTTGCCGCGCAGCAGGTAGAAGGCGGAGATCGACATCACGAACATCGCGCCAGTCACATAGCCAGCCGACACGGTGTGCACGAACTTGGCCTGGGCCACCGGGTTGAGCAGCACGGCGGCAAAATCCACCACTTCCATGCGCATGGTGTCCGGGTTGAACACCGCACCGACCGGGTACTGCATCCAGCCGTTGGCGATCAGGATCCACAGCGCCGACAGGTTGGTGCCCAGGGCCATCAACCAGGTCACGGTCAGGTGCTGCACCTTGGACAGGCGGTTCCAGCCGAAGAAGAACAGGCCGATGAAGGTGGCTTCCAGGAAGAAGGCCATCAGGCCCTCGATGGCCAGCGGCGCACCGAAGATGTCGCCCACGTAATGGCTGTAGTAGGACCAGTTCATGCCGAACTGGAACTCCATCACGATGCCGGTACCCACGCCCATGGCGAAGTTGATACCGAACAGCACGCCCCAGAACAGGGTCATCCGGCGCCAGACCTCCTTGCCGGTCATGACGTAGACGCTCTCCATGATCGCGATCATGAAGGAGAGCCCCAGCGTGAGGGGGACGAAGAGGAAGTGGTACATGGCGGTCAGCGCAAATTGCAACCGCGACAGTTCCACGACGGTTTGGTCGATCATGGCTGTGCTACCTCGTAGGGCATGGCAACGTTGTTGGGTGGGGGGAACGGTACGGCTGCACATTAGCGAACTGTTAAACCGGTCACCTTGATCTGGATCAAGGTTACCCCAAGGCCATTGGGTCACCGTGCAGACCCCGGGGCGATTACACTTCCGAGCCCTGTAATGCGCTTATTTGTCCACTGTGTCCAGTTCCAGCGTTGACAATCCTTCCCCGCAACAGCGCAAGGCGCGCCAGCAATGGCTCGATGCGCTGGCCGCACCTGCGCGCACCCAGCAACGCCTGGCGGCGGCCCTGGCCTGCCTGTCCGGGATCGGCCTGATTGCCCAGGCCGGTGCCATTGCCTGGTTGATCCAGCAGGTGCTGGTGGAAGGTGCCGGGCTGCAGGCGTGCTGGCCGGTATTGCTGGCCCTGGCGGCGATCCTGGCCCTGCGTGCGTTGCTGTCCACCGCGGCCACGGCGGCGGCCGGGCGGGTCGCCGATGCGGCCAAGCTGGGCCTGCGCCAGCGCATCTACCGCAGCCTGCAGGGCAACGGCCCGTTGTGGTTGCGCGGCCAGCGCAGTGGTGAGCTGGGTGAGCTGATGCTGGCCCATGGCGATGCAGTGGAAGGCTATTTCAGCGGCTTCCAGCCGGTGCGCAGCGAGATGGTGGTGGTGCCGCTGGCCATTGCCGTGGCCGTGGCCAGCGTGAACTGGGTGGTGGCCTTGATTCTGCTGTTCACCGGGCCGCTGGTGCCGGTGTTCATGATGCTGGTGGGCTGGGGCGCCGAAGCGGCCAGCCGTGGTCAACTCAGCGAAATGGCGCGGCTGGGGGGGCATTTTGCCGACCGCATCAAGGGCCTGGGCCTGTTGCGGGTGTATGGCCGTGGCCAGGCCGAGCTGGAGCGGGTGGGGCAGGCCTCCGAACAGCTGCGCGAGCGCTCGATGCGGGTGCTTCGCATCGCCTTCCTGTCCTCCACCACGCTGGAATTCTTCGCCTCGGTCAGTGTGGCCATGGTCGCGCTGTATTTCGGCCTGAGCTATCTGGGCCTGATGGAGCTGGGCCCGGGCCTGCCCAGCTTGGGGATAGGCATGTTCTGCCTGCTGCTGGCCCCGGAGTTCTATGCGCCGCTGCGCAAGCTGGCCGCGCATTACCACGACCGTGCCAATGCACTGGCGGCGGTGGCCGAGATCGAGCGCCTGCTCGGCAGCCTGCCGGCCGCCGATGCCGGCAATGCCCCGGCCGAAGCCGTTGGCCCGGTGCTGGCCCAGACCGAGTTCGGTATGGCCGCCGCACTGGATGCCCAGCAACTGAGCCTGCGCCCGCTGGGGGCGCCGGCCGATGTGGTCAGTGATTTTTCCCTGCAGCTGCAGCCCGGCGAGCGGGTCGCCCTGGTCGGGCCCAGCGGCAGTGGCAAGAGCACCGTGCTCGAAGCACTGGCTGGTTGGCTGCCGCCGCGCCAGGGCCGGCTGCAGTGGGCACCGGGCCTGCGCGTGGTGCATGCCAGCCAGCGCCCCTACCTGTTCCACGGCAGCATTGCCGACAACCTGCGCCTGGGTGAGCCCACTGCCAGTGCAGCGCGTCTGCAACAGGCAGCCCGTGCCGGCCAGGTGATGCGTTTTGCTGCCCAGCTGCCGCAAGGCCTGGATACCCTGGTCGGCGAGCGCGGGCTGGGGCTGTCCGGCGGCGAGGCGCGCCGGGTCGGCCTGGCCCGGGCCCTGCTGATGGAGGCTGATGTGCTGCTGCTCGATGAACCCACCGCTTTCCTCGATGCCGAGACCGAGGCCGACCTGCTGCAGGCGCTGAACGTGCATGCGCGTGGCCGCAGCGTGGTGGTGGCCACCCACAGCCCGGCCGTGATGGCCTGGGCCGACCGGGTGATCACCCTGCCGGCGCGGCCGCAGCAGCGGGAGGACCAGGCATGAGCCAGCAGGACATCAACCGTTGGCAGGGCCAGCCGCTGTCCGCTGTGTTTGCCGCCCATCGTGCGCGCCTGCTGGGTGCGGTCGTGCTGTTCAGTGTGACCATGGTGGCCGGCACCGCCTTGCTTGGCCTGTCCGGTGGCTTCCTCACTGCCTCGGCTTTGGCCGGCCTGGCCGGGCTGGGCGCCACCTTCAATTTCTTCAGCCCCTCGGCCGGGATCCGGGCGCTGACCATGGCCCGTATCGTCAGCCGCTACTTTGAAAAGCTGCTCGGCCACGATGCCACCCTGCGCATCGCCCGCGACCTGCGGGTGTGGTTCTTCGCCCGCGCCCTGCCGCTGGCCCCGGGCAAGCTGGGCAATACCCGCACCGGTGAGCTGCTGGCCCGCCTGATGGGCGACATCGGCGAGGTGGATGGCCTGTTCGTGCGGGCCATCGGCCCATTGCTGGCGATGGGCGTGGTCAGTGTTGCCGCCTTGCTGGCCGCAGTGCTGGTGTATCCGCCGGCCGCCGCCCTGCTGGCGCTGATGGCGCTGCTGATCGGCACGGCGATTCCGTTGCTGGCGGTGCGTGGTGGCAAGGCGGGGGAAACCGAGCGCGCGCAGCGTCGGGCCAGCCTGCGCACCCTGGCCTTCGAGGGTCTGGAAGGGGCGGCTGACCTGCTCGCCCAGCAGGCCCAGGGGCGCTGGATCGTGCAGGTGGACGAAGCCGCGCGCAAGGTCGCCGCCAGTGACCGCCGCCGCCGTCGCCGCCTGCTCAGCGCACAGTTGCTGCACGGCCTGTGTGCCGGTGCCGGGCTGGTGGCGATGCTGGCCCTGGCCCTGCATGGCCATGCCAGTGCCGGTCTGGCACCGGCGCTGGCGGCCAGCCTGGTGTTCATGACCGTGGCCTTGCTCGAGTTGTGGGCCGGTGCCGGCCTGGCCTGGCAGGCGCTGGTGGCCGGGCGGGTATCGGCCGGCCGCCTGCAGGCCATCGTCGAACAGGCACCTGCCGTGGCCGAGCCGGCCACTGCAACGGTGCTGGCCAATGCCGGCCAGGCCGCTACGCTGCGCCTGCACGACATCGTCTTTTCCTGGCCGGGGCAGCAGCGTCGGGTGTTGGACGGGCTGGACCTGGACATCGCGCCCGGGCAGCGGGTGGCCATTGGCGGGGACAGCGGCAGCGGCAAGAGCACGCTGTCGCTGCTGATCCTGCGCCAGGCCGATCCGCAGGCCGGCCAGATCCAGTTCAATGGCCAGGACATCGCCAGCCTGTCGCTGGCCCAATGGCACCAGCAACTGGCCTGGATGCCGCAGGGCGCACCGATCTTCGCCGGCACCCTGGCCGAAAACCTGCGCCTGGGCGATGCCGGGGCCAGTGACGCGCAGCTGTGGCAGGTGCTGCAGCGTGTGCGTCTGGATGGCTGGGCGCAGGACAACGGTGGCCTGGAAACCTGGGTCGGCGAGAACGGGGCGACCCTGTCCGGCGGCCAGGCCCGTCGCCTGGCCCTGGCCCGCGCCCTGTTGCGGCCCGGTCCGCTGGTGCTGCTGGACGAGCCCACCGAAGGACTGGATGTGGACACCGCGCATGCCTTGCTGCTGGATTTGCCCGCCGCACTGGCCGGGCGCAGCCTGCTGATGATCAGCCACGACGTGCTGCCGCCCGGCGTGGTGGATGTGCAGTACCGGCTGCGCGAAGGCCGCCTGCAGCCGCTGGGCTGATCAACCGGGCGCGAAGCGCTGCAGCAGCGCCGGCCCGGCCAGTACGGCCAGTACGTTGACCACCACACAGACCCAGAACTGGGCCTGGAAGCGGAATTTGGCCGTCTTGTGGCGGAACTGGCCCTGGGCGATCAGGGCCCCCGGCCAGCCGCCGAGCAGACCGAGCAACTGCAAGGTGGCCTCGGGGGTGCGGCGCTGGTCTTGTTGCGCGGCGCGTTTGTCCAGGCCATAGGCCGCCCAGGTCAGGGCGCTCAAGGCCAGGGCGGCGCCGACCAGCCACCACGGCAGCAGGGACAGGGCGCCAACCGAGACCTGGGCGCTGAGCACGAACAAGCCGATCAGGATCCGCCAGGCCTGGCTGCCCTTGCCCGGTTGCCCCTTGTGCACGCTGTTGCGCGGGCGCGCGGTGCTGCGCGCCGGTTTGACCGCCTCGGCGGTGGGCCGGCCCTTGGGGTTGGTCTTGACCTGGTAGGTGAGCTGGTCGCCATTGGCCGGCCGGCTGCCGCGCCCTTGCCAGGCGCTGATGTGCATCCAGGCACGCTCGCCGCCGCCATTGGGGATGATGTAGCCAAAACCGCGTTTGTCGTCCCAGTCACTCAGGCGTCCTTGCAGGCGCATCGTTGTCGTCCATCCAGGGCAGGGCGGTCATTGAAACAGATTGGCCGGCCGTTGCCAGCCTCACTGGCCGCTGGCTGGCGGTTCGTCATCGCGCACCCGTACAAAGCGCGGGAAACGTGGCAGGCCACGGCTGGTGCGTTCGGTATAGCGGTAGGTGATGCGGCTGCCGATGGCCGGCGGTGCGCGGCGTTGGGCATCGCTCAGGCCACTGCCCACGGCAAAGACCCGGCCCTGGGCATCGCGCACCTGCAGCGCCCCGGTGTGGCCGGCATGCCGGCCGCGCCCGGGCAGATGGGCGATCACGCTGGCCTCGGCATCGTGCCAGGGCTTGATCTTGTACAGCAGGGCACTGCGCCCCGGCACATAACGGGCATGGAGGTGATGGGCAATCAGGCCCTCGCCGCCGTCTGCCAGGACCTGCCCCAGCCAGCGCTGCAGGGCGGCGTGGTCAGCGAGCCGGCGTTGCTGCACCAGGCGCAGATGCGGCGCTGGCCGCGCCAGCAAGGTCTGCAGGGCGGCGTGGCGCTGGGCAAAATCGCCAGCATGGGCGGGCAGGTCGAAGACATGCAGGTGTACCTGGCGCCAACGCGGATCGGCGGGGTTGCGGGCGCGCACCAGGGTGCTGGTCAACTCGAACTGGCCGCGGCCGATCCACAGTTCGCCGTCCAGCGGCTGCACCGGCCAGCCGGCAGTGAAGCCGGGCGGAACCGCAATCGGGTTGCCATTGCGGGTGCTCAGGCGCTGGCCGTCCCAGCGGGCGCGCACGCCGTCGAGTTTTTCGCTGAACAGATAAGCGCCCGGGTCCGGCGCTGGCTGCGGCCAGGGGCTGGCCAGCATCGGTGCGGGGAGGGCCACGCTCATGCCGGTCGCAGCCAGCACCGGTGGCCAGAGCAGGGCAGTCAACAACACGGACAACAGGCAGGTACGCATGGCCGCAGCCTTGGGCGGTGGAACTGCCAGCTTGGCCGCGGCCCTGACGGTGGCGCTGTCAGGGATTGCCGGCCTGGCAGATGCGCCAGCGCCGCTGGCCGCTGTCTGTGTGCAGTGGCCGGCGGTGTGGCGGAGCCGTCGCGTTACAGGCTGTCGAGGAAGGCGCGGATCGGCGGGCAGAAACGCTCGAAATCGACCAGGAAGGCGTCATGGCCCTGTGGCGAATCCAGACCAACGAACTGTGCATCGCAGCCACCGGCGGCCAGGCCCTGGGCGATCTGCTCCTGCTGCTGCACCGGGAACAGGATGTCGGTGTTGGCACCGATGGCCAGGGCCTTGTCCAGCGACAGCGCGGCCAGTGCCGCATCCACGTTGCCGCCGGCATATTCGCCCAGGTCGAACCAGTCCATGGCCCGGCCCAGGTAGAGGTAGCAGTTGGGGTCGAAGCGGCGCACGAAGCGGCGGGCGTGGCCTTCCAGATAGCTTTCCACCTGGAATTCCATGCCGAACGGGTCATCGTCACCGGCTTCCGAATCCAGCCGCACGCGGCCGAAGCGGCCATCCCATTCCAGCGCCGAGCGGTAGGTGATCACCCCCAGCTTGCGGGCGATGCGCATGCCCGCTTCCGGGTACAGCGCATCGTCGTAATCGCCGTTGTTCCAGGCCGGATCCAGACGGATGGCCTCGCGTTGCAACGAGCGGATGGCAATGGAGAACGGCAGGGCCTGGGCCGAACCGGAAATGTTGATGTGGCTGCGGCTGATGCCGGGGTGGCGCTGCAGCACCGCCAGCGCGGTCATGCCGCCCATCGAGTTGCCGATCAGGCAGGCCAGTTGGTCGACGCCCAACCCGCGCACCGCGTCCACGGCGGCATCGGCGATGTCCTCGATGGACAGCGCCGGGAAGTCCAGCCGCCAGGGCTTGCCGCTGAGCGGGTTGATCGAGGCCGGGCCGGTGGAGCCCTTGCAGCTGCCCAGCGAGTTGACGCAGACCACGAACCAGCGGTCGGTGTCGATGGCCTTGCCCGGGCCGAGCATCTTTTCCCACCAGCCGGGGTCGGGGTTGCCCGGGTGGCTGGCGGCATGGGCGTCGGGCGAGAGCCCGGTGACGATCAGGATCGCATTGCTGGCAGCGGTGTCCAGCGTGCCCCAGGTTTCATAGGCCACGCGTGCGCCGTGCAGCTGGCCACCGCGCTTGAGCGGCAGTGGCGAGGGCAGCGCATGGAACCGGCTGCCGGGCGGGATGAATTCGGTCATGGCGGTATTTTACCCGGGGCCGGCATGCTGATCGTCGGCAGATCGGCCCACACAGTGTGCTGTTTACGGCTGCAAATGCAGGCGCAGCGGCGTGCTGCTGCCGACCTCGATGCTGCTTGCCGCCGTTTCGATGTCGCCCTCGCTGCGGCTGGCCGAGCCGGACACGGCGATGCGCGCGCTCACCCGCACCTGGGTGTGGCTGGACAGTGGCTGGCCGGGCATCACGCTGTTGCCGTCATCCAGGTGCACCGTCAGCGGCAGCTGCTCCAGGCGCAGGCGCAGGGCGGCCACCGGCATCGGGCTGCCGGCCAGATCGCGCACCTGTACGAACACCGGGGTATCGGCGGGCAGACGCGCGGCCAGGGCCGGGTCCACGCTCAGGCTGACTTTGACCTGGGCCGCAACCTCATTGGCGGGCGCGGCCTGGTCGGCCTGCAGTGGTGGCAGCCCGGCCTGGGCACGGGCGATGTCGATCTGCTCGCGCACGCTGCCGGCGGTGCTGCCATCAAGCAGGGCCAGCAGCTGCTGCCAGGTCTGCGCGGCGGCGGCCGGCTGCCCGCGCTGGCGCTGGGCAATGCCGATCAGCCACAGCGCCCGCTGTGCCTGTGGATCCAGGCGTCGGGCCTGCTCCAGCCAGGCCAGGCCGGTGTCATCGATGTGCCGCTGCGGGTCGGCATCGGCGCGCGCCTGGGCGGCCTCGACCAGCAGGGCCGGCTCGTCCGGGGCCTGGGTCAGGGCCTGCTGCCAGGCCGCTTCGGCCGCCGTTGTGTTGCCGAGCAGGGCTTCGGCACGGGCCAGCAGGATCCAACCTTCGGTCTGGCTCGGGTCGGCCTGCAGGGCCTGGCGCAGTTGCGCGGCATTGCTGGCCAGGTCCTGCGCGGCGCTCTGCGCCGGGCTGCCGGCCTGCACTGCGGCCGGGGTGCCGAGCAGGGCATACAGGCCCGCGCACGCCAGGGCCAGCACGCCGGCCAGCAGGCCGCTGCTGGCATAGCGCTGCTGACGCCACAGCGGCAGGGCAATCAACAGGCCGGACAGCGCGCCGGTGAGGGCGGCCAGGAGCAGGGCAAGGCTCACCAGTCATCTCCGTGGGAGGGGGTGGTAGGGCCGTGGTCCAACAGGGCCTGGCGACGGCGCACCAAGGGCACGGCCACGCCGGCAGCCAGCAACAGCAGGCCGGCCGGAATCAGCCACAGGGCGATGGTGCTGGCGTTGACGGCCGGCTTGTACAGCACGAACTGGCCATAGCGCTGGACCAGCCACTGGCGGATCTGCGCATCCGATTGCCCCTGCTGCATCAGGCTCAGCACCTGGCGGCGCATGTCCTGGGCGATCAGCGCATCGGAGTCGGCCAGCGACTGGTTCTGGCACTGCACGCAACGCAGCTGCGCGGTCAGGGTGTGGAAGCGGGCTTCCTCGGCGGCATCGGCGAAGGCCAGCGGCGCGGCCGCCAGGGCCATGCCCGTCATGCCCAGCAGCAGGGCGGTGGCGAGGAGGTGCCGGCGCAGGCCGGTCATGGCTGGACGCTGGCCGGGGCGGGGGCCGGGGTGTGGCCGGCGGCGACCGGGTCGGCATTGCCGTAGGTGGCCAGCAGCGGGCGCAGCTGCTGCTCGATCACCGCATCGGTCAGCGCACCGCTGTGCTTCCAGCGCACGATGCCTTCGGCATCGATCAGGAAGGTCTCCGGGGCGGCGGTGATGCCCCAGTCCAGCGCGATGTTGCCTTCGTAATCGGTGAGCACCACGAAATACGGGTTGCCCAGGCGTTCCAGCCAGGCCTTGGCATCGGCCGGCTCGTCCTTCCAGTTGTAGCCGACCACGCGCACGCTGCGCTGCAGGGCAAAGCGGCTGAGTACGGCATGTTCGGCCGCGCAGGCCGGGCACCAGCTGCCCCAGACATTGAGCACATAAGGCGCGCCGGCCAGCTCGCTGCTGCTGACGCTGATGGCCGGATCGTGCAGCACCGGCAGGCTGAAGGCCGGGGCCGGCTGGCCGATCAACGGCGAGGGCAGGGCATCGCGTTGGCTGTCGCCACTGCGCATCACCCCGAACAGCATCAGCCCGATCAGGCCGAGGAAGAACAGCACGCCGATGACGATGGCCACCGGCGGAATGGGTTTGCGGGTATCGGGGGAGGGGGTCATTGTGCAGTCTCCTTGCGCCGGCGCAGGCGCCCGGCAGTAGCAGTGAACAGCGCGCCAAGTGCCATCAGGATGGCACCGGACCAGATCCAGCGCACCATGGGTTTGTAGTGCAGGCGCAGCGCCCAGGCGCCATCGCCGAGCGGCTCGCCCAGGGCGGTGTAGAGGTCACCGTGCCAGCGCCGGGCAATGCCGGCCTCGGTCATCAGTTGGCCGCGCAGGTACAGGCGGCGCTCCGGATGCAGGCTGCCCTGGCTCTGGCCATCGCGCTGCAGCAGCACGGTGGCGCGCTGCGCCTGGTAGTTCGGGCCCTGGAAGGGCGTCACCTCGACCAGGGTCAGGCGGTAACCGCCCAGCTCGGCGTGTTGGCCCGGACGCAGGGCCAGTTCGCGTTGGACGTTGAGCGCCTCCACCAGCAGGGCGCCGACCAGGAATACGGCAATGCCCGCATGGCCCAGCCACATGCCGATGGTTTCGGCATCCGGGCGGCCATTGCCACGCAGGCGCTGGATGATGTGCACGGAGGTACCGCCGGCCACCCACAGCGCGGCGATGATGCCGGCGGCAGTCTTCAGCCGGCCCTGCGGGGCCAGCCAGAACGCCAGGGCGCCGGCCACCAGGGCCAGCACCGCCCACGGCAGCAGCAGGCGCAGGGCGCCGCTGCCACGCTGGCGCTGCCAGGCGGTGAGCGGGCCGAACGGGACCAGCAGCACCAGTGGCGTCATCAACACTACAAACAGGCTGCCGAAATACGGCGGGCCGACCGAGATCTTGCCCAGGCCCAGGGCATCGGCCAGCAGCGGGTACAGGGTGCCGAGCAGGACCATCGCCGCAGCCGCGGTGAGCAGCAGGTTGTTGGCCAGCAGCAGGGTCTCGCGCGAGTTGGCGGCAAAACCGCGCCGCGCATCGGTTGGGTCGGGAGTGATGCGCGGTGCGCGCAGGGCGTACAGCAGCAGGGCGCCGCCCATCACCAGGGCCAGGAAGGCGAGGATGAACATGCCGCGCGAGGGGTCGGCGGCAAACGAGTGCACGCTGGTCAGCACGCCCGAGCGCACCAGGAAGGCGCCGAGCAGGGACAGCGAGAAGGCGGCAATGGCCAGCAGCAGGGTCCAGCGCACGAACACGCCGCGCTTTTCGCTCACCGCCTGGCTGTGCAGCAGGGCCGCACCGACCAGCCACGGCAGGAAGCTGGCGTTCTCCACCGGGTCCCAGAACCACCAGCCGCCCCAGCCCAGTTCGTAATACGCCCACCAGCTGCCCAGGGCGATGCCGGCGGTGAGGAAGGCCCAGGCCACATTGGTCCATGGACGGCTGGCGCGCAGCCAGGTGCTGTCGACCCGGCCTTCGAGCAGGGCGGCGATGGCAAAGGCGAACGGCACCGAGAAGCCGACGTAGCCCACGTACAGCATCGGCGGGTGGAAGATCAGCCCCGGGTCCTGCAGCAGCGGGTTGAGGTCATGGCCATCGGCCACGGCCGGCAGCAAGCGCTCGAACGGGTTGGAGGTGAACACACAGAAGGCGGCAAAACCCAGCCCGACCAGGCCGAGCACACCCAGCACCCGGGCCTGGAAGGCAGCCGGCAGCTGGCTGCTGCGCCAGGCCACCGCCGCGCTCCAGCAGGCCTGGACCAGCAGCCACAGCAGCAGCGACCCCTCATGTGCACCCCATACC
Source organism: Stenotrophomonas ginsengisoli (assembly GCF_001431485.1). Classification (GTDB taxonomy): domain Bacteria; phylum Pseudomonadota; class Gammaproteobacteria; order Xanthomonadales; family Xanthomonadaceae; genus Stenotrophomonas; species Stenotrophomonas ginsengisoli. Next base: position 127,276 of record NZ_LDJM01000012.1, on the reverse strand, counting down.
GCACTCAGGCGATAGACCAGCGGCAGGGCCAGGTTGGCGTTGTCGGCCACATAGCGCAGGGAAAAATCCAGCTGCACGAAGGCGGCTGTAAGCACGCCGAAGGCGGCGGCGACCAGCAGCAGGTGCACAAAGGCGGCGCTGCGCCCGATCTGCATCAAGGCGTGGTTGCCGCGCGCCGCGCCGAGCAGGGGCAGGCTGGCCTGCACGGCCACCGCCAGCAAGGCGGCAATCAGCAGCAGTTGACCGATCTCACCCAGCACTCAGGGCGTCTCCTGGGTGCTTGGGCCATCGATGACCTCGTGCTTGCGATGGGCCTGGCCCATCTTGTCGGCCACTTCCTTGGGCATGTAGGTCTCGTCATGCCGGGCCAGCACGTCATCAGCGACGAACACCCCGTCGGCCATGCGCCCGGTGGCGATCACCGCCTGGCCTTCGCGGAACAGGTCCGGCAGCAGGCGGTCGTAGTGCACGGTCAGCAGGGCATCGCCATCGCTGACATCAAAGCGCGCGCTCAGGCTGCCGCTCTCGCGCACGAAGCTGTCCTTGGCCACCATGCCGCCGAGGCGGAAACGCTGCTGCGCCGTGGTCTGCCCGGCCAGCACTTCGGACGGGGTGTACAGGTAGGTCAGGTTGCGCTGCAGGGCCAGGGTCAGCAGGCCGATGGCCACGGCAGCGGCCACGGCAATCAGGGCGATCCAGCCCAGGCGACGGCGACGGGTCGGGTTCATCGTTCCAGCTCCGTCGGCAGCGTGGGGCGGGCGCTGCGCCGGGCTGGTGGCCGCTGGCGGGCCTGGCGCAGGGCGCGGCGTACGGCCAGCAGACCGGCCAGCCAGTCGGCCAGCAGGACCAACGCAAACACAGCGTAGGCGGCAATCACATAACCCAGGTAGCTCATTGCTGGCCTCCGGCGCGCTCGCGCACCCAGTCACGCCCGGTCTCGCGGGCCAGGTTGTCGGCACGCGCGCGCATCAGCAGCGAACCGGCAAACACGAACTTGGTGGCAATCACGATCCACCACAGTGGCGGCAGCATCGCCGCATCCATCTTGCTGGTGCCGAACACCGAAATGGTCTGGCCCTGGTGCAGGGTGTCCCACCACACCACCGAATAGCGGATCACCGGCAGCAGGGCGACGCCGACGATGGCCAGCAGGCCGGCGGCACGGGCGGCGTTGCGGCGGTCATCGATGGCCCGGTACAGGGCGATCACGCCCAGGTACAGCAGCAGCAGGATCAATTCGGTGGTCAGGCGCGGGTCCCAGTCCCACCAGGTGCCCCACATCGGCTTGCCCCAGATCGAACCGGTGAGCAGGGTGATCAGGGTGAAGGCCGCACCGATCGGGGCGCAGGCCATGGCCAGGATCTCGCACAGCTTGATCCGCCAGACATGGGCAATGGCCGCGTACAGGGCCATCAGGGCAAACACCAGCAGGCTCATCCAGGCACTGGGCACATGGATGTAGAGGATGCGGAAGCTGTCGCCCTGCTGGTAATCGGCCGGCACCACGAACAGGGCCTGCCAGATGCCGATGCCCAGCAGGGGCAGGGCGATGAGCCAGCACAGCGGTGCCCAACGGGCGGCGAAGCGGTCAAAACTCGGCGGTGAACCCAATTGGTGGAACCAGCGCAGCAGGGGATTCATCAGGGTTGGATGCTCATCGTTGGCTTGCTTGTCGGCGTGCTCGTGCGTTGAAACTCACTGCCAGGGCGCTCATTCCAGGCTGATGCGCAAGGCGGCGGCGGTGGCCAGCGGTGCCAGCACCAGGCCGCCGACCAGCATCGCTGCCAGCATCAGCAGGGCGCCACCGGTATCGCTGCCGTTGCCGGCCGCCACCAATACCCCGGCGCCGAACACCAGCACTGGAACGTACAACGGCAGCGACAACAGCGCCACCAGGATGCCGGCCCGACCCAGACGCACGGTCAGCGCGGCCACCACGCCACCGATCAGGCTCAGCAACGGGGTCCCCAGTGCCAACGATGCCAGCAACAGGCCGATGCGGTCATGCGGCAGATGCAGCATGAGGGCCAGCAGCGGGGACAGCAGCAGCAAGGGCAGGCAGGTCACCAGCCAGTGCCCTGCCACCCGTACCAGGCACAGCCAGGCCAGTGGCACCGGTGCCAGCAGCCACTGCTCCAGGCTGCCGTCCTCGGCATCGGCGCGGAACAGGCCTTCGATGGACAGCTGCCCGGACAGCAGCACCGCCAGCCACAGTACCGCGCCGGCAACACCGGCCAGGGCCTGTGGTTCACGGCCTTGGGCCAGGGCAAACAGGGTCACCACCAGCAGGGCAAACAGCATCGGCTGGAGCGCATCGCTGCGCCGGCGCCAGGCCAGGCGCAGGTCACGCAGCAACAGGGCCTGCGCCGCCTGCAGGGGCGTGGGGCGGATGTCGGCCGGGCTCATGCGTGCTCTCCGTCGACCACCGCCATGTCGCTGTCCAGCGCGAGCAGCTGGTGCGGCAGGCGGCAACGGTTGAAATCACCGTGGCAGGTCAGCATCGCCGCGCCACCGCTGCGCAGGTGGGCGGCCAGCATGCGGTCGACCAGGTCCATGCCTTCGCCATCCAGGTTGGCGTAAGGCTCGTCCAGCAGCCACACCGGTGCCGGCGACAGCCACAAACGGGCCAGGGCCAGACGCCGGCGCTGGCCGGCACTGAGGCGGCCGGCGGCCACGTCCTCGTAGCCGGCAAGGCCGACGATGCCCAGCGCCCCGTGCGGGGTCTGGCGGGCGCGGCGGCCGAGCAGGCCGCAGGCGGCCTGCAGGTTGTGCAGGCAGCCCAGTTCGGCCTTGATCGCGCCCAGGTGGCCGAGGTAGGCCACATAGCGGCTGCGCGCATCATTGCTGGCCGGCTGCCCATCAAACTGCAGCTGGCCGCTGCTGGCCCGGGCCAGGCCGGCCAGTACCCGCAGCAGGCTGGTCTTGCCGGCGCCATTGCTGCCGCTGGCCTGGATCAGGCCGCCGGCAGTGAGGGAAAAACTCAGCGGCCCGAACACCGTCTGCCCCTGGCGTTGGAAACACAGGGCATCGGCAGCCAGCAACGGGGTCAGGTTCAAGGCGGCAGTGGCGCAGGAAAAGGTGGCTGATTGTAGCCTGCCGTTGGCGGTGTGCCAGCGGCGGTTGTGATTGCGTACACTGCCAGCCTTTGTCGATTTTGGAGCCGGCCATGCAGCCGCAGACCAAGCTGCCCAAGGTGGGCACCACCATCTTTACCGTGATGTCGCAACTGGCCGCCGAGCACAAGGCGGTCAATCTGGGCCAGGGTTTCCCGGACTTCCCGGCCCCGCAGCGTCTGCTCGATGCCACCGCCGCGGCAATGGCCGCCGGCCACAACCAGTACGCGCCGATGCAGGGTGCGGCCATCCTGCGCCAGGCCATCGCGGCCAAGGCCGCCGAGTGCTACGACGCGGTGGTGGATGCGGAAACCGAAATCACCGTGACCAGTGGCGGCACCGAGGCCATCTTCAATGCGATCCATGCGGTGGTGCGCCCGGGCGAGGAAGTGATCGTGCTCGACCCTGCCTATGACTGCTACGTGCCGGCCATCGACCTGGCCGGTGCGCGCTCGGTGCATGTGGCCCTGGACCCGGTGGATTTCTCGGTGCCGTGGGATGCGGTGCGTGCGGCAATCACCCCGGCCACCCGGATGATCATCGTCAACACCCCGCACAACCCGTCCGGGGCAATGATGAGTGCGGCCGACATGCAGACGCTGTCGGACATCCTGGACGGCACCGACATCTACCTGCTGGCCGATGAGGTCTACGAGCACATCATCTATGACGGGGCCCGGCATGAATCGGCCCTGCGCTGGCCGGCCCTGCGCGAACGCGCCTTCGTGGTGTCCAGCTTCGGCAAGACCTACCACTGCACCGGCTGGAAGCTGGGCTATGCGATTGCCCCGCCGGCGCTGACCGCCGAGTTCCGCAAGGTCCACCAGTACAACACCTTCACCAGCTTCGGCCCGGCCCAGTACGGGTTTGCGGCGATGATCAATGACGAGCCGGAGCATCACCGGCAACTCGGGGCGTTCTACCAGGCCAAGCGTGATGCCTTCCGCGCCAAGCTGGCGCAGACCCGCTTCAAGCCGCTGGCTGTGCCGGGCGGTTATTTCCAGCTGGCCGACTACTCGGCCATCAGCGACATGAACGACATGGACTTCTGCCGCTGGTTGACCGTGGAGAAGGGCGTGACCGCCATTCCGCTGTCGCCGCTGTATGCCAACCCGCCGGCCGGCCAGCGCCTGATCCGCCTGTGCTTTGCCAAGAGCGATGCCACCGTGGATGCGGCGATGCAACGCCTGCGTGCGCTGTAAGGAGCCTGCAATGAGCCAACCGCAACACGACCTGCGCATCTCCCTGGTCCAGGGCGATACCCGCTGGCATGACCCGGCCGGCAACCGTGAGCACTACGCGGCGCTGATCGCGCCGCTGGCCGGGCGCACCGATGTGGTGATCCTGCCGGAAACCTTCACCAGCGGCTTTTCCAACGAGGCCGGTGACGGCGCCGAAGGCATGGACGGGCCGTCGGTGGCCTGGATGCGGCAGCAGGCCGCGGCCCTGGATGCGGTGCTCACCGGCTCGCTGCAGCTGCGCGTGGACGGCAAGGTGTTCAACCGCCTGCTCTGGGTCTACCCGGATGGGCGCATCGCCCATTACGACAAGCGTCACCTGTTCCGTTACGGCGGCGAGCACGAGCGCTATGCCGCCGGCGGCACCCGCCTGAGCGTGGAGTGGAAGGGCTGGCGGATCAATCCGCAGGTCTGCTACGACCTGCGCTTCCCGGTGTTTTGCCGCAACCGTTACAACGTCGAGCGTGCCGATGCGCTGGACTTTGACCTGCAGATCTTCGTGGCCAACTGGCCGCAGCAGCGCGCCTACGCCTGGAACACCCTGGCCCGTGCACGGGCGATCGAAAACCTGTGCTACGTGGCCGTGGTCAACCGCGTCGGCACCGATGGCAACAAGCTCAGCTATGCCGGCGACAGTGCGCTGATCGACTTCCTCGGCCAGCCGCAGCTGTCCCTGCACGGTACTGAACAGGTCGCCACCAGCACGATCAGCGCGGCCGCACTGGCCGCGCACCGGGCACGTTTTCCGGCCATGCTGGATGCCGATCCGTTCACTGTGGACGGTATGGACGCGCTTTGAAGGAGAACTGACATGCGCAACACGCATGCGATGTACCTGTCGGCGGTGTTGATGGCCGCAGCCTTCGCGGCACCGGCACAGGCCGCCGGCAATGTGGACTGCGAGCTGCACTACCAGTTGTCGGGCTGGTCGGCGTTCTACAAGACGGCCAGCGGCAGTGGCACGGTCAGTTGCGATGACGGCAGCCGCTTTGGCGTGAGCATCCAGGCCAAGGGCGGCGGGCTGACCTTCGGCCGCACCCGTATTACCGATGGCCGCGGCCGTTTCAGCGGTGCCACCTCGGCCTCGGCCATCACCGGTACCTATGCCGCCGCCGAAGCCCATGCCGGTGCCGGCCGTGCCGGCAATGCCCAGGTGCTGACCAAGGGCAATGTGTCGCTGGCCCTGGCCGGATCGGGCGAGGGCTGGAGCCTGGGGGTGGGGTTTGGCAAGTTCGTGCTGACCCGCAACTGATCTGGCTGGAGTCTGCTGCACGCTGCGCCCGGCGCTGGCAGATACAAAAAACGCCCCGCAATGCGGGGCGTTTTTTTGTCAGCGCGTCATGCAGTCAGCGCTGGCTGGCTCAGAAGCCGCCGCGCGGGCCGCGGTTGCCGCCACCCGGGCCGCGACCGCCGCCACCCGGACGACCCGGACCACGGTTGCCACCCGGACGGTCACCGCCCGGACGCGGGCCACGGTTGCCGGCCGGGCGGTCATTGCCGCCACGGGCCGGACGGGCCGCGCCGTACGGGCTGTAACCCGGGTTGGCATGGTCGGACGGGAAGCTCGGGGCATTGCCCGGATGGCCGTACGGGTGACGCGGCGCGGCCGGCCGGCCTTCGCCGCCACCACGCGACTCACCGTAGGCCGGCTTGCCACCGGCGTAACCGCCCGGCTTGCCGCCACGGTTGCCACCCGGCTTGCCGGCGCCGCCCGGACCACGTGCGCCCGGGCCACCCGGACCGCGTGCACCCGGACCACCCGGGCCACGGGCACCTGGACCACGACCAGTACCCGGGCCGGCGTTGCGGTGGCCGCTCGGGCCGGTGCTCACGCCGTCCGGCACATACCAGGAGCGGAACGCGGCCGGGTTGCCTTCCGGCAGGGCACGGTCATTGCGCGGGGCGCGGGCCTTGAGCGGCTTGTTGATCTGCTTGGCAGCGGCATCACCGGTGACGGTCAGGCCACCCTTGAAGCCGCCCGGCTTGCCGCCGCGGCCACGACCACGATCTTCGCGCGGGTTGTCGAAGCGGCGCAGTTCACGGCCTTCGTCGGCGGTGGTGTTGCCGTTGATGTAGGCATTGCGCGGCTGGCCATCGCGGCCCACACGGACCGGGGCCTTCAGGGCGCGACGCTGGCCGATCACCGGCTGCAGGGTCAACGCCGGGGTGGCGCCGTCTTCCAGCTTCAGTTCCTTGCGCAGGGCGTCGACCTGGGCCGAAGCCAGTTCGCTGCTCTGGCCACGGGCCAGTTCGCGCGGCAGGGTGATCTTGCCGTAGCGGGCGCGCTTCAGGCGCGAGACCTGGCAGCCCTGGGATTCCCACAGGCGGCGCACTTCGCGGTTGCGGCCTTCCTTGACCACGACGCGGAACCAGTCGTGGGAGTCGGTGCCGCCGATGCGCTCGATCTCGTCGAACTTGGCCGGGCCGTCTTCCAGGGCCACGCCACGGGCGAGACGGTCAACGATGTTGTCCGGCACCTTCTCTTCGCCTTCCGGGGCGCGCACGCGCACCACGTACTCGCGCTCGACCTCGAAGGACGGGTGCATCATGGCGTTGGCCAGTTCACCGTCGGTGGTCAGCAGCAGCAGGCCGGTGGTGTTGATGTCCAGGCGGCCGATGCTGATCCAGCGCGCGCCCTTGAGCGGCGGCAGCGCTTCGAACACGGTCGGACGGCCTTCCGGATCCTCGCGGGTGGTCACTTCGCCTTCCGGCTTGTTGTAGACCAGCACGCGGGCCGGTTCGGTCAGGGCGCTGGCCACGAACTGGCGGCCGTCCAGCTCGACCTTGTCGCCGCTGCGGATGGACTGGCCGGTCTTGGCCACTTCGCCGTTGACCTTGACCAGGCCGTCGGCAATGCGCTGTTCCAGCGCGCGGCGCGAGCCCAGCCCGGCCTGGGCCAGAACCTTGTGCAGGCGTTCTTCGGTCTTGCTGGCATCGCCGGCTTCGCGGTTGAGCGAAAGCTTGTTCAACGACATCTTGGTTTTGGTGTCACTCATCTATTTGGCTCCGGCCGACCTGTATGGGGTGGCCTTCTGATTCGGAATCGGTTTGATCAACCGCCACGGACGTCATCTCGACGGCGTTGAATGGATTGGGGTCTTGCTCTGCCGCACGGGTTCCCGGCGCAGCCTCGGGTGCCTGCTGGACAGGCGTTGTTCGGGGGTAAAGCGGTGACGCATCTGCCTCGGCCAGGGCCTGGGCACTTTGTTGCAGGGTCTGCAGCGCTGGCAGTTGCTCCAGTGCCCTCAGGCCGAAATGGTCCAGGAACGCCTTGGTCGTTCCCAGCAGGGCGGGGCGTCCGGCAATCTCGCGATGGCCGACCACTTCCACCCAGCCACGCTCTTCCAGGGTCTGGATGATCTGGCTGGACACGGCCACGCCGCGTATCTGCTCGATCTCGCCGCGGGTGATTGGTTGCCGGTAGGCAATCAAGGCCAGCGTTTCCAGGGTGGCCCGCGAATAGCGCGTGCGTCGTTCGTTGAACAGCTTGGCCACCCACGGATGGAAGGCCGGTTTGACCTGGTAGCGCCAGCCACTGGCCACTTCCACCAGGTCCACGCCGCCATCGGCGCAGCTTTTCTGCAGCTCCTGCAGTGCCTGCTGCAGCTGCTGCCGGCTGACCGGCTCTTGATCGCCGAACAGCTCCAGCAACTGGCGCAGTGACAGCGGCTGCGGTGCGGCCATGATGGCTGCCTGGACAATGCTGCGCAGCTGCTCCGGGGCCATCGACATGCTCAGTGCAGCCTGCCGGCGGCAGACACGTCAATCGGGCCCAGTGGCACGGGCTGATTGATTTCCAGCAGCTGTTCCTTGGCCAGTTCCAGCACTGCCAGCAGGGTCACCAGAATGCCCTGGCGGCCTTCGGCAGGATCGAACAGGGCCACAAAGTCATGTACCTGGCCGTCGCCGATGGTGGCCAGTACCTGGCTCATGCGCTGGCGCACGCTCAGGGCCTCGCGGCTGACCAGGTGGCTGGACTGCAGCTGCGCCCGTTGCATGACCTGCTGCAGGGCCTGCAGCATCTGGGCCAGCTCCACCTGTGGCGGTGCCTGCACCAGTTCGCCCAGTGCCGCATCGGCATGGGCCAGGTCGGTGTCGCGTTCGAGCCGGGGCAGCGCATCCAGATCGCCCGCTGCCTGACGGTAGCGTTCGTATTCCTGCAGCCGGCGCACCAGCTCGGCACGCGGATCATCGTTGAAGGTGTCCTGGCCGTCGAAGGGTTCATCACCCGGCGGCGGGGGCAGCAACATCTGCGATTTGATCTGCGCCAGCATCGCGCCCATGACCAGGTAATCGGCGGCCAGGCCCAGGCGCAGTTGCTGCATCAGATCGATGTAATGCATGTATTGACGGGTGATCTCGGCCACCGGGATGTCCATCACATCCAGGTTCTGGCGCCGGATCAGGTACAGCAGCAGGTCCAGCGGCCCCTCGAACGCCTCCAGGATGACTTCCAGTGCATCCGGCGGGATGTACAGGTCACTGGGCAGTTGCAGCAGCGGCTGACCATGCAGCATCGCCAATGGCGGCTGCTGCCCGGATTCGGGCAGGTGGTGCAGGTTCGCGTCAGGCGCGGCTTGGGCTGTCATCAGTTCCAGATACGGAGGCTGCGCCCCTGGTTCGCGGCGCTGGCAGGCAGCGTTGCGACGTCGGGTACACACGGTTTGCACCGCCGTTGCGGTGCCGCCACACATCAAACATCAAGGCCATGCGCCGGGCGGTGCATGGTGGAGCAAGGGAAGGTGGTCATCACGGCGTTGCGCGGTGCGTCCCGGGGCAGGCCTGTGGGCGGCCGGGTGGCAGGTCACCAACGCGTGCAGGTGCCAAGACTAACGCTGTGGCGTGGCCCGTGTCCAGTACTGGCGGGCTACACTGGCCGCCTGTTCAACGTTTGTGTGGGGTTGGCCGTGTGGTATGTGATCGAGGGCTTTGACGGGGCCGATGTGCTGGCCGCACGGCTGCAGGCACGCAGCGCGCATCTGGCGCGCTTGCAGGCACTGGCTGATGCGGGGCGTCTGCTGCTGGCCGGACCTTGCCCGGCCATCGATGGCGAGGACCCGGGTCCGGCCGGTTTCAGTGGCTCGGTGGTGATTGCGCAGTTCGATGCGCTGGAACAGGCCCAGGTCTGGGCCGAGGCTGACCCGTATGTGGCTGCCGGTGTCTACCAGCGCGTGCTGGTGCGTCCGTTCAAGAAGGTGCTGCCATGAACGCGGCACGGGTGGCGAGGATGGAGCAGTTGCTGCAGGCAGCGTTGTCGCCGGTGCAGCTGGAGGTGGTCGATGACAGCGCGCGCCATGCCGGCCATGCCGGTGCCCGCGATGGCCGCGGTCATTTCAATGTGCGCATTGTCAGTACCGCCTTTGCCGGTCTGCGCCCGTTGGCCCGGCACCGGGCGGTGTACGCGGCGCTGGGGGACATGATGCAGACCGACATCCATGCCCTGGGCGTGCAGGCGCAGACCCCGGAAGAGGCCGGATTGGCTTAATTCGGGCTGACCAGGTGCCCTGATCGGCAAGGTTTCTGTCACAGGCTGTGATTGGGTACGCAATCTGTTCACGTTTGTTTGCGAACAATGCGCAGCGTACCGGGGGCCTGCGCCCCCGTGCTTCTTTCTTTCATGACCTTGATGGAGCGGCCGATGTCGCAGCGTAGCCTTACCCGATTGCCTTCCCGTCGTTTGTTGGTGCTGGCACTGGCTGCCGGTTTGAGTGTGGCTGCGCCGGCCATGGCCCAGAGCACCGCGGCCACCCTGCGTGGCCAGGTGCATGCCGATTCGGCGCCGGCCGCCGGCAGTCAGGTCACTGCCACCAACGTGGCCACCGGTGCGGTGCGCACCGCCCAGGTCGGTGCCAACGGCAGTTATGTGCTGCCGGGCCTGGTGCCCGGGCAGTACCGGGTCAGCGTGCAGGCCAATGGCCAGACCCAGGAGCGGCTGGTCAGTGTGGCGGTCGGCCAGGTCGCCACCCTGGACCTGGGCGTGGGTGGCGAGCGCGAAACTGCGGTCGCCGGCCCGGCGCAGGAGCTGGATGCTGTGCAGGTCACCGCCACCGCGATGGTGGAGACCAAGACCTCGGAAATGGCCACCTATGTCAGCAACCGCCAGATCGAGGCGCTGCCGCAGGGTACGCGCAACTTCCTGGCCTTTGCCGACACCGTGCCGGGCATGATCTTTGAGCAGAACCCGGGCAATGGCGCCACCAAGCTGCGCGCCGGCGCGCAGAGCGCCAACAACATCAATGTCTACATCGATGGCGTGGGGCAGAAGAACTACGTCATCAAGGGCGGCATCACCGGCCAGGACTCCAGTCGCGGCAACCCGTTCCCGCAGCTGGCCATTGGCGAGTACAAGGTCATCACCTCCAACTACAAGGCCGAGTACGACCAGATCAGCTCGGCGGCAGTGACTGCGGTGACCAAGTCGGGCACCAATGATTTTTCCGGCTCCTTCTTCTGGGATTACACCAACCAGGATTGGCGCACGCAGCGGCAGGACGAGCGCGGCGGGGACAAGACCCGCTCCAACGAAACCCAGTACGGCATGAGCCTGGGCGGGCCGCTCATCCGCGACCGCCTGCACTTTTTCACCAGCTACGAGGCCAAGGAATACAACTCGCCCAAGGACCTGGTTCCGGGCGAGGGCCTGAGCGTGGCCGACATGCCGGCCTGGCTGGCCGACCAGTTCGGCTCGGTCAGCGTGCCGTTCAAGGAAGACCTGTACTTCGGCAAGCTCAGCTGGACGGTGGATGAGTCCAACCTGGTCGAGCTGACCTTCAAGCGCCGCGAAGAGCTGGGCGTGGGCAATGTCGGCGCCCAGAGCGCAGCCAGCTTCGGCACCGATACCGGGGTGGACGAGGACCGCTATGACCTGCGTTGGCAGTACAGCAGCATGGACTGGCTCAACGATGCCCATCTGACCCGCGAAGAGGCCTACTGGTCGATGGCGCCGGTCAACTACGGCAATGGCTACCAGCTCACCGATGGCAGCCGCAACAATGGCAGGACCTTGTTCCGTACCGGTGCCGGCAGTGGCGGCCTGCAGGACAAGGGCCAGGAAGGCTGGTCCTTCCAGAATGACACCACTTACTTCGGTTTTGCCGGCCACACCCTCAAGTTCGGTGTGAAGTACAAGCAGGTGGACCTGAACACCACCGAGCAGCAGCCCTACAACCCGCAGTTCTACTACGACATCAATCAGGGCGGGCAGGTGCCGTATTACGTGTCCTTCGGCAGCCCGGCCGCCGGCACAGGCGGCGGCATCGCCCGTTCGTCCAACAAGCAGTTCGGTATCTATGTCCAGGACGACTGGGACGTGACCGACCGCCTGACCCTGAACCTGGGCCTGCGTTGGGACTACGAAAAGACCCCGGCCTGGTCGGACTTTGTGACCGGTGACGACGTGCTGGCCGCGCTGGCAGCGCAGGACCCGCAGGCCGGTGTGCCGGCCGGGCAGAGCTATGCCCAGACCTTGGCCGCCGGTGGCATCAACGTGGCCGACTTCATCAGCACCGGTTCCAACCGCAAGGCCTTCAAGAATGCCTGGCAGCCGCGCATCGGCTTTTCCTATGACCTGAGCGGTGACGAGCGCCACGTGCTGTTTGGCGGCATCGGCCGCGCCTATGACCGCAACCTGTTCGATTACCAGCAGCTGGAGCGGACCAAGGCGACGTTCCCCAACCGCCAGCTGGCGATCAACTCGCCCGGCCATGCCTGCGATACCAGCCAGCCCAGCTGCGTGGACTGGAGCGAACAGCTGCTCGACCGCGACTACCTGATGAGCCTGGTCAGCAGTGGCCAGGCCGGGCGCGAGGTGTGGATGTTTGCCAACGACCTGAAGGTGCCGTATTCGGACCAGTTCAGCCTGGGCATCCGCAACAGTTTCGATCTGGCCGGGCAGGCCTGGAACACCTCGCTGGCCTACCAGTTCATCGACTACAACGATGGCCTGCTGATGCAGCTGGGCAACCGACGCGCGGATGGCAGCTATTTCAGTGCCAGCGGCAGCCCGTGGGGTGGTGGTGGCGTGCCGGGGATGGGCAACCTGATCCTGGCCAGCAACAACCTGGAAAGCCGCAGCCACTCGCTGCTGCTCGGTGCCGACAAGCCCTACAGTGAGACCAGCCCGTGGAGCCTCAACCTGGCCTATACCTATACGGCCGCCGAGCAGAATGTGCATGAGCAGGACCCGGAATATGGCTGGTATTTCCCGGCCGGCGGCAGCTTCGGTGGGGCCTATACGCCGCGTCACCGCCTGGTGCTCAGTGGCTTTGGTGACATCGGCTATGGCATGAGCCTGTCGGGCAAGTTGACCCTGGCCAGCCACCTGCGCCGCTGGGGTGTGGACGGCACCGGTGGCTATGAAACCATCCGCAGCTATCAGCCTGACGGCAACATCGGCTTCAAGCAGTTCGACCTGTCGCTGGCCAAGACCTGGGACACCGGCAGCGACGTCAAGCTGAAGGTGCGTGCCGATGTGCTCAACGTATTCGACTGGCAGAACTGGGGCGGCTACGGCATGAACTGGGAGACCGGGGCCATCAATTCCTGGGACCAGTACGCCACCCGCACCTTCAAGCTGTCTTTCGGCCTGGATTGGTAAGGCGCATGCGCCGGCACCGTCGTCGATGACGGTGCTGGCCTTGCCTGCCGGCAATCGGGCAGGATGGGTTCCATGGATGTGATTGCGCTGGAGCAAGGCTTGTGAGGTCAGTGCTGGTGATGTTGCTGGGCAGCGCACTGTTGGGTGTGGCGGCCGGAGCGGCCGCGCAATCGGCAGTGCGGGTGGTGGAGGGCTTTGATGATCCGGGCCGCTGGCGCCTGCAGGTGTCCGAAGGTGCCCAGGCCCGTTTGAACCGGGTCGGCGGTGCTGACGGTGGCCGGGCCTTGTGCCTGCAGGCCGACTTTGGCGACCTGCCGGGCAGTGCCCGGTTCAGTGCGCCGCTGCCGCTGAGCCTTGCCGCAGGTGCACGCCTGATCAGCTCCAGCCGCGGCGAGGCCGCCCAGGCGCAGCTTTCGTTGCAACTGGTCGATGGCCAGGGCCGGCGCATCGGTGGTCATCGTCATGGCCGCGAGCTGGGCTCGCGCTGGCAACCGCAGTACTGGGCACTGGCCGATTTCAGTGATGCGGCCGGCAATGTCGCGGTGCTGCCGCAGGCCATCAGCCGTGTCGAGCTGCATCTGGCCGCACCTGCCGGTGGCAAGGCGCAGTGGTGCCTGGACAACCTGGCCGTGCAGGCCGGGGATGATGATGCGGACGAGCCGTTCAAGCCGGTGGCCCTGGCCGATACAGCCACCGCCCTGCAGCAGCGCATGGTGGATGGTCGCAGTGACACCCTGTGGGTCAGCAGCGGGGTCAAGCAGCAGACGGTGAGCCTGGACCTGGGCCGTGAGCGTGATGTGGGTGGCCTGCTGGTGCAGTGGGCGGCCGGCCTGCGTGCGGACCGTTACCGGGTGCAGGCTTCCAGCGATGGCCGGCGCTGGCAGCAGCTGCGGCGCATCGAGGGGGCCTCGGGCAATACCGACCGCCTGCGCCTGGGGCCGTTGCAGGCACGCTACCTGCGCCTGGACCTGGAGGACGGGCCGAACTGGCGCTACGGCATTGTCGACCTGCTGCCGCAGCCGGCGGCCTTTGGACGTTCCACCGAGGTCTTCCTGGCCGAGGTCGGCAAGCAGTGGCCGGCCGGCATCCTGCCACCGAGCCTGTCCGGTGGCCCGCTGGAATGGACCGTGCTGGGGGCGCAAGGGGCGGTTGCCCCGGCCTGGTTCAGTGCCCAGGGCAGTGTGGAGACCCTGCCGGGCAGTTTCTCGCTGGAGCCGCTGCTGCAGATCGACGGGCAGTGGCTGTCGGCCAGCCAGATGGAGCTGAGCCCGCAGTGGCAGGCCGGTGCGGCGCGCAGCCACTGGCTGCATGGCCAGGCGCGGCTGGAGATCGCCGCCAGCAGCGGCAATGATGGCCACGGCCGGCCGTGGCTGCGCCTGCGCTACCGCCTGTCCAACCCGGACCGGGCCAGCCATCGCTACGCATTGGCACTGGCGCTGCGTCCGTTCCAGCTGCATCCGGCCGGGCGTCTGGGCGATCTGGCCGGTGGTGCCGGCTGGATTGCCTCCATTGATGCTGCCCCGGGCCGGGTGGAGGTCAATGGCCGCACCGCGCTGCTGGCGATCACCCCGGCCGATGCGCAGTTTGCCAGCCACTTTGATGCCGGGCTGGCGATGAACCTGCTGCGTGGCGCGCAACTGCCTGCCACCCGACAGGCCGAGGACGAGCAGGGGCTGGCCTCGGCTGCCCTGATCTGGCGCAAGGAGCTGGCGGCCAATGGCAACCAGGAATGGGAGGTGTGGCTGCCGATGGCAGCAGCGGGTCAGGTGTCGGACAAGGTGCCCGGGCAGTTCCAGGCCAGCACGCTGGCCGGTGAAGGCTGGGTGCTGCCCGGCAGCCAGGGCCAGGCCCTGGTGATGGCATGGCAGGCCGCCGTGGGGCGGATGCGCGCCGAGCGCGCCGGGCCGTGGTTGCGGCGTGACAGCCGGCGCGCGATCGGTGCCGGCAACCGCGATGCCATGGCCATTGCCGATGCGCTGCTGCAGGCCGACCAGGTCGATGCGGTGGTGCCGTGGTTGCTGGCCCGTATCGGCTCGGGCAGTACCGGCAATTGCGACCTGCTGGCGCATTGGGCGCAGGCCGCGGCCCGGGTCCAGGCTGCGCACGGCTGGACGATTGACCAGCAGGCAGCGCTGCAGCCCTGGCTGCACGACTCGCTGGCCCGCTACCAGCCGGCCGGCGCGTGTGCGGCGCAGGCGCAGGCGCCTGCCGCGGCGGTGGCTCTGGGACGATTGTTGCCGGCGGCCGAACCGGCCGTGGAGGCCGTCGCCGATGAGCCGCCTGTACTGGCTGCCGTCAGCGATACCGGGAAAGAAGCGGTGCCGGCTCCGGTCACTGTCACGCCGGCAGCCACCGCGCTGGCCGTGATGGTGCCGGGCGAACCGGTGTCGCTGGTCCAGCGCCAGCAGATCTGGGAAGGGGCCCTGGCCCAGCTCGATGACCAATTGCCGGCAGGCTGGCAGCGCTGGGTGCGCGGGCAGTCACGCGGCCTGCTCGATGCCCGCCAGGCCGCGGCCCAGGTGCAGGCCATCGCCGCCATCGTGGCCGAAGAACAGGACGACCACCTGCGCCTGCTGCCCGGTTTGCCGGCCACGGCCTGGCGCGATGGCCGGCTGCAGGTGCCCGGCCTGCTGACCCGCTGGGGACGGCTGGGCGTGCAGGGGCGGCGTGAGGGTGATGACTGGGTGCTGCAGTTTGCCCCGGGCCTGCAGGCACCGCCGGCAGGGCTGGTGCTGGACTGGCCGTTCAACACCCCGCCGACGCCGGCCATGGCTGATGGCCAAGCGGTGGCATGGCAGGCTGGCCGCCTGCATCTGGCCACGCTGCCGGCCGAACTGCGCCTGCACCTGCCGGCACACTGAGATGCCGGCAGGTCGCGGTACTCAGCCGGCGCTGGCCGGATAAACCTCGCCGAACGGCCACGGCGCACCGTCGGCCAGCAGGGGGCCGGCATGGATGGACAGCGCGCCCTGGTCGGCACGTCCGACCACGGCCCGGTTCAGTGCGAACAGGTTGCGTCCCAGGCTCTGGCCTGCCGGCGTGGTGTCACGCGCCAGCGGGCGGGCGTCCAGCTCGGCCGGGTCCACATGCACGTGCAGCTGGCCGTTGTTGCCATCCACGCTGATCACATCGCCATCGTGCAGGCGGGCCAGGGCGCCGCCGCGTGCCGCCTCCGGGGTGACATGGATGGCGGCCGGAATCTTGCCCGAGGCGCCGGACAGGCGGCCGTCGGTGACCAGGGCCACCTTGCGCCCCTGGTTCTGCAGCATGCCCAACAGGGGCGCCAATGAATGCAGTTCGGGCATGCCGTTGGCCTGTGGCCCCTGGAAGCGGACCACGGCGATGAAGTCCTGCGGCAGGGCGCCGGCCGCATGCAGGGCACCCAGTGCGGCCGGGTTGTCCACCACCACGGCCGGCGCGGTGACGCTGCGGTGTTCGGGTTTGACTGCCGACAGCTTGATCAGGGCCTGGCCGAGGTTGCCATCGAGCAGGCGCAGCCCGCCCTGGGGCTCGAAGGGGGCGGCCACTGGGCGCACCACACTGGTATCGGCGCTGGTTACCGCGCCCTCCACCCAGTGCAGGCGCTGCCCGTCCAGGCGCGGCTCGCGGGTGTAATCGCCCATGCCACCGGGGGCAATGGTGGTGATGTCGGCATGCATCAGCCCGGCGCGCAGCAGCTCGCCGAACACCAGCTGGGTGCCGCCGGCGGCAGCAAAGTGGTTCACATCGGCCTGGCCATTGGGATAGACATGGGCCAGGGTCGGCACCACCGCCGAGATCGCGTCCATGTCCTGCCAGTCCAGCACGATGCCGGCGGCGCGGGCCACCGCGATCCAGTGGATGGTGTGGTTGGTCGAGCCGCCGGTGGCCATCAGGGCAACGATGGCGTTGACGATGGCATGTTCGTTAACCAGCTCGCCGATCGGCCGGTAATCCTCGCCGGCGGCCACCAGCTGCAGGGCGCGCTGGGTACTGGCACCGGTCAGCGCGGCGCGCAGTTCGGTGCCCGGGGCGATGAAGCTGGTGCCGGGCAACTGCAGGCCCATGGCTTCGAGCAGGACCTGGTTGGAATTGGCGGTGCCGTAGAAGGTGCAGGTGCCGGGTGAGTGGTAGCTGGCCGCTTCGGCGGCCAGCAGTTCGGCGCGACTGGCACTGCCGGCGGCGTAGCGTTCGCGCACCGCGGCCTTTTCCTTGTTGGGGATGCCGCTGGGCATCGGCCCGGCGGGAATGAACACGGCCGGCAGGTGGCCGAAGGACAGTGCGCCGATCAGCAGGCCGGGCACGATCTTGTCGCACACGCCCAGATACACGGCCGCATCGAACATGTCGTGGCTCAGACCCACCGCGGTAGCCTGGGCGATCACATCGCGCGAGAACAGCGACAGTTCCATCCCGGCCCGGCCCTGGGTGACGCCATCACACATGGCCGGCACGCCGCCGGCAACCTGGGCGGTGGCGCCCATGGCCCGCGCCGCGTCCCGGATCAGCTCGGGGTAGTGCTCGAATGGCTGGTGCGCCGAGAGCATGTCGTTGTAGGCGGTGATGATGCCCAGGTTGGGGGCATGGGCGGCCTTGAGGGTGGCCTTGTCCTGGAAGCCGCAGGCGGCAAAGCCGTGGGCCAGGTTGCCGCAGCTCAGGTGGGCGCGTGCCGGCGGCGCGCTGCGCGCGGCGCGGATCTGGGCCAGGTAGGCGGCGCGGCTGTGGGTGCTGCGGGCAATGATGCGGGCAGTGACCGCGGCAATGGTCGGGTGCAGGGCAGTCATGGCAAATCTCCGGTTACAACCGGCCGGAAGCGCGGGACGGCGCTGCCGGCGGCAAGGTCAGGCGCAGCACAGCACCTGCAGCGCTTGCTGCGGGTGCAGGGCATACAGGATCGGATAACGCTGGGCATCGTCGCTGGCCAGGGCAGCATGCAGGGTGTTCAGCTTGTCCTGGCCGCGCAGCAGCAGGATGCGGGTCTGGCAGGCGGCCAGGCCGGTGGGGGTCAGGCTGATGCGCAGCGGGAATTGCTGGGCGCCCGGGCAATCGCTGGCGTCGATGACGGCATAGGGCAGGGGGCTGTCGATGGCGGCCTGCAGGTTGCCGGCACCGGGGAACAGGGAGGCGGTATGGCCATCGTTGCCCATGCCCAGCACGGCCACGCTGGTGGCCGGATGAGCCTGCCAGCGCGCATTGGCCGCGGCCACGCAGGTGGCCAGTCCGTGGTCAAAGCGGGCCAGTGGCTGCAGCCGCGCCAGCGGTTGTTGCTGCAGCAGGTGCTGGCTTACCAGCAGGTCGTTGCGTTGGGCATCGCCGTCGGGCAGCCAGCGTTCGTCGGCCAGGCCCAGTTGCAGCCGCTCCCAGGGCAGGGGCATGCCGGCCAGTTGGCGGTACACCGGCGCCGGGGTGCTGCCGCCGGACAACAGCAGGCGTTGTGGCCCGGGTCCGTCCACGGCGCCGGCAATGGCTGCGCAGGCGGCCTGGACCCAGTCGTCTTCCTGCGCATGGAGATGGATCTGTACCTGCCCGTTCATGGGCGTGCCTGCGCGGCCAGCAGTGGCGGCAGGAACTGCGCGGCGCGTGCCGGGCCCCAGCTGCCGGCCGGGTAGCTGCCCATGACCAGGCCGGCCTGCTGCCAGGCCGCCAGCACGCTGTCGGTCCAGGCCCAGGCGGCGCGCACTTCATCGGCGCGCACGAACAGGGCGTTGTTGCCGGCCAGCGCATCCAGCAGCAGGCGCTCGTAGGCGATGCGGCGCTGCTGGCCGGTGGGCACCGACAGTTCCAGTTGCAATGGCTCCAGCTGCAGGGCGCCCCATTCCGGGCCGGCCAGCGAGCTGAGCAGGCCCAGTTCGATGTTTTCCTGTGGCTGCAGTTGCAGGGTGATGTGGTTGGGCTGGGCCTGGCCGCGGGCCGGGCTGTCAAACAGCCAGTGGCTGACCGGCTTGAGGGTGATCACCACCTGGGTACTGCGCCGCGGCAGGCGTTTGCCGGTGACCAGGTGGAAGGGCACCCCGGCCCAGCGCCAGTTGTCGATGTGGGCGGTGATCGCGGCGAAGGTTTCCGGCTCGGTACCTTCCGGCGGCTGGTAGCCCGGTACCGGCTGGCCGTCGATGTGGCCGGCGGCATAGCGCGCACGCAGGGTCAGCGGTGCGGCGTTGCGTGGATCCAGCGGACGCAGGCTGCGCAATACCTTGACCTTTTCATCGCGGATGCGGTCAGCCTCCAGCGAGGTCGGCGGCTCCATCGCCACCAGGGCCAGCAACTGCAGGATGTGGCTCTGGATCATGTCGCGCAGGGCGCCGGCGCGGGCGTAATAGGCGCTGCGCCCATCCACGCCGCCACTTTCGGCCACCAGGATGTGCACCGATTCGATGTAGTTGCGGTTCCACACTGCCTCCAGCAGGGTGTTGCCGAAGCGCAGGGCCATCAGGTTCTGCACCGCCGCCTTGCCCAGGTAATGGTCGATACGGTAGGTGCGCTGTTCTTCGATCAGTGTGGCGATCTGCGTCAGCAGGGCATCGGCGCTGGCGCCGTCGCTGCCGATCGGCTTTTCCAGCATCAGGCGCGAGGGGGCGGCCAGCGCGCCGGCCTGGGCCAGGCCCTGGGCGGTGCTGGGGTAAAGGCCGGGCGGGATGGACAGGTAACTCAGGCAGGCCTGGTCGGCCACATCGGCCACGGATGCGGCCACCGCCGCCGGATCGGACAGGTCCACGCTGCGGTAGTCAATGCGTTGCAGCAGGCCGTCGATGGCGGCGGCCTGTGCATCCGGTGCCGCCTGGGCCAGTTTTTCGCGCAGCAAGCCGGCAAAGCCGGCGTCGTCGTGCGCACTCAGGGCCAGGCCGCGGATGCGCAGGCCGGCCGGCAGCAGGCAGTCGGCATGCAGGCGCAACAGGGAAGGGAACAGGTAACGCTGGGCCAGGTCGCCGGTGGCGCCAAACAGCAGCAGGATGGTCGGGGAGCTGGCAGGCGCGTCAGTCATCAGGGGCAGGGCACATACAAGGGTATCTGCCCTCATCCTAACGTTGATGATGCACAGTGGCGCTTTTCTCACACTGCCGGTTCAGCGCAGCAATCCCTCCACCAGCGGCTGTGCCTGTACGGCGCTGCCGGCCACCAGCAGCGTCTGCTCGTCGCGCTCCAGTGGCAGCACGGCCAGGGCATACGGTGGGGCCACACAGGCCAGCTGGCCGATCTCGCGCTCCCCGGCCAGGACCGCGCTGCCGGCCGTGATGTCTGGTGCGACGCCGTGCAGCAATACGGTGGCGCGTTTGGCCTTGCCCAGGAAGTGGGTGCGGGCCACGATCTCCTGGCCGGGATAGCAGCCCTTGCGCACCGAATAGCCCTGCAGGCGGTCCAGGCCCAGTTGCTGGGCGGTCCAGGTCTCACGCTGCTGCGCTGTCAGGCGCGGCAGGCCAAGGCGCAGGTCGGCCTGCTGCCAGCTGCGGCAGGCCGCCGGGTCATCGGCGGCAAGGTCGGCACCTGCACCGATGCGCAGGGTGCGCGGCAGGGTGCTGCTGCCCCAGTCCAGTTCAATCACTTCGTCATCACTTATGGCCAGCTGGTTGCCGGCCGCGCCGGTCGCTGCGCCGAAATGGCCACTGACCGGGCGCAGGTCCAGTGCCAGGCGGACCTTGCGCCGGAACACAAAGCGCTGCAGGGCCTGGCCCAGGGCCTGGGCGCCGCCGTCGGGCAGGATCAGCAGCAGATCCCCTTCGGCCAGACGGGCCAGGGCGAACACATCCAGCACCCGTCCCTTGGCGTTGAGCCAGCAGCTCCACTGCCATTGGCCCGGTGCCAGGGCGGCCACGTCGTTGGCGAACTGGGACTGGGCGAAGGTCTCCGCATCGGCGCCCTGCAGGCGCAGCAGGCCGGTGTCGGGGAGAGTGAAATGGTTCGGAAGGTTGTCAGTCACGGTCGGCAGGTCTAAAATCAGCATGTTGCGAGACCAAAAATGATAGGCCAAACAACCCCCACTCCTGAAACTACTCCGGATACTGCGGTCAACGACCAGCAGGATTCCACCGTGCCCAAGCCCGAGGTTGCGACCGAGGTTGGTGGGCGCGGCGGGCTTGATCCGGTGCGCTACGGGGACTGGGAAAAAAACGGACGCTGCATCGACTTCTGAACGAAGTTGCAGTGACTAGCCAATGCGGCAATTCCGCCGCCCAGCCGAGACAACGAGCCCAGCGAAATGGCGAACCGATCACGCCCCCTCTCTCCGCATCTGCAGGTGTATCGCTGGCAGATCCAGATGGCCACCTCGATCCTGCATCGAGCCACCGGCATCATTCTGTCTGTCGGTGCCCTCATCATTGCCGGCGGCCTGCTCGCCCTGATGATGGGGCCGGAATCCTGGACCTGCTTCACTGACCACGCCGGTGCCTGGTATGGCAAGGCCTTCCTGTTTGCATGGACCTGGGTATTTGCCTACCACCTGTGCAACGGCATCCGCCACATCGTGCAGGATTTCGCCGTGGGTTATGCCAAGCCGACCTTCATCCGCAGTTCGTGGATGTCGGTGATTGCTTCGCTGGTCCTCACCGCCCTGGTTTGGGCCGCTGTCTGCCTGGGGGGCTGAAGATGAGCAAGTTCCGTACTCCGTTGAAGAATGTCCGCGGCCTGGGCAGTGCCAAGTCCGGTACCGAGCATTTCATCCACCAGCGCCTGACCGCCACCGCACTGGTCTTCCTGGGCATCTGGTTTTTGTGCCTGCTGGTGAGCCTGGTCGGCGCTGATTACGTCACCGCGGTGGAGACTGTCTCCAAGCCGTGGAATGCCGTGCTGCTGGTCGGCCTGCTGGTGGCCATGTTCTGGCACGCCCAGCTCGGCCTGCAGGTCGTGCTGGAAGACTACATCCACAACTCGCTGCTGGCGCTGGCCCTCCAGGTCATCGTGAAGTTCGTCGCCGTGCTCGGCGCAATCGTCAGCATTTTCGCGGTTGCCCGCATCGTGCTTGGGAACTGATATCCATGTCCGCTTACAAGATTACTGAACACAAGGTCGACATGGTCGTTGTCGGCGCCGGCGGCGCCGGCCTGCGTGCGACCTTCGGCCTGGCCCAGAAGGGCCTGCAGACCGTCTGCATCACCAAGGTCTTCCCGACCCGTTCGCACACCGTGGCAGCCCAGGGTGGTATTTCCGCCGCGCTGGCCAACATGGGTGAGGACGACTGGCGCTACCACTTCTACGACACCATCAAGGGGTCGGACTGGCTGGGCGACCAGGACGCCATCGAGTACATGTGCCGCGAGGCCATCCCGGCGATCATCGAGCTGGAGCATTACGGTGTTCCGTTCTCGCGTACCGAAGAGGGCAAGATCTACCAGCGTCCGTTCGGTGGCATGACCACCAAGTACGGCGAAGGTGCTCCGGCCCAGCGTACCTGCGCGGCCGCTGACCGTACCGGCCACGCGATCCTGCACACCCTGTACCAGCAGTCGCTGGCCCATAACGCCCGTTTCATGATCGAGTACTTCGCACTCGACCTGATCATGGACGAGGAAGGCGTGTGCCGCGGCGTGCTCGCCCTGGACATGGCAGAAGGCACCCTGCACCTGTTCCGCGCCCATGGCGTGGTGCTGGCCACCGGTGGTTACGGCCGCGCGTATTTCTCGGCCACCTCGGCCCACACCTGCACCGGCGACGGTGGCGGTATGGTGGCCCGTGCCGGCCTGCCGCTGCAGGACATGGAGTTCGTGCAGTTCCACCCGACCGGCATCTATGGCGCCGGCTGCCTGATCACCGAAGGTGTTCGCGGCGAAGGTGGCATCCTGCGCAATTCCAATGGCGAGCGCTTCATGGAGCGCTACGCACCGCATTACAAGGACCTGGCTTCGCGTGACGTGGTGTCGCGTTCGATGACCGTGGAAATCAGCGAAGGCCGTGGCGTGGGCGAGCACAAGGATCACATCCTGCTCGACCTGACCCACCTGCCGCCGGGCGCGATCGACGAGAAGCTGCCGGGTATTGCCGAAAGCGCCCGCATCTTCGCCGGCGTGGACGTGCACAAGCAGCCGATCCCGGTGATCCCGACCGTCCACTACAACATGGGCGGCATCCCGACCAACTACCACGGCGAAGTCGTGCGCAAGGTCGGCGACAACCCGGACGCCGTCGTCCCGGGCCTGTACGCCATCGGCGAAGCGGCCTGCGTCTCGGTCCACGGTGCCAACCGTCTGGGCTCCAACTCGCTGCTGGACCTGGTCGTGTTCGGTCGCGCCGTGGCCAACCGCTGCGCCGAGACCATCAAGCCGGGCGCGCCGCACAAGCAGCTGCCGTCGGACGCCTGTGACAAGGCCCTGGGTCTGCTGGACAAGCTGCGTCACGCCAATGGCGACACCCCGACCGCGGTCATCCGCGATCGCATGCAGCGCACCATGCAGGCCGATGCCGCCGTGTTCCGCACCAGCGAGAAGCTGGAAGCCGGCTGCAAGAAGATGGCCGAAGTGTTTGATTCGTTCCAGGACGTCAAGGTTTCCGACCGCTCGCTGGTCTGGAACTCCGACCTGATCGAAACCTACGAGCTGAACAACCTGCTGCTCAACGCAGTGGCCACCATCAACTCGGCCGAACAGCGCAAGGAAAGCCGTGGTGCACATGCCCACGAAGACTTCCCGGACCGCGACGACGTCAACTGGCACAAGCACACCCTGGTCAGCGTGGATGAGAAGGGCAAGTGCAGCTTCGATTTCCGCCCGGTCCACATGTACACGCTGTCTGACGACGTGTCCGTTGTGCCGCCGAAGCCGCGCGTCTACTGATCCGGGGAACTTATTAAAATGGCTGAATTCTCTCTTCCGAAGAACTCCCGGGTCACCAAGGGCAAGCACTTCGCTGCCCCGGCTGGTGCCAAGAACGTACGTACCTTCAAGGTCTATCGTTGGAGCCCGGACAGCGGCGAAAACCCGCGTACCGATACCTACGACGTTGATCTGGACAGCTGTGGCCCGATGGTCCTGGACGCCCTGATCAAGATCAAGAACGAGATCGACCCGACCCTGACCTTCCGTCGCTCGTGCCGTGAGGGCATCTGCGGTTCGTGCGCGATGAACATCGACGGCACCAACACGCTGGCCTGCACCCGCGCCATCGAAGACTGCGAAAAGAAGGAAGTGCCGATCTACCCGCTGCCGCACATGGACGTGGTCAAGGACCTGGTTCCGGACCTGACCCACTTCTATGCGCAGTACGCCTCGATCAAGCCGTGGATCCGTACCCAGACCCCGGCCCCGTCCGACCGCGAGCGCCTGCAGTCGCCGGAAGACCGCAAGAAGCTGGACGGCCTGTACGAGTGCATCCTGTGCGCCTGCTGCTCGACCAGCTGCCCGAGCTACTGGTGGAATGGCGAGCGTTACCTGGGCCCGGCCATCCTGCTGCAGGCCTACCGCTGGATCATCGACTCGCGCGATGAGGACACCGGTTCGCGTCTGGATGACCTGGAAGATCCGTTCAAGCTGTACCGCTGCCACACCATCATGAACTGCGCCCGTACCTGCCCGAAGGGCTTGAACCCGGCGCTGGCCATTGCCGAGATCAAGAAGCTGATGATGGCGCGCCGCGCCTGATCCAGTGGTTTGATCCGGCCATGAGGTGGCCTGCAGGCCGGCAGTGATGCCGGTCTGCACACCGCGGCACCGCGCCTGATGGCCGGTGCCGTTGTTGTTTTTGCCTGCTGCGCGAGCGCGTGGCATCAGGAGAAGGGAAATGGACGAGGCAACCGAACTGAAGCGGATCCGCTGGCGCAGCCGGCGTGGCATGCGCGAGCTGGACCGCCTGTTTGACCGTTATCTGGACAATGCCTGGGCCACTGCGCCGATGGCCGAGCGCGCGGTTTTCCTGCGCATGCTCGATTGCGAGGACGATAAGTTGTGGCGCTGGTCGATGGGTTATGAGGAGTGCCCGGATGCCGAGCTCATCGCGCTCATCCACAAGATTGCCGCCATGCCGGCTTGAATGGCGGCCGCAGCCGGCAGTTAGCGCGGCGCTGTTGCTGCTTGGCCTGTTGGCCATGCTGTCGCTGGTGCTCAGTGATTTGCCGCGGCCCTGGTTGAACCGGGCCGTGTGCCTGCCGGGCCTGCTGGCCGTGCTGCAGGCCTTGCGCTGGCAGCGCCAGCCCGCGCGCCATTTCATCTTTGACCGCAGCAATGGCCGGGCCTGCATTGATGGCCAATGGCAGCAGCGGCTGCGGATCAGCCAGCGCTGCGGCCTGCTGGTGCTGCACTGGCGCCGGCCGACGGGGCGGGGCTGGCTGCAGTGCGTGTTGTTGCCGGCCTGGCTGCCCGGGCCGGTCCTGAGTGAACTGCGCCAGTGGCCCCAGTCAGTTTCGCCATTCCACAAGCGCGGGCGCAGTGGCACCATAGCCTGATCTGACCGGGCAAGGCCTCATGTTCAAACCAGTACCCGTGGCCATCGGCCTGCGTTACCTGCGTGCCAAGCGCCGCAACGGTTTCATCTCCTTCATTTCCATGGCCTCGATCATCGGCATTGCCCTCGGGGTGATGGTGCTGATCACCACGATGGCGGTGATGAGCGGCTTCCAGAAGGAAATCCGCGATCGTCTGCTGCAGATGACCGCCCACGCCACGGTCACCGCCGAAGGCGAGCCGATGCGGGACTGGCAGCAGGCCGTGGATACGGCCAGCAAGGATCCGCGCATCATCGGCGCCGCGCCGTACATCGAGATCCAGGGCATGTTGTCCGGCCCGCGGGTGCAGGGGGCGGTGGTGCAGGGCGTGGACCCTGCGCTGGAGTCCAAGGTCTCGGTGATTGCCGAGAAGATGACCACCGGTAGCCTGGATTCGCTGGCCCAGGGCGAGTTCAACATCATCCTGGGCAAGGAGCTGGCGCTGTGGCTGGGCGTGGGTGTGGGCGACAACGTGGTGGCTACGCTGGCCGAAGTGCAGGGCACCCCGTTGGGGGCGATGGCGCGGACCAAGCGTTTCCACGTCAGCGGCATCTTCGAGGCCGGCTACAACGAGGTCGACCGTGGCGTGGCCTTCGTCAACCTGTATGACCTGGAGCGGGTATTGCGCAGTGAGGGCGTCACCGGTGTGCGCCTGAAGCTGCATGACATGGACCAGGCCTTCAACGTGGCCAGTGATCTGGCCCTGTCACTGGATGGCCTGTACCGGGTCAGCGACTGGACCCAGCAGAACGCCAACCTGTACCACTCGCTGAAGATGGAAAAGACGGTGATGGGCATCCTGCTGTCGCTGATCATCATGATGGGCGCCTTCACCCTGGTGAACTCCCAGGTGATGCTGGTCACCGACAAGCAGGCCGACATCGCCATCCTGCGTACCCTGGGTCTGAGCCCGGCCGGGGTGATGCAGGTGTTCATGGTCCAGGGCACCCTGATCGGCGTGGTCGGCACCTTGCTCGGCCTGCTCGGGGGCATCACCCTGACCCTGAACCTGGAGCGCCTGCTGCGCTTCATCGAAGGCACCTTCAATGTCGTGCTGCTGCCGCCGGACGTGTACTACATCACCGGCCTGCCCACCGACATGCAGCCGGCCGATGTGGCCTGGACGGTGGTGGTGGCCCTGCTGATGGCCTTCCTGGCCACCCTGTATCCGGCCTGGCGTGCGGCGCGCACCCATCCGGCCGAGGCTCTGCGTTATGAGTGATGCGATGAACCAAGAAGTGATCCGTGCCGAAGGCCTGGGCAAGACCTATGCCGAGGGCAAGATGCACACCCCGGTGTTCGATGGCCTGGAGCTGTCGGTGAGCCGTGGTGAAACGGTGGCCATCATTGGCGCGTCCGGTGCCGGCAAGAGCACCTTGCTGCACCTGCTCGGCGGCCTGGATGTGCCCACCGCCGGTGAGGTGTTTGTTGCCGGGCAGAAGATGAGTGGCCTGTCGGACACCGCACGCGGCGCATTGCGCAACCGCGAGCTGGGCTTCATCTACCAGTTCCACCACCTGTTGCCAGAATTCACCGCGCTGGAAAACGTGATGATGCCGGTACTGCTGGGGGGCGGTGAGCTGGATGCCGCCCGCAAGCGGGCGATGGACTTGTTGGAGTCGGTCGGCCTGGGTCATCGTCTGGCCCACAAGCCCGGCGAAATGAGTGGTGGCGAGCGCCAGCGTGCGGCCGTGGCGCGGGCACTGGTCAACCAGCCTGGCTGTGTGCTCGGTGACGAGCCGACCGGCAACCTGGATGACCGTACCGCGGCCAACGTATTCGGCCAGATGCTCGAGCTCAACCGGGCCCATGGCACCTCGCTGGTGCTGGTCACCCATGACCGCAGCCTGGCACGCAAGCTGGACCGTGTGCTGGAACTGCGCGAGGGGCGCCTGCATGCGATGGCGTCCAGCCAGGTTTAATGCCGGTACACCGCCTTGCTTTAATGATCGTTGGGTCGTTTCCCGTAAAGGAGGATGCAATGAAGTGGATGAGCAGTGCGTTGCTGGCGATACTGGTTCTGGCCGGTTGTGCCACGACCACGCGTCTGACCAGCCAGGAGCAGCTGCAGCTGCATCTGGCCCACGCCGGGGAGCCGGTACCCAGTTTCCGTTTCTTCGGCAGCCTGCACGGCTGGAACGAGCTGGGTGACCGGGCCATGGTGGTGCATACCCGGCCCAATGAATCGTGGTTGTTGCAGTTCGATGCGACCTGTCCGGGCCTGACCCATGCCACCACGATCGGCCTGAGCAGCCAGTTCGACCGGGTGTATGCGCGTTTTGACCGGGTCTATGTGCGCGACACCATTCCTTCCAGTTGCCGTATCTCCAGCATCCGTCCGCTGGACAGCAAGGCGATCAAGGCCGGGCAGGCGCAGCTGCGCCAGGCCAAGATCGAGCAGCGCCAGGCCGAGCAGGCCGACGGCGAGCAACCGGCAGGCTGATCCGGCAGCCGCTGATGGCAAAAGGCCGCCCTTGGGGCGGCCTTTTGTTTATCCGTTCTCCGGTGCCTGGTAGCCGGCGACGTTGTCGGCGGCGCCTTCGTTGAACAGGTACTTGACCATCTGTTCCTGCAGGTAGGCGCGGTGCTTGGGGTCGCGCGGGGAAAGCCGGTTTTCGTTGATCAGCATGGTCTGGTGGGCCAGCCAGGCCTGCCAGGCAGGCTTGCCGATGTGGTTGAAGATGCGCTGGCCCAGCTCGCCGGGCCAGGGCACGAAATCCAGCCCTTCGGCCGGTGCATTGCTGTGGTCGCAGTGGATGGTGCGGGACATGCGAGAACTCCTTGGGTGGCTGCCCGGCCTGCGGTGAGGCTCAGAGCGTATCGATCAATTTGCGGATGGGGGCCGGCAGGCCCAGTTCGGCCAGCTCGGCCAGGCCGAACCAGCCCGGTGCGTTTTCGCCGATCGCTGCGTTGCGGCCAGCGGCGGGCAGGCGCAGGCGATGCAGGTGCAGGTGCAGCCGGTAATGGCTGAAGGTATGCACGATATCAGGCAGGGCATCGGCACTTTCAAGGTCCGCGCCCAGCTGCTGTGCTGTCCACTGGGCCAGTGCGGCATGGGTATCGGCCTGGGGCAGGGTCCACAGCCCGGCCCAGATGCCTTGCTCCGGGCGCCGCAGCAGGGCGTAACGGCCCCGGCCGTCATCAATGAGCAGGGCATGGGCCTCGCGTTCGGGCAGGGTCTTGCTGGCCTTGCGCGTGGGCAGCTCGGCCACCCGGCCATCGCGCAGGGCGATGCACTGGCCCTGCAGCGGACACAGGGCACAGGCCGGCTTGGCCCGGCTGCACAGGGTGGCGCCGAAATCCATCTGCGCCTGGGTCCAGTCGGTCATGCGCCCGGCCGGCACCGCGGCCAGTTGCTGGCCGGCGATGGCCCAGAGCTGTTTCTCCACCGCCGGCTGGCCGGGGTGGCCGTCGATGCCGTAGACCCGGGTCAACACCCGTTTGACGTTGCCATCCAGGATGGCGTGGGTGTCGCCCCAGGCCTGGGAAAGAATGGCCGCGGCGGTGCTGCGGCCGATCCCGGGCAGCGCAACCAGGGCGTCCAGGTCGCGTGGCAGCTGGCCCTCGTGCTGTTCCACGCAGCGCCGGGCGGCGGCCTGCAGGTTGCGTGCACGGGCGTAGTAGCCCAGCCCGGCCCAGTGTGCCATCAGGGTGTCGGCGTCCGCGGCGGCCAGTGCGCCGATATCCGGGAAGCGGGCAACAAAACGCAGGAAGTACGGCACCACCGTGGCCACCTGGGTCTGCTGCAGCATCACCTCCGACAGCCATACCCGATAGGGCGTGCGCGGGTGCTGCCAGGGCAGGTCATGGCGGCCGTGCTGGTCAAACCAGGGCAGCAGTTTGCTCGGAAGCAGGGCAGGGCTGGACATGCTAAGGCAGGCTCATGTGGCTGCCGGGCAGCGCGGTGATGGGGCGGACAAACAAAAGGTGCCGGTGGGCAGAGCCGGCCGGCACCTCGGGGATTGCGACAATAACGCCAGGTTCAATGGCTGCCCAGGGCCTCGGGCAGCAGGGCATCGACGAAGGCTTCCGGCTCGAACACGCGCAGGTCTTCCGGGCGCTCGCCGATGCCGGCAAAGCGGATCGGAATGCCGAATTCGCGGGCCAGGGCGAACACCACGCCACCCTTGGCGGTGCCGTCCAGCTTGGTCACGACCAGACCGGTGACCTTGGCCACGGCATGGAACTGGCGCACCTGGTTGATCGCGTTCTGGCCGGTGGTGCCGTCGATCACCATCAACACCTCGTGCGGGGCAGTGGGATCGACCTTGCCCAGCACGCGGCCGATCTTGCCCAGCTCGTTCATCAGCCCGGTCTGGGTGTGCAGGCGGCCGGCGGTGTCGGCAATCAGGATGTCGGTGCCGCGGGCCTTGGCGGCCTGCAGGGCATCGAAGGCCACCGAAGCGGCGTCGGCGTTCTGGCCCTGGGCGATCACGGTGACACCGTTGCGCTGGCCCCAGGCCTGCAGCTGGGCCACGGCGGCAGCACGGAAGGTGTCGCCGGCAGCCAGCATCAGGCTGTGGCCTTCGTCCTTGAAGCGCTTGGCCAGCTTGCCGATGGTGGTGGTCTTGCCAACGCCGTTGACGCCGACGGTGAGCAGCACGAACGGCGCGGCAGTGCGGTCGATCACCAGCGGCTTGGCCACCGGCTCGAGCAGGGCGATCAGCTCGGCACGCAGGGCGGCCAGCAAGGCATTGGCATCGGCGAACTCGCGCGCCTTCATGCGCTTGCGCAGGCCTTCGATCAGGGCGGTGGTGGCCGGCACGCCGACGTCGGCGGTGATCAGGGCCGTCTCGATTTCGTCCAGCAGGTCGTCATCGAGCTTGGGGTTGCGGGCAAACAGGCTGCTCACCGACTTGGCGAACACGCTGTTGCGCAGGCGCTCGCGCCAGCCCAGCTTGCCTTCGGCTGCAGCCGGTGCGGCGTTGGCGGAAATCAGGTCGGCCTGGCTGTCATCGCTACGCCCGGCATCGGGCGTGGTCACGGCCTGGCTGGCAACGACGTCGATTGCCGCCGCCGTTGCGGCCGGCTCGACGCTGGCCGGGGCCTGGCTTGAATCGGCAACTGCGCTGGCTGCCGACGCTTCGATGACGGCCTGTACCGGCGCAGCAGGTTCAACAACCGGCACATCAATGGACGCAGCCGGAGCCTGGGCAACCGGAGCCGTCGGCGTTGTGCTGGCAGCAGGCGCTTGGGCGGGGGCGTTGTCGGACGCTTCGACGCGGGCCGGCTGCTGGAAGGCGGCAGCAATCTCTTCCGCGCTCAGGCGTGGCTTGGCGGCGTCCTGTGCGGTTTCGGTCTTTTTGCGGCGGAAGATATTGAACATGGATACTGGCGCTGTAATCAGGTGGATATGCTACCACTGACCGGCTTTTGGCCGATTGCCGGTGGCGGCCGGGGCTGAACACAAGCAAGGCCGGCGCGGGGCCGGCCTTGCCTGCAAACGTGGCTGCACTCAGGCAGACAGCTCGAGCAGCAGCTTGTTCAGGCGACGCACGTAGGCGGCCGGGTCCTTCAGGCTTTCGCCGGCAGCCAGGGCTGCCTGGTCGAACAGGACATGGGCCAGTTCGGCGAAGCGGTCGGTGTCGGCTTCATGGTCCAGCTTGCTGATCAGCGGGTGGGCCGGGTTGAACTCGAACACCGGCTTGGTCTCCGGCACCTTCTGGCCGGATGCCTCCATGATCTGGCGCATCTGCAGGCCCAGGTCACCCGCGCCCAGGGCGAGGATGGCCGGTGAATCGGTCAAGCGGTGGGAAACGCGCACTTCGGACACGTTCTGGCCCAGGGCCTCGCCCAGACGCTTGGCCAGGCCTTGCTTGTCCTTGGCTGCTTCTTCGGCGGCCTTCTTGTCCTCTTCGCTTTCCAGCTTGCCCAGGTCCAGGTCGCCACGGGCGATGTCGACAAAGGACTTGCCGTCGAACTCGGTCAGGTAGCCCATCAGCCACTCATCGATGCGGTCGGTGAGCAGCAGCACTTCGATGCCCTTCTTGGCGAACACTTCCAGATGCGGGCTGTTGGCCGCCTGCAGGTGGGTCTCGCCGGTCAGGTAATAGATCTTGTCCTGGCCTTCGGCCATGCGGCCGATGTAGTCGGCCAGCGACACGTTCTGGGTATCGCCTTCACCCTTGGTCGAGGCAAAGCGCAGCAGGCCGGCGATCTTCTCGCGGTTGCCGTAGTCTTCGGCCGGGCCTTCCTTGAGCACCTGGCCAAATTCCTTCCAGAAGGTGGCGTAGTCGTCGGGCTTGTCGGCGGCCAGCTTGTCCAGCATGTCCAGGCTGCGCTTGGTCAGGGCCGACTTCATCGAGTCGATCACCGGGCCGGTCTGCAGGATTTCGCGCGAGACGTTCAGCGCCAGGTCGTTGGAATCGACCACGCCCTTGATGAAACGCAGGTACAGCGGCAGGAACTGCTCGGCCTGGTCCATGATGAAGACGCGCTGCACGTACAGCTTCAGGCCCTTGGGGGCCTCGCGCTGGTACAGGTCATACGGGGCCCGGCCCGGCACGTAGAGCAGGGAGGTGTATTCCAGCTTGCCCTCGACCTTGTTGTGGCTGTGGGCCAGCGGGTCGCTGTAATCGTGGGCGATGTGCTTGTAGAACTCGTTGTAGTCCTCGGCCGAGATGTCGCCCTTGGCGCGGGTCCACAAGGCGTTGGCCTTGTTCACCGTTTCCCATTGCGGGGCAGCGTCGGCGGCTTCGCTTTCGCCCTCGGCGGTGTGCTTTTCCACCGGCATCTGGATCGGCAGGCCGATGTGGTCGGAATACTTCTTGATGATCGAGCGCAGGGTCCAGCTGTCGGCAAAGCTTTCCTCGCCGTCCTTCAGGTGCAGCACGATGCGGGTGCCGCGGGCCGGCTTTTCAACCGTGGCGATCTCGAACTCGCCTTCGCCCCGGCTGGACCAGCGCACACCCTGGTCGGCGGGCAGGCTGGCGCGGCGGCTGTACACATCGACCTGGTCGGCGACGATAAAGGCCGAATAGAAGCCCACGCCGAACTGGCCGATCAGGTTGGAATCCTTGCGCGCATCGCCGCTGAGCTTGCCCAGGAACTCGCCGGTGCCGGACTTGGCGATGGTGCCGAGGTGGGCAATGGCCTCCTCGCGGCTCATGCCGATGCCGTTGTCCTCGATGGTGACGGTGCGGGCGTCCTTGTCGAAGTACACGCGCACGGCCAGCTCGCCATCGCCTTCCAGCAGGGCGGCATCGGTCAGCGCTTCAAAGCGCAGCTTGTCGGCGGCGTCGGCGGCGTTGGACACCAGCTCGCGCAGGAAAATTTCCTTGTTGGAATACAGCGAATGGATCATCAGCTGCAGCAGCTGCTTGACCTCGGTCTGGAAGCCAAGGGTCTGCGTGCTCGATTCGTTGGTCATCGTCGAAGTGCTCCATGTTGCAGATGCCGCGTCACTGCGGCGCTGGCACAACAGTTGTGGTTGGCCGGCGCGGTTTTCAAGGCCTGCCCGCGCACATCGTCGGGCCCGGCGGGCTTGCTACCATGTCGGCCCGATCCACTGCCCCTGGTCTGCCTGATGTCGCGCCGCCTGCCGCCTGCTCCGCCTTCCGCCGCCCCGGCCCGCACAGCAGCTGCCGGCCAGGTGCGCATCATTGGTGGGCAGTGGCGCAACACCAAGCTGGCGGTGCCGCAGCGTCCCGGCCTGCGGCCAACCAGTGACCGCGTGCGCGAGACCCTGTTCAACTGGCTGATGCCCAGGCTGCCCGGGGCGCAGGTACTGGACCTGTTTGCCGGCAGCGGGGCACTGGGCCTGGAGGCGCTCTCGCGCGGGGCGGCCGGCGCCACCCTGATCGAGAAGGATGCCGGCCTGGCACAGGCCATCAGCGCCGTGGCCACGCGCCTGC
This sequence comes from Stenotrophomonas ginsengisoli, assembly GCF_001431485.1. Classification (GTDB taxonomy): domain Bacteria; phylum Pseudomonadota; class Gammaproteobacteria; order Xanthomonadales; family Xanthomonadaceae; genus Stenotrophomonas; species Stenotrophomonas ginsengisoli. The sequence goes on along the minus strand of NZ_LDJM01000012.1, from coordinate 94,094 downwards.
AGGCGCCGGCCAGCGTGCTCAATGTCGATGCCCTGGCCTGGCTGGCGCGGCCGCCGGCCCAGCGTTTTGACCTGGTCTTTGTCGACCCGCCGTTTGCCGATGGCCTGTGGCAGCAGGTGCTGGCCGCCTTGCCGGCGCACCTGGCCGACGACGCCTGGCTGTACCTGGAGGCCGGCAGCAACCAGATGCCGGCGCTGGGGCCGGGCTGGCAGCTGCATCGTGAAGGTAGCACCCGTGAGGTCCGCTATGCCCTGTACCGGCGTCAGGGGACTGCTACACTTGGGACCGATTCCACGCCGTGAACCCCGCATGACCGGTGCCAACCGCCGTATCGCCGTATACCCGGGTACCTTCGACCCGATCACCAACGGCCACATTGACCTGATCAACCGCGCTGCGCCGTTGTTCGAGAAGATTGTCGTGGGTGTGGCCAAGAGCCAGACCAAGGGCCCGATCCTGCCGCTGGAGCTGCGTGTGGAGCTGGCCCAGGCCGCCACCGCCCAGCATGCCAATGTGGAAGTGGTCGGCTTTGACAGTCTGCTGGCCAACTTCGTGCGTTCGGTCAACGGTGGCGTGCTGCTGCGCGGCCTGCGCGCGGTGAGTGACTTTGAATACGAATTCCAGATGGCTTCGATGAACCGCCATCTGATCCCCGAGGTCGAGACCCTGTTCTTGACCCCGGCCGAGCAGTACAGCTTCATTTCCTCCTCGCTGGTGCGCGAAATCGCGCGACTGGGCGGCGATGTGTCCGGTTTCGTGCCGGGCAACGTGCTGGAGGTTCTGCGGCGTGCCCGACAGGCGCGTGACGATGCCTGAACGGTTCCACCATCCCCGTCACAGCTTTGGTAATGGAGAATCCATTCTCATGAACACCCTCAAGAGCGTGCTCGCTGCCGCTACCCTGGCCGTCGCCCTGACCGCCTGCTCGAAGGAAGAAACCCCGGTTGTCGAAGAAGCCGCGGTGGCCCTGGTCGCTCCGGCCAAGGAAGACGATGCCGGCTGGCGCCAGTACCTGCAGGCCGTGGTCCGCGAGAACCTGGGCACCATCTCCAACCCGCCGTTCCTGTACTACCTGCCGCCGGAAACCGATCCGGAATTCGCCGACAAGTACGAGCGTCAGGTTGAATCGGCCACCACCGCGATGAGCCGTGGCGTGCAGCCGGGCAACATGCTGGCCTTCGGTTCGTCGGCCTCGACCAAGATGGCCGACCTGATCGAAGCGGCGTTCAAGCCGGTTGATGCCGACACCCTGAAGGGTGTGCGCGTGCTGTTCATCGGCGATGCCGCCGACAACGCCCGCGTGATGTCGATCGTGCAGGCCACCGGCGCCGAGTACATCTTCGTCGAAGCCAAGTAAGTCACGCCGGCCGGGACGGGCACTGCCCATCCCGGCCGCGTTTTTGTTGTGCGGCGTCTGCGCCGCGGCGTCGAAGTCCGACGCGGAGCCTGCCATGTCGCTGAAAATCAACGATCTGTGTGTCAATTGCGACGTGTGTGAGCCGGCCTGCCCGAATGCGGCCATCGCCATGGGCGAAACCATCTATGTGATCGACCCGGCGCGCTGCACCGAATGCGTCGGTCACCATGACGAACCACAGTGCGTGGTCGTCTGTCCGGTCGAATGCATCGACCCGGACCCCGACATCGTTGAATCCGAACAACAGCTGCTGGCCAAACTGGCCGCCCTGCAGCTGGCGCATCCCGAGCTGTACACCCCGGAGAGTTGAGGCCATGAAGCTGTTTGCCAGCCCGTTGCTGTTGTGTGCCCTTGCATTCACCCCGACGGTCTGGGCCGACAGCCCGGCTGCCGTCACCACACCTGTCGCCACCGCCCTGGCCGCAAAGCCGGAGGGCGCGGTGATTGCCAGTGCCCACCACCTGGCCACCGAAGCAGGGCATGAAATCCTCGCCGCCGGCGGCAACGCCTTCGATGCGGCGGTTGCCGTGTCCTCGGTGCTGTCGGTGGTCGAGCCGATCAGCTCGGGCCTGGGCGGCGGCGGCTTCTTCCTGCTGCACGATGCTGCCAGCGGCAAGCAGACCCTGGTCGATGCGCGCGAGACCGCGCCGGCTTCCGGCGTGCCGACGGCCTATCTGGACAAGGACGGCAACCTGGACCGCGACCGTTCGGTCAACGGGCCGTGGGCGGCGGGCATTCCCGGCCTGCCGGCAGCGCTGGTCCACCTGTCGCGCAACTACGGCAAGCTGCCGCTGGCGCGCTCGCTGGCCCCGGCCATCCGTATCGCCCGTGACGGTTTCCCGGTATACGGGCGGATGGCGCGTGGCTATGCCAGCCGCGCCGAAGTGATGGAGCGCTACCCCGGCACGCGCGAGGTGTTCCTGCGCAACGGCCGCGCCATTGCCGAAGGCGACAACTTCATCCAGCCCGAACTGGCCGGCACCCTGGAACGCCTGGCTAGTGATGGCTTTGACGGCTTCTACAAGGGCCGCACCGGGCGCCTGCTGCTGGCCGGGGTCAAGGACGCCGGTGGCGTGTGGACGGCCGCCGATCTGGCCGGCTACACGGTGGTCGAGCGCGAGCCGGTGCGTTTTGGCTACCGCGACTGGCAGATCACCACCGCCGCGCCGCCGTCCTCCGGCGGTATCGCCCTGGCCTCGATGCTGCAGATCCTGGAAGGCTGGGACCTGCAGGCGCTGAGCCCGGCCCAGCGCACCCACCTGGTGGTGGAAGCCATGCGCCGTGCCTACCGCGACCGCACCTTCTTCCTGGGTGACCCGGATTTTGTGCAGATCCCGCAGCGTACCCTGACCAGCCACGATTACGCCCAGGGCCTGCGCGCCACCATCCATCCGGACAAGGCCACGCCCAGCGACAGCCTGAGCGGCAACCCGACCCCGCTGGAGGATGAGGAAACCACCCATTTCTCGATCATCGATGCCGATGGCAACCGCGTCGGTGGCACGCAGACGGTGAACCTGCTGTACGGTTCGGGCCTGGTGCCCAAGGGCACCGGGGTGCTGCTCAACAACGAGATGGACGATTTCGCCCTCAAGCCGGGCACCCCCAATGCCTTCGGGGTGATGGGCTACGAGGCCAATGCGCCGGCCCCGGGCAAGCGCATGCTGTCCTCGATGACGCCCACCTTCATGGACAACGGCCACGAGGTGGTGGTGATCGGCACCCCGGGCGGCAGCCGCATCATCACCATGGTGCTGCTGGGCATCCTGGGCTATGACGCCGGGCTGGACGCGCAGGCCGTGGCTGCGCTGCCGCGTTATCACCACCAGTGGTACCCGGACGTGATCGAGGCCGAGGCCGGCACCTTCGATGCGGCCACCGTCAGCGCCCTGCAGGCGATGGGCCATGCCCTGAAGCTGCCCGGTGACGAGGCTGCCGGTGGTCGTGGTTCCTCGCATGTGTGGGGCAACCTGCAGACCGTGCATTGGGACCGGGCCAGCAACACCCTGAGTGCCGGCAGCGACCCGCGCAACCCGGTCGGCTCGGGCCAGGTGGTCAAGGCAGGTGAGCCTGTCAGCCCGCCCTGAAGGTCATCGCTTCAGACAACAAAAAACCCAGCGCATGCTGGGTTTTTTGTTGTCTGACGTATGCGTGCTGTCAGCCGGCGCGGGTGCCGAAGATGCGGTCGCCGGCATCGCCCAGGCCGGGCAGGATGTAGCCCTTCTCGTTCAGGCGCTCGTCGATGGCGGCGGTGAAGATCTCCACATCCGGGTGCACGGCCTCCAGGGCCTTCAGGCCTTCCGGTGCGGCGACCAGGAAGATGCCCTTGATGCGCTTGGCCCCGGCACGCTTGAGCATGTCGATGGTGGCGATCAGGGTGCCGCCGGTGGCCAGCATCGGGTCCAGGATCAGGGTGTCACGTTCTTCCAGGCGGCCGGTCAGGCGCTCGAAGTAGGGCACCGGCTGCAGGGTTTCCTCATCGCGCTGCAGGCCGACCACGCTGACCCGGGCCGAGGGCAGCAGGTCCAGCACGCCGGTCAGCATGCCCAGGCCGGCGCGCAGGATCGGCACCAGGGTGATCTTGGCCCCGGCCAGGCGTTCCACCGCGACGGGGCCGGCCCAGCCGGGCACGGTGACCGTTTCGGTGGGCAGGTCGGCGGTGGCCTCGTAGGCCAGCAGGGTGCCGATCTCATTGGTCAGCTCGCGGAACTCGCGCGTGCTCAGCTCCGGGTTGCGCAGCAGGCCGATTTTGTGGCGTACCAGCGGGTGGCGGGCTTCAACGATCTTCATGGGGGCGGGGTCCGTTTGAGTTGGACGATTGTAGGCCGCCACGGTCTTGCCCGTCTTGCCGGTGATCGTGCAGTGGCAATGACGGGGTGCTGCGTGCACCGCCCGAGCTGTCATCTGCACGCTATGTGGCTGTCATCGGGCTGAAAAGGCACAGAAATATCGTGCAGCCATTCATCAATCAGGGGATGGCCCGTGCGGAAGCAGGTGTTGTGCAAGTCGGTGTCGATGGCGTTGCTGGGCTGGGCCAGTGGACCGGTGCTGGCCAGCGGCGGGGCGCTGGAGGCGGCCGTGGCCCTGGATCGGGTCGAAGTGCGTGCCCAACGCGAGGCACAGGTCCGTGCGGTGGACCTCAAGCGCAGCAGTGATGCCATCCAGGACGTGGTCTCGGCCGATGCCATCGGCAACTACCCGGACATGAACGTGGCCGAGTCGCTGCAGCGCCTGCCCGGCGTCAGTGTCACCCGTGACCAGGGCGAAGGGCGTTATGTCGTGGTGCGTGGCCTGGATGCGGCATTGAACACTGTCTCGGTCGACGGCATCGCCATCGGCACGCCCGAAGCGGACAGCCGCGCCGCGCCACTGGATGTGATTCCTTCCGATTCCACCGAACGCCTGCGCGTGGTCAAGTCGGCCACGCCGGACATGCCCGGCGACGCCATCGGCGGCAGCGTGATCGTGGAATCGGCCTCGGCCTTCGACCGTGATGGGCGCAGCCTGCGCGGCAAGCTGGAAGCCAGCCACCAGGCGCTGTCGGGCAAGACCAGCCCGAAGGCCGCCTTCAACTACAGCGAGGTGTTCAATGACACCTTCGGTGTGGCGGTGGGCATCAACCACCAGCAGCGCGAGTTTGAATCGGACAACACCGAGGTCGAATACGACACCTTTGACGGCGGCAGCAACGCCGATCTTGCGGCCATCGACGTGCAGCACCGCAAATACAGCATCGAGCGCGAGCGCAGCGGGGCCAACCTCAACCTGGACTGGCGCCCGGATGCGGACAACCGCTACTTCCTGCGCACCCTGTACAGCCGCTTCAATGATGCCGAGACCCGCCAGCGCACCATCTTCGGCTTCGGCGATGGCGACATCACCGCCCTGCGCGATGGCCGCTACCAGGTGGACGGACTGCCTGCCGACGCCATTGCCAAGCGCCTGCGCTACCGCACCAAGCAAGAGGACACCATCGCCGCCAGCTTCGGTGGCGAACACAGCCTGAGCGCGGCCGTGGTGGACTACCGGCTGGGCTGGACCAAGACCCGCGAGCGTGTGCTGGACGAGATCGAGGCGCGCTTTGACTACGATGCCGATGACCTGACCGCGCTGATCGACCAGCGCACTGCGCTGCCGACCTACCGGATCAGCGACGATGGCTGGAAGGACCTGGCCAATTACGCCTTCGACCGCATGGTGGTGGCTCCCACCGTGGTGGATGACAAGGAGCACTCAGCCCAGGTGAACCTGCGCTTTGATGCGGACAATGCCAGCTACAAGTTCGGCCTGCTCGGGCGCTGTCGCGAGCGCAGCGCCGATGTCAACGAGTCGGAGTTGCGCCGCGGCCCGGACGTGGACCTGGCCGGCTGGGCCGGCAAGGCGCTGGAGCACCGGCATGCCGACCTCGGCCAATGGCTGGATTCGGCGCGCATGAACCGCTGGTGGGCCGCCAACAAGGGCGATTACAGCGCCCGCCCGCAGGATGTGGTCGGGAACACCGCGTTGATGCTGGAGGAGGATTACCGTGCCAACGAGGACATCTTCGCTGCCTATGCCATGGGCACCTGGGACATCGACAAGCTGCGCCTGATTGCCGGCGTGCGGGTGGAGAATACAAAGTTCGCTGCCGATGGCTACCAGGTGGACATCGACCAGGATGGTGTGGCCCAGGTCAGCGGGCGGCGCGTGGCCAGCCGTTACACCAACGTGCTGCCGGGCCTGCATGCCCGTTACGACACCGACAACGGCTGGGTGCTGCGTGGCTCGGCCAACCAGACACTGGCCCGGCCGTCCTTTGCCGACATCTCCCCGCGCCTGGGCATGAACCGCGACGAGGGCGAGGTGCGCGTGGGCAACCCGCAGCTGGACCCGTATGAATCCACCAATCTGGACCTGAGCCTAGAACGTTACCTGGGCGACACCGGACTGGTCTCGGTGGGGGTGTTCCACAAGGTCATCGATGGCTACATCGTGGAGACCGTGACCGACAGCCATGCCGGTTTTCCGGGCTTTGAGGTGACCACGGCGATCAACGGTGACAAGGCAACCGTGCGCGGGGCGGAGGTGAACTGGCAGCAGCAGCTGGCCATGCTGCCGAATGCCTGGTCGGGCTTGCTGATCGGTGCCAGTGCCACCTGGCTGGATACCGAATTTGATGCCGGCATTGCCGGCCGGCAGGGCGAGGGCTTCATGCTGCCGCGCGCGTCCCGGCAGGTGTACAGCGGCCACATCGGGTACGAATACGGCCCGGTCAGCACCCGTCTGGCCGCCGTGTACCGCTCCGCATATCTGGACAGCATCGGCGACAGCCGCGACTTCGATGTCTACGTAGCCCCGCATACCCAGCTGGATTTCAGCCTGGACTTCAAGCTCAGCAGTGCGGTCAGCCTGTACCTGGAGGCCTCCAACCTGCTCGACGAGCCACTGCAGCTGTACCAGGGCAACCGCAGCCGCAAGCTGCAGCAGGAGGAGTACGGTCGCAGCTTCGCCGTCGGCGTGAAGGTGGCCCTGTGATGTGCGCGCCGATCCGCCCGTTCCTGGGCCTGGCCGGCATCGCGCTGCTGGCCGGCTGCAGCGCACCGGTTGCCGATACCACCGCCACACCGCCGGCAGCTGGCAGCCATGAGGTCACGGCCGCGCCGGTGGCCCGCATCGGCGAGGCCTTCCTGACCCCGATGACCCCGGAGGACAACATCGATTCCCCGGCGTCCTGGGTTGCCGCCGATGGCAAGGTCTGGTTGATTGCCACGGCCAAGGCCAGCGACAAGCTGGTCGTTTACGACGGCCAGAGCGGTGTCCATCTGCGCGATGTCGGCAGTGCCGGCACCGGTGACGGTCAGTTCGATCGCCCCAACGGCATTGCCGTGGTCGATGACCTGCTGCTGGTGGTGGAGCGTGACAACCGCCGGGTGCAGGTGCTGACCCTGCCCGATTTCACTCCGGTCGGCCATTTCGGCCAGCAGGAACTGCGCAAGCCGTATGGCCTGTGGGTCAACAAGACCCGGCAGGACACATACGATCTGTATGTCACCGACTCCTGGGACAACGGCGAGGATGCGCAGGGCAATGACATCCTGCCGCCCCTGACCGAACTGGACCGGCGCGTGCGCCGTTATGCGCTGAGCATCATCGATGGCAAGGCCCGGGCACAGCTTGCCGCCAACATCGGCGACACCAGCGAACGGGGTGCCCTGCGGGTGGTGGAATCGCTGTGGGGGGATCCGGCCAATGACCGTCTGCTGATTGCCGAAGAGGATGAAACCTGGGCCAATGAGTTCAAGGTCTACAACCTGGACGGGAAGTTCACCGGCCAGGTCTTTGGTGGCGAGAAGCTGGCCGCCCAGGCCGAAGGCATCATGCTGCGCACCTGTGGCGAGGCCGGCTGGTGGATCACCACCGAGCAGGGCAAGGCGCGCAGCACCTTCCATCTGTTTGACCGCCACACCCTGGCCCATGTCGGCGCCTTCGAGGGCAAGGTGGTGGCCAACACCGATGGCATCTGGAACAGCCAGCAGGCCAGTGCGCGTTTCCCCAATGGCGCGCTGTATGCCGTGCATGATGACCAGGGCGTGGTGGCCTTCGACTGGAATGACATCGCCAGGGCGCTGTCGCTGCCGGAGTGCGGGCTGTGAGTGCGCAATGGCGTCATCGGCTGCTGGCCGCCGTGCTGGTGCCGGGCATGGCACTTGCCACGCCCGGCGGTGCTGCGCAGCCGCCCGAAGCCAATACCCAGGTGCCGATGGGGCAACTGGCCTACCAGCCGGGGCCGGCGCCGGATCGCCTCGTGGTCAGTCCGCTGGCCGATGCATCCAACGGCTTTGCCGTGTCCTGGCGCACCGATGCCAATGTGCAGGCGCCGGTGCTGGAGCTGGCCGCGCAGGACGATTCACCAGCCTTTGCCGCAACACGCCGCCTCACCGCCACCACCACAGCCTTGACTGCCGAGACCGGTGTGGCCCACTACCATCAGGTAGTGGTGGATGGCCTGGCGGCCGATACGGCCTGGCTGTACCGGGTGCAGGGCAATGGACGCTGGAGCAGCTGGAACCGGGTGGTCACCGCCGCCGGCGTGGATGCACCGCTGACCCTGCTGTACTTCGGCGACACCCAGAACAAGAACGTCTCCCATGTCACCCGGGTGATCCGTCAGGCCATGCGCCAGGCACCGCAGGCACGCCTGGCCCTGTTTGCCGGCGATCTGGTCAGTGGCGGCGATGGCCAGGACGACATCGAATGGGGCGAGTGGCACGCCGCCGCGGCGCCCTTGCTCGAAGAGGTGGCCACAGCGCCGGCTGTGGGCAACCACGAATATGCCGAGCTGCACGAGGACACCCCGCAGCAGATCAAGGTGCTGGGCGTCCACTGGCCACGGTCCTTTGCCTTGCCGGACAACGGTGCGGCGGTGGTGCCGCATACCAGTTACTGGTTTGACCACCAAGGCGTGCGGATTGCCGTGCTCGATGGCACCTCGGCGCTGGAACATGACAGTGGCGCCGAGCAGGCGCGTTGGTTGGACGGTGTGCTGGCCGCCAATACGCGGCCATGGACCATCGTGGTCGTGCACCAGCCGCTGTACGCCCTGCGTACCGGCCGCGACAACCGCGCGCTGGTCACCCATCTGGCTCCGGTGCTGCGCCGGCACCGCGTGGACCTGGTCCTGCAGGGGCATGATCACGCTTACGGGCGGCGGCTGCTTGACGGGGCCGGCAGCACGGTACTGGTCTCTTCGGTGGCCGGGCCCAAGCAATACCGCCTGTCCGAACAGGCCAGGGCAAGCATGGCGCCGGTGGGCGAGGACACCCAGTACTACCAGGTATTGCGTATTGCCAATGACGGTTTGAACTATGCCTCCTATACGGCCAGCGGCCGGCTGTATGACCAATGGCGCATCGCGCGTGATGCGGATGGCAGCAAGCGCCTGATCGAGCAGATGGACGGGCGCATCGCCCCTCGTACCTGTGACCACCGCGCAGCGACGGCCACCGGGCGTACGGACCGGTGCTGGGAATGACACGCCAGAGAGTTTTGTGGCCGGCAATTCTGCTGGCCGGGTCGGCAGGCACGGCCGTGGCCGGCACCGGAACTGCACAGACAGATGCCGCACAGGCAGATCCGGGGATCTGGATGCAGGTGGAGATCCCGGCCGGAAGCCGCATCAAGTACGAGATCGATGCCCAGGGGCGGCTGTTCGTGGATCGTTTCCTGCCCGGTGCGGAAAGCTATCCGGCCAACTACGGCGGCCTGCCCGGTACTGTGGCGGGCGATGGTGATCCACTGGATGCGCTGCTGGTTACCCGTGAGCCGCTGCCGGCCGGTGTGCGCATTGCTGTCCGCCCGATCGGACTGCTGCGTATGCGCGATGGCGGCCAGGCCGACGACAAGCTGATTGCGGTGCCGGCGGCCGGCGTGGATGCTGATTACGCCCAGTGGCAGGATCTGGCGGACCTGCCACCTGGGCTGCGACTGCGCATCAAAGCCTTCTTCGCCGGTTACAAGAGCACCACCTGCACTGCTGAGTGTGGGGTGGCAGCCGGCACCGTCAATCCGGTCCAGCTGCGCGGGTGGGGCGGTGCGGCCGAGGCGATGCAACTGTTCCGGCAGGTGCAGCAACGGGCCGGGCAGTGATCTCTACCGGGCCGGTGCGGGCGAGGCACCTCCCCCAAACGGGGGGCTACTGGGCAGGCGGGCCATTGCCTAGTGTGTGGCCTCTGCGCGGCGCCGGATGCGCCGCTTGTTCTTTCAACAGGGGGTTACATGTTCAAGTCTGCTCAGATCATCGTCCTGGCTGCACTGCTGTTGCTGGTCAGCGTTGCGGCCCACGCCCAGCAGCGGTACCTGCGGGTCACCAACAACACCGGGTTCGACATCATCACCCTGAATGTCAGCAGCAGTTCCACCGGTGACTGGGAAGAGGATGTGCTGGGTACGCGCATCCTGCGCAATGGGCAGACCCACCAGGTCAACTTCTCCGGCAAGGGCTCGCCGGTGTATGACATCAAGGCGGTGGACGAGGATGGTGATACGTACTACCGCATGGGGGTCAATGTGCTCACCGAGGATGTCACCCTGACCCTGGGCGACCTGTCCCATTGATCAAGCCTGTGCATCGGTGGAAAGGCTAAAGAAACCGGCAGTCTTTCCGCTAAAGCTGATGACCGGCAAACATGCAACGGGCCGCCAGTGCGGCCCGTCTTGCATCAGCCGGCGGCTGGCTTGATGACACAACGGGTGATCGTGTTCACAATCTGGCGGCTGTACAATAATCCGGCCCTTTTGCCGCCCTGTGACCTGTGTCGCAGCTTCGGTGGAGGCATGAAAACACCGGCGCCATGACGCAGCTGCCGGCTGCACATGGACGTCTGGCCGAAATGGTTAAGGAGAGAATGATGGTACGCAAGTGGATGGGCCGTTTGGCGCTGGTGGCAATGCTGGCTGTGATGAGCCCGATGGCCATGGCCCAGCAGATGTATGTGGATGTGACCAACAACACCGGGTTCCCGATCTGGCACCTGTATGTCAGCCCGGCATCGGCCTCGGATTGGGAAGAGGACCTGCTGGGCGAGAGCGAAGTGCTGGAAAACGGCCGCACCAAGCGCATCACCCTGACCGGTTACAAGTCGCCGCGTTTTGACGTGCGCGCTGTCGACAGCGATGGTGATTCCTACACCCGTATGAACATCAACGTGCGCGAGTCGGACGTGGTGTTCCGTCTGGATGACATCGACGTCTGATTGTCGGGGCCTTCCCGTGCAATCCCCGGACAGCCGCCTAGTGCGGCTGTCTGTATTTTGAGGTCCCGCAAGACGGGGCCGCTCAGCCCGGCGCGCGTCGTTGTCGGGCCAGCCAGTAGCCCAGGGCGGCCATCGGCAGGTAGGCCAGCAGCAGATCGGCCAGCTCGAACCAGCGGGGTGCCGGCAGCTGCCAGGCCATCATCGTCCCGCCAGCCAGGAACAGCAGGCCCACCACCAGGGCACCGGCCCATTGCCGCGGTGGCAGCAGGCGGCTGGCCAGCCAGGCGCCGGCCAGGGTGCCGCCGGCATGGGCCAGCCAGGGTCCCAGAAACTGTCCGGCCGGCAGGGCGGGCAGGGCAGCCTGCAGCCCGGCCATGCTGTGCATGTCCACCCCGGTGGGCGCAGGCAACAGCCAGGCAACGAGTTTGAGGATGCCGCCATTGACCAGGCTGCCGGCAACCACGCCTGCCAGGCAGGCGGCAATCAGACGCAATACGGCGCGCATGTCAGGCTCCAGAGGCAAGGGCAGGGTCCTGCCACAGCGTAGGGCAAAAAAGAACCCGCTTCACAGCGGGTTCGGTGCATTGTGCAGCGGCACGTACGTGCCCGCCGCTCAGCTGCGGCGCGGGCCTTCGAGCAGGGCGCGGCCGACCATCTCCACCAGCAGGTCCAGTTCGGCCTCGTCGATGCCGAAGTGCGGGGTGAAGCGCAGCGAGTTCTCGCCGCCGTGGATCACGTTGACCCCGTGCATGCGCAGCCACTCCTCGGTGGAGCCGGCGCCGTAGCACTTGTACTGCGGGGCCAGCTCACAGGAGAACAGCAGGCCGGTGCCCTGGACCTTGGTGATCGCCCCGCCCAGTTTGTCCTTGAGCGCTTCCAGCTTGGCCACGGCCTGCTGCCCGCGCAGGCGGATGTTGGCGCGCACGCCCTCGTCCAGGTGGGCCAGGGTGGCGCAGGCCACATCCAGCGCACGCGGGTTGGTGGTCATGGTGTTGCCGTATACGCCCTTGCGGTACAGCGCGGCGGCGTGGTCGGTCACGGCCAGCACCGAGAGCGGGAACTGGGCGCCATTGAGGGCCTTGGAGTAGGTCTCCATGTCCGGGGCATCCAGCTCCTGGTGGCCCGGGTAGTCGACAAAGGACAGGGTGCCGTGCACGCGCAGGGCGGCCTGGATGGAGTCGATCAGCAGCAGGGCACCGTGCTCGCGGGTCAGTTCGCGGGCCAGCTTGTAGAAATCGGCCGGCACGGCGCGGCCCGGGTCGCCTTCGCCCATCACCGGCTCCAGGAACACTGCCTCGATGAACCAGTGGTTGCTGGCGGCATCGGCAAACACCTGGCGCAGCGCGGCCTGGTCGTAAGGCTCGATCGCAATGACGCTGTTCTCGCCGCGGTAGCTGGCCAGATGGGTGTCATAGGCCTTGCGGGTGGAGTCCGAATACAGCGCCGGACGGTCGGTACGGCCGTGGAAGCTGCCCTTGATCACCACGCGCTTGATCGTGGCCCCGGCATGGCGGGCACCCGGGTCGGTCATCAGCTTGGCGTTGATGTCGGCGATGCGCGCGGCCAGGCCAACTGCTTCGGAACCGGAGTTCAGGCACATGAAGTGCGAGAACGGGCTGCCGCCACGGCTGTGGCCGATTTCCTTGCGCAGGGCGGCGATGAAGCGGCCCTGGGACAGCGAGGGGGTCATGATGTTGGCCATCACCTGCGGCTTGCCGGCAGCGGCAAGGATGTCGGCCGGGGTATGGCCGAAGCCGAGCATGCCGTAGCCGCCGGCGTCATACAGCACCGCCCCCTTCAGGCTGACCACCCACGGGCCGCAGGCGGCCAGGGCGATGTAGGGCACCACCGCATCGTCGGCGTAGAAGTTGACGAAGCCATCCTGCATCGCGGCGATCTGCGCGCTTTCGTCCAGGTCCAGCAGGGCTGCGGCGCTGTCCTTGATCCGGGCGTACTCGCTGGCAGCGGCTGTGATGGCCGCGCCCAGATCCGGATGGTTGACGGCCAGGGCCAGCACCTGGTCATCGGTCAGACCCTGGGTCAGGCGGGTGCCGGCATGGGCGCGAAGCGGGGCGAGCGGGGCAAGAACGGACATGCTGAATCCATCATTATTTTGTCTGTAGATAGTTGTAACCGTTCAGACACTACAAATGGCAGAGCTATTCTGCTCAAATCACCGGCATGTTTCGGCAAAGTGACGAAAGGAATCTGGCAAAGTGACGATTTCCAGCGCAGACATTCAATTGCTCGACCTGCTGCGTGCCGATGCACGTGCTTCCACCGCTTCGCTGGCCCGGCGGCTGGGCGTTTCGCGCACCACGGTGCAGAGCCGGATCGAGCGCCTTGAGCAGGCCGGGGTGATTGCCGGTTACACCGTCCGTCTGGGCCAGGCCCACGAGCGCGGCCAGGTGCGTGCGCATATCTCCATCACTGTGCTGCCCAAGAAGATGCCGGCCGTGGTGCGCGCGCTGCAGGCCATCGCCGCGGTGCACAGTCTGCATTCGGTCAGCGGTGTGCATGACCTGGTGGCGATGGCGGCGGTGGACGGGGTGGCGGCGATGGATGAACTGACTGACGCGATCGGTGCCATTGACGGGGTAGAGCGCACCACCACGGCGGTAATCCTGGGCACCAAGTTCGAGCGCTGAAGGCGGCAGCGGCGCAGGGGCGTAAACTGATGCCCCCTGTTGTCCTGAGTTGCCGGCGTTGAAGAAGTCCGATTTCGATTACCACCTGCCCTCCGAACTGATCGCCCAGGCCCCGTTGGCCGAGCGCTCGGCCAGTCGCCTGCTGCTGGTGCCGCCAGCGCCGCAGGCCTTTGATGACCGGCATGTGCGCGATCTGGACCAGCTGCTGCAGCCCGGTGACCTGCTGGTGTTCAACAACACCCGGGTGATCCCGGCGCGCCTGTTCGGGGCCAAGGCCACCGGCGGCCGGGTCGAGATCCTGATCGAACGCCTGCTTGGCGAGCACGATGTACGTGCCCAGGTGGGGGTGAGCAAGTCGCCCAAGCCCGGCAGCTTCATCGACCTGGATGCCGGCGGCCAAGCCGAGGTACTGGGCCGCGATGGCGAGTTTTACCTGCTGCGCCTGCATGTGCCTGGCGACCTGCAGGATTGGCTGGAGCAGGCCGGCCGCCTGCCGCTGCCGCCCTACATCACCCGTGATGTGGAAAACGCCGACAAGCAGCGCTACCAGACCGTGTTTGCCAAGGAGGCCGGTGCGGTGGCTGCACCCACGGCCGGCCTGCATTTTGATCAGGCTCTGCTCGAACGTCTGCGCGTACGCGGGGTGCAGGTCGGCCACATCACCCTGCATGTGGGCGCGGGTACCTTCCAGCCGGTGCGCGTGGATGACCTGGCCCAGCACCAGATGCACAGCGAGCGGGCCTGGGTCAGCCAGGAGCTGGTGGACCGGATCAAGGCCACGCGTGCGGCCGGTGGGCGCGTCATCGGTGTGGGCACCACGGTGGTGCGCGCGCTGGAAAGTGCCACCAGCGACGGTGTGCTGTCAGCGTGGCAGGGCGAGACCCGGATCTTCATCACCCCCGGTTACCGCATCACCAGCGTCGATGCGATGGTGACCAACTTCCACCTGCCCGAGAGCACCCTGCTGATGATGATCAGCGCGTTTGCCGGACGCAGCCGGGTGTTTGCCGCCTACGCGCACGCGATCGAGCAGCGCTATCGCTTCTTCAGCTACGGCGATGCGATGCTGTTGTTCCCCGGCCCGCAGGATGCACAAGACGCCTGATCCGGTCAGGGTTGATGGCCTGGAAATGATATAAGTTCTCATCTGCAGGTCCGGCCAAGGTGGCCGGGCCGACGACCACTTCCGGAGATAAGTCCATGCTGCATCCGAAGCGCGCCGCCGGCCTGATGGCTGCCATTACCACCGCCTTGCTGCTCAGCGCCTGTGGCGACAAGGCCCCGGCCGACAGTGCCGCGGCCCCGGCCGCCACGGCGGGCAAGGGCGAGTTGAACCTGTACACCACCCGCGAGCCGGGCCTGGTCCAGCCGCTGCTGGACGCCTTTACTGCCGAAACCGGGATCAAGGTCAATACCGTGATGTTGCGTGATGGCCTGACCGAGCGCCTGGCCGCCGAAGGTGAGCGCTCACCGGCCGACGTGCTGATGACCGCGGACACCGGCCGCCTGCTCGACGTGGTCGAAGCCGGCCACACCCAGGCCATCGATTCGGCCGTGCTCACTGCCGCCATTCCGGCCCATCTGCGCAGCGCCGACGGCCAGTGGTTCGCCCTGTCACTGCGCGACCGCGTGGTGTATGCCGACAAGGACCTGGACCTGAGCGGTTTCACCTACGAAGACCTGGCCGATGAAAAATGGAAGGGCCGGGTGTGCATCCGCTCGGGCCAGCACCCGTACAACACCAGCCTGTTCGCGGCGATGATCGCCCACAACGGCGCCCAGGCCACCGAGAGCTGGCTGAGCGCGGTCAAGGGCAACCTGGCCCGCAAGGCGGCAGGCGGTGACCGCGATGTGGCCCGCGACATCCTGGCCGGCATCTGCGACATCGGCATTGCCAACGCCTATTACGTGGGCCGCATGAAAAATGCCGAGGAAGGCAGCGAGCAGCGTGCCTGGGGCGATGCGATCCAGGTCGTGCGCCCGGTGTTTGCCGCCGACAACGGCGGTACCCACGTCAATATCTCCGGTGCGGCCGTGGCCCGGCATGCGCCCAACCGCGACAACGCGGTCAAGCTGCTGGAATACCTGGTCGGCGAGCAGGCGCAGAGCCTGTATGCCCGGGCCAACTACGAATACCCGGTGCGTGCCGGGGTCGAGCTGGACCCGGTGGTGGCCAGCTTCGGTGCGATGAACATCGACCCGTTGCCCTTGGCCGAGGTGGTGGCCAACCGCAAGCTGGCCAGCGAGCTGGTGGACAAGGTCGGTTTCGACAACTGATGGCTTGATGCAACGTCGGTGCTGTCCACCCGGGCAGCACCGTCACCGGTGGATGTGCATGCCTGCTTCGCGTACCCGTTGGCTTCTGGCCGCCCTGATCATTGCCGCCGTGGCCCTGGCCCCGGTGCTGTCCCTGGCCTGGGCCGGGGCGCAGGTGCGCACCGATCTGTGGCAGCACCTGTTGGCCAGCGTGCTGCCACGGGCTGCCACCAATACCCTGCTTGTGCTGGGCGGGGTCGGGGCGCTGGTGGCGGTCATCGGTACCGGTTGTGCCTGGCTGGTCACCGCCTATGACTTTCCCGGCCGTCGGCTGCTGTCCTGGGCCTTGCTGCTGCCACTGGCAGTGCCTACCTATATCGTGGCCTACGCCTACCTGGACCTGCTGCACCCGCTGGGCCCGGTGCAGGGTGCCCTGCGCTGGGTGCTGGGTCATGACAGTCCGCGTGACTGGCGCCTGCCCGACATCCGCCACCTGGCCGGCTGCATCGTGCTGCTGGCCCTGGTGCTGTACCCCTATGTCTACCTGACCACCCGCGCGCTGTTTGCGACCCAGGCCGCCAGCCTGCTGGAGGCTGGGCGCAGCCTCGGTGCCGGGCCGGTAGCGGTGTTTTTCCGGGTGGCCTTGCCGCTGGCACGCCCGGCCATTGCCGTGGGCGTGGTGCTGGTGCTGCTGGAAACCCTCAATGACATCGGCGCGTCGGAATTTCTCGGCGTGCAGACCCTGACCGTGGCCATCTACACCACCTGGGTGACCCGTTCGGACCTGGCCGGTGCAGCGCAGATCGCGCTGTCGATGCTGGTCATCGTGCTGGCCCTGGTCGCGCTGGAACGTTTCGCCCGGCGCCGCCAGCGCTATGAAACCACCCTGCGGCCGCGGCCGATGCAGGCGCAACGCCTGCGCGGAGGGCGCGCCGTACTGGCCCTGGGGCTGGGCAGCGTGCCGGTACTGGCCGGTTTCGCCGCGCCGGCCGGCTACCTGATGTGGGAAGCGTGGCAGCGCCTGCGCAGTGACGGGGCCTCGGCGCAGTTGCTGCACGCGCTGGGCAACACGCTGATGATTGCGCTGCTCACCACGGCAGCGGCGCTGCTGCTGGCCGTGGTGGTGTGCTGGGCGGTACGCCGCAATGCCCGCAGCCGCAGCGAGCTGCTGGCCGGCATTGCCAACCGCAGCGCCAGCCTGGGCTATGCCATCCCGGGCACGGTGATGGCCATTGGCCTGTTGCTGCCGCTGGGCGGCCTGGACCGGATGCTGTCCGATCTGCTGATCAGCTTCGGCGGCCAGGCGCGCTTGGTGCTGATGGGCACGCTGTGGGTGCTGGTGCTGGCCTGCACCCTGCGTTTTCTGGCCGTGGCCATCGGCAGCATCGAGGCGGGGATGAGCCGGATCCCGCCGTCGCTGGATGCGGCATCGGCGGCATTGGGCGAGGGGCCGCTGGCTACCCTGGGCCGGGTCCACCTGCCGCTGCTGCGCCCCTCGCTGGCCGCCGCTGCCTTGCTGGTGTTTGTCGATACGATGAAGGAACTGCCGGCCACCCTGGTGTTGCGGCCGATGAATTTCGAGACCCTGGCCACCTGGCTGTATGCCGAGGCGGCGCGGGGAACCTATGAGGAAGGCGCGCTGGCGGCGCTGCTGATCGTGCTGGCCGGCCTGTTGCCGGTGATTGCCCTGGCCCGTGCCGGTGGCCAGCCGGCAGCAGGGCAGGTGCCGGCGCCGCCGAGGGCAGGACAATGAACGCACAGGCACAACTGCAGTTGCAGGATCTGGAACTGGGGTATGGCAGCGGGCGCGGTTACCGGCCCGTGGTCAGCGGGGTCAGCCTGGCCCTGGAGCGCGGCCAGATCGGCTGCCTGCTGGGGCCTTCGGGTTGCGGCAAGACCACGGTGCTGCGTGCGATCAGCGGCTTTGAGCCGGTGCGTGGCGGGCGCATCCACATTGCCGGGCGGGTTGTGGCCGATACCGCCGGCCAGCAGCCGCCCGAACAGCGCCAGGTCGGCCTGATGTTCCAGGATTACGCCCTGTTCCCGCATCTGGATGTGGCGGCCAATGTCGGTTTCGGCCTGCGCCGGCAAGCGCCCGCCGTGCGCCGGCAACGGGTGCATGAGCTGTTGCTGCAGGTGGGCCTGGAAGACCATGGCCGGCGCTACCCGCATGAACTGTCCGGTGGCCAGCAGCAGCGCGTGGCCCTGGCCCGTGCGCTGGCGCCGGCGCCGGAGCTGCTGTTGCTGGACGAGCCGTTCTCCAACCTGGATGTGGACACCCGCCAGCGCCTGGCCGGCGAGCTGCAGCAGATGCTCAAGGCCGCCGGCACCACGGTGCTGATGGTCACCCATGACCAGGCCGAGGCGTTTGCCATGGCCGACCGCATCGGGGTGATGGCCGACGGGGCGCTGCTGCAGTTCGATTCCCCGCAGCAGCTGTACCGGCGTCCGGCCACGGCCGAGGTGGCCGGTTTCATCGGCCGCGGCAGCCTGCTGCCGGCCGCCTTGCTGGGGCAGGGCAACGACCGGGTGCTGGTGCGCCCGGAGCACCTGCGCCTGGCAGATGACGGTCTGCTGGTGGCGATGGTGGAAACCGTGCATTTCCGCGGCCCGGACCATGTCGGCATGCTGCGTCTGGCCGATGGCAACCGGGTCGAGGCACTGCTCGGGCTGCAGCCGCCGGCACCGGGCAGCACCGTGCGCCTGGCCTGGGAGGACCCGTCACCGGTCTTTTTTGACTGAACCGGGACAGCGGCAGGCTGGGCGTAGCCGGCGCGCTGGGCGACAATGGCGGCATTAGAAGTGAATGATGCCCATGTCCCGACTGACTTTCTCCCTGTTTTCGCGCGATGGCCGAGCCCGTCGCGGCCAGCTCAGCTTCCCGCGTGGCACCGTGCAGACCCCGGCCTTCATGCCGGTCGGCACCTATGGCACGGTCAAGGGCGTGCTGCCCGAGCAGATCCGCGCCCTCGGCGCGGAAATCATCCTCGGCAACACCTTCCACCTGTGGCTGCGCCCGGGCCTGGATGTCATCGGTGACCACGGCGGCCTGCACGGCTTCTGCCAGTGGAACGGCCCGATCCTGACCGACTCCGGTGGCTTCCAGGTGTTCTCGCTGGCCCACCGGCGCAAGATCACCGAAGAGGGCGTGACCTTTGCCGCCCCCACCGATGGCGCCCGGGTGTTCCTGAGCCCGGAAGTGAGCATGCACATCCAGAAGGTGCTCGATTCGGACGTGGTGATGATCTTTGACGAGTGCACCCCGTACCCGGCCACCGAGCAGGTGGCGCGCACCTCGATGGAGCTGAGCCTGCGCTGGGCCCAGCGCTCGCGCAACGAGCATGACCGGCTGGGCAACGATGCGGCGCTGTTTGGCATCGTCCAGGGCGGTGTGCACCCGGAGCTGCGGACCCGCTCGATCGATGGCCTGCGCGAGATCGGCTTTGATGGCTATGCCATCGGCGGCCTGGCCGTGGGCGAGCCGGAGCACGAGCGCAACGCCATGCTCGAGCACCTGGACCCGCAGCTGCCCGAGGAGCGCCCGCGTTACCTGATGGGCGTGGGCCGCCCGGAAGACCTGGTCGAGGGCGTGGCCCGCGGTGTGGACATGTTCGATTGCGTGATGCCGACCCGCAATGCGCGCAATGGCCATTTCTTCACCTCTACCGGCACCATCCGCATCCGCAACGCACAGTACGCCCGGGACATGGACCCGATCGAACCGGGCTGCGGCTGCCACGCCTGCACCGGCGGTTACACCCGCAGCTACATCCGCCACCTGGACCGCTGCAACGAGATGCTGGCGCCGATGCTGGGCACCCTGCACAACCTGTTCTATTACGAAAAGCTGATGGCCGACATCCGCGCCGCGATCGAGGCCGGCAACTTCCAGCAGTTCCGCGCCGAGTTCTACGCCAAACGTGGCGGCATCGCGCCGGAACTGCCCTGAATGCATGCCACCCCTTGAAAGGCTGCGGCCACGCCGCTATATCGGCGTGGCATACTCAGTGGCTGTAAATTTTTCGTGACCGCCGGTGCCTGAGTGCCGACGGCCCAACCCAAGGAAATACCCAATGACCCTGACCGCTTCCCTGATTCCTGTCGTCGCCGCTGCTCCGGCTCCGGCTGGCGCCGGCTTCGGCACCCTGCTGTTCCCGATCGTGCTGATCGCGATCATGTACTTCCTGATGATCCGCCCGCAGATGAAGCGCCAGAAGGAACACAAGGCGATGCTGGAGAAGATCAGCAAGGGTGATGAAGTGCTCACCGCCGGCGGCATCGCCGGTGTGGTCACCGACATCGGCGACAACTTCGTCTCCGTCGAAGTGGCCGATGGCGTGCGCATCCGCGTGCAGAAGGCCTCCATCGGCAATGTCCTGCCCAAGGGCACCCTGAAGTCGGCTGTCTAAGCGTCATACCTCCTTACTGGACGCGGTCCCGGCGCGGCTGGGGCCGCACGGGACCAAAGCAATGCTTGAATTTCCCCGCTGGAAGTACTTTGTCATCCTGCTGGTGCTGGCCATCAGCGCGATCTACGCGCTGCCCAACATCTATCAGAAAGACCCCTCGGTACAGATCACCGCCAACCGCGGCGCCACCTTGGACCAGGCCCTGGTCACCCGTGTGGAAGGCCTGCTTGACGGCGCTGGCGTCAGCGCCAAGTCGGTGGCCGTGGAAGGCCAGAGCCTGCTGGTGCGCCTGCCGGACCTGAAGGCGCAGACCGCTGCCAATGAAGCCCTGCGCCAGCCGCTGGGCGAGCAGTACATGGTCGCCCTGAACCTGGCCTCCACCGTGCCGGACTGGCTGGCCAACCTCGGCGCCAAGCCGATGGTGCTGGGCCTTGACCTGCAGGGCGGTGTGCACTTCGTGTTGGAAGTGGACCAGAAGGCCGCCCTGGAAAAGCGCATGGAGGCCTATGCCGAAGACGTGCGCGTGGCCCTGCGTGAGGCCCGGGTGCCGTACCAGTCGGTGGAGCGGGTGGAGCACAGCATCGTGGCCACCCTGAGCCCGTCGGCCGCCGCCGATGCCGGAGACCGTGGCCGCCAGGCCTTGTTCAAGTCGCAGCCGACCTTCAGCTATGACCTGCAGGACAACCGCCTGACCATGCAGGTGCCGGATGCGGAAATCGCCACCATTACTGCCGGTGCGATCGAACAGAACATCCTGACCCTGCGCAACCGCGTCAACGAGCTGGGCGTGGCCGAACCGATCATCCAGCGTCAGGGCGAGAACCGCGTCGTGGTGCAGCTGCCCGGCGTGCAGGACACCGCCGAAGCCAAGCGCATGATCGGCGCGACCGCCACCCTGGAATACCGCGCCGTGGTCGACGGCAATGCCGCCGACGCCCTGGCCACCGGCCGGGTGCCGCCGGAAGCGAAGATCTACCAGCAGCGCGACGGCCGTGGCCCGATCCTGCTCAACAAGCGCGTGATCGTCACCGGTGACCAGATGGTGGCCGCGCAGAGCATGCAGGACCAGAACGGCCAGCCGGCCGTCAGCGTGACCCTGAACTCGGCCGGTGGCCAGCGCATGTTCGACTTCACCAGCGCCAACGTCGGCAAGCCGATGGCGGTGGTCTACACCGAGCGCGTGCCGCAGGTCAGCGTGGTCGACGGCAAGGAAGTGCGCAGCTTCCGGGTCAAGGAAGAGGTCATCTCGGTGGCCAACATCAACGGTGTGTTCGGCAAGAACTTCCAGACCACCGGCCTGGAAAAGGCCGAGGCCGAAGGCCTGGCCCGTCTGCTGCGTTCCGGCTCGCTGGCCGCGCCGATGGACTTTGTCGAAGAAAAGATCGTCGGTCCGTCGCTGGGTGCGGAGAACGTGGAGCGGGGCGTCACCGCCGTGCTGTACGCCTTCCTGTTCACCCTGCTGTTCTTCCTGATCTACTACCGCATGTTCGGCATCTTCACCTCGATCGCACTGCTGTTCAATCTGCTGATCGTGGTGGCGGTGATGTCCCTGTTCGGGGCCACCATGACCCTGCCGGGCTTTGCCGGTCTGGCCTTGTCCATCGGTCTGTCGGTGGATGCCAACGTGCTGATCAACGAGCGTATCCGCGAGGAGCTGCGTGCCGGCATGCCGGCCAAGAAGGCCATCGTGGAAGGTTATGAGAAGGCTTCGGGCACCATCCTGGACGCCAACGTCACCGGCATCCTGGCCGGCGTTGCCCTGTACGCCTTCGGTACCGGCCCGCTGAAGGGCTTCGCCGTGACCATGGTGGTGGGTATCTTCGCCTCGATGTTCACTGCAATCACCGTTTCGCGAGCCCTTGCCGTGCTGTGGTACAGCCGTCGCAAGAAGCTCAAGAGCCTGGCCATCTGACGGGAGCACCGACATGACCATTTTCCCGTTGCACCTGATCCCGGTCGGCACCAACTTCAACTTCATGCGCCTGCGCTGGCCGGCGGTGATCCTGGCGGCCCTGGTGTTCATTGCCTCCATCGGCCTGATTGCGACCAAGGGCTTCAATTACGCACTGGATTTCACCGGCGGTACCGTGGTGGAAGTGCGTTTTGACAAACCCGCCGACATCGATGGCGTGCGCGAGCACCTGGAGGCAGCCGGCTATGCCGGTGCCCAGGTGCAGAGCTTCGGTTCCGGTTCGGACGTGCTGATCCGCCTGCAGCCGCAGCAAGCCGGCGAGGGCGAGAGTGCCGGTGATGCCAACAACCGGACCGCGGCCGACGTGCTGCGTGCGGTGTCGATGGAAGGCAATGCGGCCACGGTGATGAGCACCGAGTTCGTTGGCCCGCAGGTGGGCAAGGAGCTGGCCATGAACGGCGTCTACGCGGCGCTGTTTGTGATGATCGGCTTCCTGATCTACATCGGCTTCCGCTTCGAGACCAAGTTCGCCATCGTCGCGATCCTGACCACCCTGTTCGACGTGCTGGTGGTCACCGCGTTCTTCTCGCTGACTGGCCGTGAGTTCGATCTGACCGTGCTGGCCGGCCTGCTGTCGGTGATGGGCTTCTCGATCAACGACACCATCGTGGTCTTCGACCGCGTGCGCGAGAACTTCCGCTCGCTGCGCGAAGAGCCGATGGAGATCATGAACCGTTCGCTCAACCAGACCCTGTCGCGCACCATCATCACCTCGGTGGTGTTCTTCCTGTCGGTGCTGGCCCTGTACCTGTACGGTGGCGGTTCGCTGGAAGGCCTGGCCCTGAGCCAGATGCTGGGCGCGGTGATCGGTACGCTGTCCTCGATCTTCATTGCCTGCCCGCTGCTGACCATGGGCATGCTGGCGGTGACCAAGGCCGACCTGCTGCCCAAGGCGCGTGATCTGGAAGAGCTGGAGCGTCGCCCGTAAGGCTGGCGTTGCCCGCACATTGCAGGCTGTAACCGACAAGGGCCGCTCGATTGCGGCCCTTGTCCTTTGTCAGTGGCAAAACCCTACGCCGGCGTCGGTTGCCGTACGGCACGCAGATCACTAGCATCGTCGCACCGCCGCGCGACTGCAGGGTCTGCGCCGGCTTTCATTCCAAGCGTCGTTTCGAGGTAAGCATGGTCATCAAACCGCGTGTACGCGGCTTCATCTGCGTCACCACCCATCCGGCCGGCTGCCGCGCCGCGGTCAAGGAGCAGATTGATTACATCAAGGCCCAGCCGGCGCGTCCGCAGGGGCCCAAGCGTGTGCTGGTGCTCGGCGCCTCCACCGGGTATGGCCTGGCTGCCCGCATCACCGCCGCCTTCGGCAGTGGCGCTGCCACCCTGGGCGTGTTCTTCGAACGCGAGGGTACCGACAGCAAGCCCGGCACCGCCGGCTGGTACAACAGCGCCGCCTTCCATGAGTTTGCGCAAGCTCAAGGCCTGTACGCCCGCAGCGTCAATGGCGATGCCTTCTCCGACGAGGTCAAGGCACGGGTCATCGAGATCATCAAGGCCGATCTGGGCCAGGTCGACCAGGTCGTTTACAGCCTGGCCGCGCCGCGCCGCAAGCACCCCAGGACCGGTGAGGTGATCAGTTCCACCCTCAAGCCGATCGGTGCGCCGATTACCCTCAAGGGCCTGGACACCGACAAGGGCGTGCTCACCGAAACCACCCTGCAGCCGGCCAGCCAGGAAGAAATCGACGGCACCGTGGCGGTGATGGGTGGCGAAGACTGGCAGATGTGGATCGAGGCCCTGCTGCAGGCCGGCGTGCTGGCCGACGGTGCCACCACCCAGGCCTTCACCTATGTCGGCGAGGAAATCACCCAGGCCATCTACTGGAACGGCTCCATCGGTGCGGCCAAGAAGGACCTGGACAAGCGCGTGCTGAGCATCCGCGAGCAGCTGGCCGGTATTGGAGGCGACGCGCGCGTGGCCGTGCTCAAGGCCGTGGTGACCCAGGCCAGTGCGGCCATTCCGACCATGCCGCTGTACCTGTCGTTGCTGTTCAAGGTGATGAAGGCCGAAGGCACCCACGAGGGCTGCATCGAGCAGCTCGATACCCTGTACGACATCCTGTACGGCGGCCCGGCCGGTGGTGCCGGTGCGGCCAGCCACCTGCGTCGCGAGCTGGTCGACGGCAAGGGCCGTGCGGTGGCGCTGCTGGATGGCGAAGGCCGCCTGCGTGCCGATTACAAGGAAATGGCCGCCGAAGTGCAGCAGGCCGTGGTGGCCCTGTGGCCGCAGGTCACCGATGCCAACCTGACCGAGCTGGCTGACCTGGATGCCTACAAGAGCGAGTTCCTGCGCCTGTTCGGCTTCGGCATTGCCGGGGTGGATTACGACGCCGATGTGGCCACCGAGGTGGCGATCAGCCCGCTGGACGCGCTGTAAGTCCCAGCGACGGTTGCACAACAAGACAGGCCGCCCACCGGGCGGCCTGTCTTGTTTGTACGCGGGGCTGGCCGGGCAGGGCGGCGGTCAGCCGAACTCGAAGTCCATCTGCGCCTGCACCGGGCCGACAAAGTCGCCCTGCACGTAGTGCACGCCGGCAGTGAACAGCTGGCTCATCGACTGTGCATCGGCAACGAACTCGGCCACGGTATGGATGCCCAGCTCGGTGGCGCGGCTGGCGATGGCCTCGATCTTTTCCTGTTGTTCGCGTACCTGGCTGTACTCGGCAGTGAAGCTGCGATCGAGCTTGATGAAGGCCGGGTGGAAGTGGCTGAGCAGCTGGGCCGAGTCCAGGCCGGAGCCGAACTGGTCCATGACCACCTGGCAACCGTACTGGCTGACATCGGCCAGGAACTGCTGGGCTGCGCGCAGGCTGGTATAGACCTTGGCTTCGGAGACCTGCAGGCTCAGCTGGCGGCCTTCCACGCCCTGCTGGGCCAGCTCCTGGCTGATGGTGAGCAGGTATTGCGGGTCGTTGAACGATTCCGGGCCGACACGCACGGTGATGTGGGTATCGTGGCCGGCCCGCTTGCGCTGGCCCATCACCCGGATCGCCTGGCGTACCACCCAGCAGTTGATCCGGGCCAGCAGGCCGTGCTCCTCGGCCAGGCCGATGAAGTTGGCCGGTGGCACCAGTTCGCCGTTGTTGTCCAGGCGCAGGAAGGCATCGTAGCGCTCGGTCGGTTCGCCCATAAGGCTGAGCACCGGCTGGTAATGCAGCACGAAGCCGTCGCCGCTGATGGCCTGCTCCAGCAGCAACAGCCAGCGCTGCACGCGCTCGACCTCGGCGCGGTCCACCGCGGCCGGGTCGAACAGCTGGATGTCATTGCCGCCCAGAGCCGTGGCCGAGCCCAGGCATTCGGTGGCGCGGCTGAGCACCTGCGGGATGCCGCTGATCTTCTCGCCGATCTGCACACCACCGATGGAAACGGTGACGCTGGCCGAACGGCTGCCCACCCCGACCACCTGGCTGGCGAAGGCACCGGTGATGCGGCGGGCCAGGGCATTGGTCTGCTCCCAGTTGCCACGGGCCAGGACGGCGAAGTTGTTTTCGCCCAGACGGCCGAGCTGGGCCTGGTCACCAACGGTGGCGCTGAGTACATCGGCCAGTGCGGCAATCAAGGCATCGGCCTCGTCCAGACCGAACTCGGGCAGCAGGCGGGCGTAGTGGTCCGGCTGCACCAGCAAAAAGCCGTACTGGTGGTCGCTGCGGCTGACCTCGGCCAGGGCCTGTTCCAGCTGCAGCATGAAGGTGGGGCGGTTGAGCAGGCCGGTGACCTGGTCGCGCTGGCGCAGGGCCTCGACCTCGCGGGCCAGGTCCGGGTCGACGATGTCACTGCGGCGGCGGAAGATCACCTGCAGGCACTGCTCGCCCTCGTAGGTGGCGCCGGTGAACTCCATGGTGGCCGGGAACAGCTCGCCATCCACATTGCAGGCATCGAGCTGGTACTGCGGCGGCGGTGCCTCGCCCTTGGACAGGGACTTGAGCAGGGCCTTGAAGTCATCCACATATTGCGGGGCGACCATGTCCAGCAGGGAGATGCCTTCGATGTCCTCGAAGCCGTCGTAGCCGAACATTTCCAGGTAGGCATCGTTGGCGCGGATGTGCATGCCTTCATGCACATAGGCAATCGGCTCGCGCGAGGAGGCGATCAGGGCATCGCAGCGGCGCTCGGTCTCGCGCATCTGGCTTTCGATCCGACGCATGCCGCGGCGGGCCTGCAGGTCGGTGAACTCGCGGCGGATCACCGACAGGGTGTGCTCGGGATGCTTGCGCAGGGCGACGCCGCGCACGCCGTTGCTCATTGCCGCGACCAGGCGGGTTTCATCCAGTGCGTCCGCCAGCAGGATCAGCGGCACATCCTTGCCGCTGGCGGCGATCACCCCGGCCGCCGAGACCGGGTCCAGGCCCTGGCCTTCGGCCATCAGCACCAGGTCGATCGGCTGCCCGGCCAGCAGCTGTGCCAGTTCGGCGGTGGAGGTGGGGCGCTGCGGACGCACGGCAATGCCGCTGTTGCGCAACAGGCTGACCAGGGCCTCTGCGTTCTCGGCGCTGTCATCTATGATGGCCAGGCGCAGGGTGATTTCGTTGGCGGTGTGCATGCAGGCTCCCTCGGAGGGGTTTTAATACACGAAGCGACGCAGGGCGTCCATGTTCAGCATCAAGAACTGACCGGTTGCGTCACGCCGCCTGGCCGGCGGCATGTCCCGAAGCCCAGGCCCACTGGAAGTTGTAGCCGCCCAGCCAGCCGGTGACATCGAGCACCTCGCCGACCAGGAACAGGCCCGGCTGCAGTTTCGATTCCATGCTGGCCGAGGAGACCTTGGCCGTATCCACCCCGCCCAGGGTGACTTCGGCGGTGCGGTAGCCCTCGGTGCCGGAAGCGGTGAGTGGGAAGTCATTGAGCAGGCTGGCTGCCGTTTGCAGCTGGCGTTCGTCGAACTGGCGCACCGGCTTGTCGCCCAGCCACTGTTCGCACAGGCGCTGGGCCAGGCGCTTGGGCAGGATCTCGCCCAGTACCGTGCGCAGCTCGCTGGCGCCGCGCTCGGCCTTCATCTGCTGCAGCCAGGTCAATGCATCGGTTCCGGGCAGCAGGTCCAGACGCAGTTCCTTGCCCGGCTGCCAGTAGTTGGATATCTGCAGGATGGCCGGGCCGGAGATGCCTCGGTGGGTGATCAACAGCTGGTTGCGGAAACTGGCCTTGCCGCATTGCGCCTCCACCTCAAGGGCCACGCCGGACAGGCCGTCGAAGCGTTCCAGTGGCTTGCCGGACAACGTCAGCGGCACCAGCCCGGCACGGGTGGGCAGCACGCTGTGGCCGTAGCGCTTGGCGATCTCGTAGCCGAAACCGGTGGCGCCCATGGTCGGCACCGACAAACCGCCGGTGGCCACGATCAGCGAGCGGGCGGTGTACACGCCGTTGCTGGTGCGCAGCTGCCAGCCATCGGCAATGGTTTCGATTGCCTCCACGGCGGTGTCGGTGCGTACCTGCACCCCGGCCTGGGCGCACTCGTCCAGCAACAGGCGCACGATCGCCTTGGACGAGGTGTCGCAGAACAGCTGGCCCAGTTCCTTCTCGTGGTAGGCGATGCGGTGCTTTTCCACCAGGGCGATGAAGTCGGCCGGGGTGTAGCGGGCCAGCGCCGACTTGCAGAAGTGCGGGTTGGCCGACAGGTAGTTGGCCGCGGTGGTGCCGGTATTGGTGAAGTTGCAGCGCCCACCGCCGGACATCAGGATCTTCTTGCCTACCTTGTTGGCGTGGTCGATCACCTGCACCCGGCGGCCACGCTGGCCGGCGGTCAGGGCCGCGAACAGGCCGGCGGCGCCGGCGCCGATGACCAGCACATCACTGTCAATGACCGCCACTTCAGGCCTCGCGCTTGCGCCAGTGGGGAATGATGGTCAGCGGCTCGAACTGTTCGTCGCCACCGATCAGCTGCATCTCGCCGTCCTGGATCAGCACGTCAAAGCGCATGCTGCGGGCGATGCGCTGGCCCAGGGCCTGGACCGTGGCGCCGTCGAAACCGACCACGGTCAGGTTGTCATGCCGCGACAGGGCATTGTGGTTCTTGTCCCACCACACCTGTGCACCCTGGTCACCGTAATTGACCACCACCACATGGGTGGCGCGGTTGCAGGCCTTGCGTACGCGGGTCGGGTCCGGCTGGCCCAGGTCCAGCCAGGTATCGATCTGGCCGCTGTAGTCGTGCTTCCACAGGTCCGGCTCGTCCTCGTTGCTCAGGCCGGCGCCGGCCAGCAGGCGCTCGTCGGCGAGCAGGGCGAAGGCGGCAATGCGCACCATCAGGCGCTCATCGGTCTCGGAAGGGTGCTGGGCGTAGGTGAGCTGGTGCTCGTTGTAGTAGCCGCGGTCAATGTCGCTGATGTTCAGCGCAACTCGGCGCACGGTGGCGGTCAGGGCCATGAAAGGTGGATCCAGATGACAGGTGCCAAGTGTACCGGGCAGGCCCGGCGAAAGCCGGTGCAGCGTGATATTGGCTGAACAAACCAAATTCTTTGCCCCCGGTTGTCGCTTTTTCGATAAAAGCCGCGTATGGTGCACTTACTGTGTTTGTCAGGGTCACCGTAAATCGTGGCCTGGTGTCGCACCGCTCACGCGGCTGAACATCGATCCGCTTTGCCAACCTGCAACTCAGTCTCGGCCATCTGTCGATGGCTGCGATTTTTTTTCAACCAAGTTTCAGGAGTTTGCAAATGTCTGATCGTCAGACCGGCACCGTCAAGTGGTTCAACGACGCCAAGGGCTTCGGCTTCATCACCCCGGAAAGCGGCCCGGACCTGTTCGTGCACTTCCGCGCCATCATGGGCAACGGCTTCAAGTCGCTGCAGGAAGGCCAGAAGGTGACCTTCGTCGCCGTGCAGGGCCAGAAGGGCATGCAGGCTGACCAGGTTCAGCCGCAGTAATATTGCAGTTCATCTGCAATGTTCGGAACGCCGGCGCTTGCGCCGGCGTTCTTTTATGGCAGATTTGCGCGTAGCGTAATTCACTTTATGAAATACGTAATACACAAGTAGCAGGCAGTGCCGGAGGGCCCATGCAGTGGCAACAACAGGGCCGTTTCATTGATCAGGTGAACGGGCAGCAGGACCGTCTGCCTGGCGTACGCCAGGTGCATGGCGCTGCCTGGGCGGCTGTCTGGCCGACACCGGTGCCGTCTGCGCGCCTGCTTGCCTTTGATCCTGCCGTGGCAGCGCGTCTGGGCCTTGAGCCGGCGCTGTTGCGCGAACCCGGGTTTGTCCAGGTCATGGGCGGCAGTGCCCTGTATGAAGGCATGACTCCGTGGGCGGCCAACTACGGTGGCCATCAGTTCGGCCACTGGGCCGGTCAGCTCGGTGACGGGCGGGCCCTGAGTCTGGGGGAACTGGCTGATGCACAGGGGCAGGGCTGGGAGATCCAGCTCAAGGGAGCCGGTGCGACACCGTTCTCGCGTGCCGGTGACGGCCGTGCCGTGCTGCGCTCATCACTGCGCGAATATCTGTGCAGCCTGGCCATGGCCGGCCTGGGCGTGCCCACCACCGATGCCCTGTGCCTCCTGGGCACTGGTGCCCCGGTGGTGCGTGATGTGCTGTATGACGGCCATCCGCGCCCTGAGCCGGGCGCCATCGTTTGCCGGGTGGCGCGCAGTTTCCTGCGCTTTGGCAGCCTGCAGCTGCCTGCCTCGCGCGGCGACCGCGCCCTGTTGCAGAGCCTGCTGGATTTCTGCATTGCCCGCCATTACCCGCATCTGGCCGGCAATGCCGAGCCGGCTGCCGCGCTGCTGGCCGAGGTGGCGGTGGCCAGTGCCGAGCTGGTTGCGCATTGGCAGCGGGTCGGCTTCGTCCACGGTGTGCTCAACACCGACAACATGCATCTGGCCGGGCTGACCATCGATTACGGCCCGTTCGGCTGGATGGAAAGCTTCGACCCGCTGTACACCCCCAACACCAGCGATGCGGGCAGCCGCTATTGCTATGCCGCGCAACCGGCGATGGTGCGCTGGAACCTGGCTGCACTGGCCCAGGCCCTGTCGCTGCTGTGCACCGATGGCCAGGCCCTGGCCGATGGCCTGCAGGCCTATGACCGCCACCTGGCCAGCTGCCGCCTGCGCGATGCCGGCGCCAAGCTGGGCTTGCCCCCGGATGCGGCCGCCCTGCAGCTGCAGCGGCGTTGGGAGGTATTGATGGCGCAGGCGGAGCTGGACATGAGCATGGCCTACCGGGCACTGGCGCGGGTGCGTGGCGACAATGCCCTGGCCAGTACCCCGTCACTGCTGCTGGCCAGTGCCACCGCGGCGCCGGCCGCACTGGCCGACAGCCAACAGGCCCTGTCGGCCTGGTTGGCCGATTACCGCGATGCCATTGCCGCCCAGGCGATGGAGCCGGCGCAGCGGGCCGCCGGCATGAATGCCGTCAATCCGTGGTTGCTGCCGCGCAACTGGTTGCTGCACCGCGCCGCCCAGGCGGCAGGCCGTGGTGATCTTGGGCCATTGCAGCGGTTGCAGCAGGCCCTGCAGCAGCCTTACCAGGAAGATCCCGCGCTGGCGGATCTGGTCGCAATCTGTCCGCCAGGCCTGCGCCAGCAGCCCGGATGCAGCCTGTTGTCCTGCAGTTCCTGACTGGGCCTGCATACATCCAGGGCTGGGTACACTGCCGCTTCATTCCCTGTGACCACGACCGATGAAGACGATGCAGGACATGCCCGCCTGGGCGGCGCAGTTGCGTGATGTCGCTGATTTCCCCAGACCCGGTATTGTCTTCAAGGACATCAACCCCTTGCTGGCCCATCCGCAGGCACGCGCACAGGCGCTGACCTCGATGGTGGCGCCGTGGCAGCGCGTCGGCATCGGTGCGGTACTGGGCGTGGAAGCGCGTGGTTTCATCCTGGGCACCGCGATGGCCATGCAGATGGCCCTGCCGTTCGTGCCGGTACGCAAGCCGGGCAAGCTGCCCGGTGCGGTGGTCAGCCAGCACTATGCGCTGGAATACGGCAGCGATTGCATCCAGATCCAGGCCGATGCGCTGCCGGCGGGCACCCGCGTGCTGATCGTGGACGATGTCCTGGCCACCGGCGGCACCCTGGCCGCAACCGTGGCGCTGGCCCGCCAGTTGCAGCTGGAAGTGGTCGGCGGTGCGGTCCTGATCGAACTGGATGGCCTGGGTGGGCGTGCACGCTGGCCGGTGGGCGTGCCCTTGCACGCCAGCCTGGTGGTGTAAGCCCGGCGCCATTGGTTAGTCTGGCAGGCCTGCCGCCATCTACCCGGTGCCGTGATGCCGACCCTACGAGAGCTGTTGCTGGATTTTGACCCCGTGCAAGGCCTGCGCCTGCCGCCGCAATGGCTGCAGGGGCGCACCGCGTATGGCGGGATCACCACCGCCACCGCCTTGGCGGCAGCCCACGCATTGACTGCCGATGGCCTGCCGCCGCTGCGCTCGGCCCAGGTCAGCTTCATCGGCCCGGCCAGCGGCCAGCTGCGCTACCAGGTGCAGCCATTGCGGATGGGCAAATCGGTCAGCCATGTGGCTGTGGATGTCAGCGGCGAGGATGGCCTGGCCGCACGGGTATCGCTGGTGTTTGCGCAGGCCCGGGCCAGTGCGGTGGTGCACGATTTTTCCCAGCCGCCGCCGGTGCGCGGCCCTGAATCGTATCCAGCCATGACCAGCCAGGGGCTTGCCGCGGCGATCAAGCGGCCGCCGTTTGTCGAGCTGGATGTGGGCGCCGTGGTGCCGGCCTTCCTGGCCAATTTCGAGTTGCGTCCAGCTGCCGGTGCGTTGCCGGTGACGGGAGCCGACAATCCGGAGACCGTGGCCTGGATCCGGCATCTGGATGCGGCCGATGTCGACCCCGTGGTGGCCCTGGTGGCACTGGCCGATGCCTTGCCGCCGGCGGCATTCACTGCCTATCAGCGCCCGGCGCCGGTGAGCTCGATCAACTGGTCCTTCGACCTGCTCGGTGCACCGCCGGCCGGGCAGTGGTTCCTGTTGCGCAGCAGCAGCCAGTACGCCGCTGACGGTTACTCCAGCCAGCAGATGCAGGTCTGGGATGTCGATGGCCGCCTGCTGATGCGTGGCCGCCAGTGCGTGGCACTGTTCCAGTGAGCAGGCCGGGTACGCGGGCGGTACGGATACTGGGGTGGGTGCTGCTGTTGGCGTCCCTGTTGGGCTGGAGTGCCTGGTGGCTGGTCTGCAACGTCTACGAGTTTGCCCCGGCCCTGGCCTCCACGGCATTGGCCTGCGCCTGGCTGACGCTGTTGCCGGCGGTGGCGCTGCGCCGTGCACATCCCGGCCTGGCCTGGTGGCTGGCCGCGATCAACGCCCTGTACCTGCTCGCCGTGCATCGCCAGTTTGACCACGGTGCGGGCGTGCCGCTGTACGTCGGCGTGCTGCTGTTGGTCTGCGGCCTGTGCTGGGTGGAACGCCATCGCCGGCAAGGCCTGAAACAACAACAGCCGGCGTAAGGCCGGCTGTTGTCATGCGCTGCCACTGATGCGTGTCAGCGGCAGGTTCAGAGCTTGCGCACGCGGAAGCGCTTGCCCTTGATCTTGCCGGCTTCCAGCTTGCCCAGGGCACGGCCGACCTGCTCGCGGGCAATGGCCACGTAGGAGCGGGTGGGCTGGATCACGATCTTGCCGATCGCCTTGCCGGCCAGCCCGGCCTCGCCGGTGAGTGCACCCAGGATGTCGCCGGCACGCAGCTTGTCGGTCTTGCCGCCATCGATGCGCAGGGTGACCATCGCCGCCTGCGGCAGTTCGGCCGGGCGGGCGGTGGCCAGTGGGGTCTTCTGCCAGTTCAATGCTTGCCCGGCCAGCTCTTCAAGCGCGGTGGCGCGATGGCGCTCACGGGCGGCAACCAGGCTGATCGCCATGCCGGTGGCACCGGCGCGGCCAGTGCGGCCGATGCGGTGGCGGTAGCTTTCCGGGTCGGTCGGCAACTCGTAGTTGATGACCATGGCCAGCTCTTCCACGTCCAGGCCGCGGGCGGCAACGTCACTGGCCACCAGCACGTTGCAGCTGCGATTGGCCAGGCGCACCAGCACTTCCTCGCGGTCACGCTGTTCCAGCTCGCCATGCAGGGACAGGGCCGAGAAACCAAACTCCTGCAGCGAGCGGGCCACCTCGTCCACATCCTTGCGGGTGTTGCAGAACACCACCGCCGATTCGGGGGTGTACTTGAGCAGTACGCCGGCCAGCGCCTTCTGCTTGAGGGCCGGTTCGGCCTCGCAGAACAGCTCGGTGATGTCCGGTGCGTGCTGGTCGCCTTCCACGGTCACTTCGACCGGCTCGTTGAACAGGTCACGGGCCAGCTCGCGGATTTCCTCGGGGAAGGTGGCCGAGAACAACAGGCTCTGGCGCTCCTTGTGGGTACGCCCGGCCAGCTCGGCGATCGGCTCGGCAAAGCCCATGTCCAGCATGCGGTCGGCTTCGTCCAGGACGAAGGTGCGCACCTGTCCCAGGTTGAGGAA
The DNA here is from genome assembly GCF_001431485.1 of Stenotrophomonas ginsengisoli. Classification (GTDB taxonomy): domain Bacteria; phylum Pseudomonadota; class Gammaproteobacteria; order Xanthomonadales; family Xanthomonadaceae; genus Stenotrophomonas; species Stenotrophomonas ginsengisoli. The sequence continues at coordinate 60,262 of NZ_LDJM01000012.1, read as the reverse complement.
ACGCTTGCGCGCCAGTTCCTGCACACGGCCGGGAGTGCCCACCACCACCAGCGGATCATGCGCCTGCAGCGAGGCGATCTGCGGGTCCAGCGAGACACCGCCGGTCAGTACCGAGAGCTTGAGGTTGGCAATGCCGGTAGCCAGTTTGCGCAGCTGGGCGCCGACCTGGTCGGCCAGCTCGCGGGTCGGGCACAGGACCAGGGCCTGGGTGCGGCTGACGCCCAGGTCCAGGCGGTTGAGCAGGCCCAGGCCGAAGGCCGCGGTCTTGCCGCTGCCCGTCGGGGCCTGTGCGATCAGGTCACGGCCTTCAAGGATGACCGGCAGTGCATTGGCCTGCACCGGGGTCATGGAGGTATAGCCCAGGGCATCAAGGCCGGGGCGCAGCGCTGGGTTCAGCGGAAGGGAGGAGAAGTCGCTCATGGCCCATTTTCGCAGATGACGGGCTGCCGTGCTTCACCACAGGCAGTTGATTGCACGGGCAAGGGCCAGACCGCCGGCCAGCAGCCAGACAAACAGCAGCAGGGCCAGCAGCAGCGGGGCAGCGCCGGCCCGGCGCAGGGCGCTGACGTGGGTGGTCAGGCCCAGGGCAGCCATGGCCATGGCCAGCAGCAAGCCATCCAGCTGCAGCAGGCCCTGCACCCAGGCAGCGGGCAGCAGATCCAGAGAATTGAAGCCGACCATGGCCAGAAAACCGAAGGCAAACCAGGGGATGTGCAGACGGGTGGAGGCATTGGCCGGGGTGGCGGACGGGCTGCCCCGGCGGCGGGCCAGATACAGCGACAGGGCCAGCAGGAACGGGGCCAGCATCATCACCCGCACCATCTTGGCAATCACCGCGGTATCGGCCGCTTCGGGCCCGACGGCGCGGCCGGCGGCCACGACCTGGGCCACTTCGTGGATGGTGGCGCCGGTGTACAGGCCGAAACCGGACGCGTCCAGGCCCAGCCAGCCGGCGCTGCTGCCCCAGTGCCACAGCAGCGGGTAGCAGAACATGGCCAGGGTGCCAAAGATGACCACGGTGGCCACGGCCACTGCCACCTGTTCGCTGCGCGCCTTGACCACCGGTTCGCTGGCCAGCACCGCGGCGGCACCGCAGATCGAGCTGCCGGCGCCGATCAGCAGCACCGTCTGCAGGTCCAGCTTGAGCACACGGCGGCCCAGCCAGCAGGCCAGGGCGAAGGTGCTGGTCAACATCAGCGCATCCAGCACCACCCCGGCCACCCCGATGCCGGCAATGTCATCCAGGGTCAGGCGCAGGCCATACAGCACGATGCCGGCCCGCAGCAGCCATTGCTTGGCCACACCCACGCCGGCCTGGGCAGCGTCTGCCCAGCGTGGGTAGACAGTGTTGCCCAGCACGATGCCGGCCACGATGGCCAGGGTCAGTGCACCCAGCCCATGTGCCTGCAGCCAGGCCACGTTGGCCAGGGCCGTAGCGGCCAGGGCGAGCAGGCCGGTCAAGACCAGGCCCGGCAGGTAGCGGAGCAGGGGCGATGGCAGGAGCTGGCTGCGGCTGGAATGTGGCATGACGATTCTCACGCTTGAGGAGTGGGGCAGCCTGCGCCCGCACAATCAACCTGTAAAACGAATATATTTTCTGATACCTACCTTTTATTTTGGTTGATTGCATGCGCCTTACCCTGCGCCAGCTCCAGGCCTTTGTTGCCATCGCCGATCACCACAGCACCACGGCGGCGGGTCAGGCGCTGGGCCTGTCACAGTCCGCCGTCAGTGCGGCCTTGAAGGAGCTGGAGGGGCATTGGGACAGCCCGTTGTTCGACCGCATCGGGCGCGGCCTGCAGATCAATGCCCAAGGCCGTGGCCTGTTGGCCGGCGCGCGCGGCCTGCTCGCCGATGCACAGGCCCTGGAGCAGTCCATGGCCGATCCGCTGGGCGCGGTGCATCTGCAGCTGGCGGCCAGCAGCACCCTGGGCAACCACCTGCTGCCACCGCTTCTGGCCGCGTTCCTGCAGGCACAACCGGACAGCCGGCTCTCACTGCAGATCGCCAATACCGCGCAGGTGGCCCGCGCCGTGGCCCGGATGCAGGTCGATGCCGGCCTGGTGGAAGGGATCAGCCCGCTGCCTGAGTTGAAAATGACCCCGTGGCGGCACGACAGCCTGCAGGTGGTGGCCGCGCCGGCACGGCTGCCCGGCAGCCTGGACGCGCTGGGACGGATGCGCTGGCTGCTGCGCGAGCCCGGCTCGGGCACCCGGCAGTTGTTCGACCAGCAATTGCTGCCCCTGCTCGGTGGCCGGGTGCAGGCGTTGACCCTGGCCAGCACCCCGGCAATCGTGGCCGCCGCGCAGCAGGGGGCCGGGGTGGCCTGTGTGCCCGAATCGGCCGTGGCCGGCGCGTTGGCCGATGGCACCCTGGCCACCGTTGCGTTGCCCCTGCCGCCGTTGCGGCGCACCCTGTGGTTGCTGGAGCATCCGCAGCGGCAACGCCCGCCCGCCCTGGCCCGCTTGCTGGGCCTGGACCACTGACGCCAACGGCGCGCATCGGCTGCCCAACCCGTACAATGGCGCCCATGCCTTTGATCACTCTCCAAAACGTCGACTACAGCGTCGGCGGCCCGCTGTTGCTGGAAAAAGCCGAACTGTCGATCGAACCGGGCGAACGTATCGCCCTGATCGGCCGCAACGGCGCCGGCAAATCCACCCTGATGAAGCTGATGGCCGGCGAGCTCAAGCCCGATGACGGCGAGATCCGCGTCCAGCACGGCGTGCGTGTCACCCGCCTGGAGCAGGAAGTGCCGCACGGCGCGGCCGGCAGCGTGTTTGACGTGGTGGCCGACGGCCTGGGCGAGCTGGGCCAGTGGCTGGCCGATTTCCACCGCCTCAGCCATGCCGAGGAATTTGACGCCGATGCCATGGCCGAGGTCCAGGGCAAGATCGAAGCGGCCGACGGCTGGGCCCTGGACCAGCGCGTGACCGAAACCCTGACCAAGCTGGAACTGGACGGTGAGCTGCAGTTCGAGCGCCTGTCCGGCGGCATGAAGCGCCGCGTGCTGCTGGCCCGTGCCCTGGTGGCCGCGCCGGACGTGCTGCTGCTGGACGAGCCGACCAACCACCTGGACATCGAGGCCATCGACTGGCTGGAAGCCTTCCTCAAGGGCTGGAATGGCTGCGTGGTGTTTGTCACCCATGACCGCCGCTTCCTGCGTGCCCTGGCTACCCGCATCGTCGAGATCGACCGCGGCCAGGTCACCAGCTGGCCGGGCGACTGGGCCAACTACGAGCGCCGCCGCGAAGAGCGTCTGAACGCCCAGGCCCAGGAGAACGCCCGTTTCGACAAGCTGCTGGCCCAGGAAGAAGTGTGGATCCGCCAGGGCATCAAGGCCCGCCGTACCCGTGACGAAGGCCGCGTGCGCCGCCTCAAGGCGATGCGTGTGGAGCGCGGGCAGCGCCGTGAACTGGGCGGCAATGTACGCATGGAGGCCGCCGTTGCCGAGAATTCGGGCAAGAAGGTGATCGAGCTGAAGGACGTCAACTTCGCCTTCGGTGCGCGCACCATGGTCAAGGACTTCTCCACCCTGGTGATGCGCGGTGACCGGATCGGCCTGATCGGCCCCAACGGCAGCGGCAAGACCACCTTGCTCAAGCTGATGCTCGGCGACCTGCAGCCGGCCAGCGGCGAGGTGCGTACCGGCACCAACCTGCAGATCGCCTATTTCGACCAGTACCGGGCCACCTTGCGCGAGGACTGGAGCGCGATCGAGAACGTGGCCGAGGGCGCGGACTTCCTGGAGATCAACGGCAAGCGCAAGCATGTGCATGCCTACCTGCAGGACTTCATGTTCACCCCCGAGCGCGCACGTGCGCCGATCACCCGCCTGTCCGGTGGTGAGCGCAACCGCCTGCTGCTGGCCAAGCTGTTCGCCCAGCCGTCCAACCTGTTGGTGATGGACGAACCGACCAACGACCTGGACGTGGAAACCCTGGAGCTGCTCGAAGAGCTGCTGGGCGAGTACACCGGCACCCTGCTGCTGGTCAGCCACGACCGTGACTTCATCGACAACGTGGTCACCTCGACCATGGTGATGGAAGGCGACGGGGTGATCGGCGAATACGTGGGTGGCTACAACGACTGGCTGCGTCAGCGCAGCCAGGCCAGTGCCGCCCCGGCCGCGCCCGCTGTGGCCAAGCCGGCCGCCGCGCCGGCCGCCGCTGCCCCGGCGCCGGCCGCAGCGAAGAAGAAACTCAGCTACAAGGATGCGCGTGAGCTGGAACAGCTGCCGGCGCTGATCGAGCAGCTGGAACTGGATGTGGAAGGGCTGACCGCGGCCATGAATGACCCGGCCTTCTACACCCGCTCCAGCGCCGAGGTCACCGCCCACACCCAGCAGATGGCCAAGGCCCAGGAAAAGTTGGATGCCGCCTACGCCCGCTGGGAACAGCTGGACGCCTGACCCCGCCCAGCCTCTGGCTGCAGCAAACACAACAACGGCCCGGGCAGTCACACTGCCGGGCCGTTGTTTTTTGTCCGCCGTTCAAGGCGCGGTGCAGGCCGTCTCAACCGGCCTGCGTGGGCATCGGCTCATCGCACAGGAACACCTGGAAGGGCAGGCCGGCGGCGGCACGCTGTGCGGCCACCTCGGCGATGATCTGCGTCAGCGTGGCCAGTACCTGCGGCGCCTGCGCGCGCAAGGTCGCAGCCCCGTCGATCAGGATGGCGTGGTGGTCGCCGTCCAGCCAGGACAGGTCGTCCAGGGCATCGGCCAGGCCATCCCAGTTGCCGCCCAGCCCGGGCGGGAAGGCCAGGCCATCGGCACAGGCGGCCAGCAGGCCGGCCTTGTCATCCACCCCGGCCAGGGCCACGTGGCTGATCAGGAAGCCGGCGCGCCAGGCCGCGTCGGCCAGTTCAGGCAGCAGGGCCAGCGGCACCTGGCGCAGGCCGTTGCCGGCCACAGGCTGCGGCGCATCGGCTGGATTGAAGGTATCGGTGGACATCAATGGCTCCGGGCGGCAGGCGGGGTGAACTGGCGGAAGCTGTCGTAATGGTCTTCGGTGTAATACCACTCGGTGGGGGGATGGCCGCCGGTGACGATGCGGCGCGGGCCACGGTGGCTCAGGCCGGGGGTATCCACGGTGTACTCGCGGTACCAGCCGCGCTGGCGCTGCGGCAGGCGTTTCTCGCGGTTGCCGAAGGTGGTGCCGTCCTGGCGGTAGGGGTAGGGGCCGCCACGCTGGATCAGCCCGACTGTCTGGCGCGCCTGCTCGCTCAGGAAGGCCGGCCAGTCCTTGGCATCGGCCGCCGTATCGTCGCCGGTGCCCGCCTCGGTGGCAGATGTCGATTGGGTGGCGGCATCGGCCTGGCGGCCCTGGCTGACGGCCTGGCCGATCTGCTCCACTGCCTGCCCCGGGTTGTTGCGCAACTGGTCCGGGTTGACCCCGAGCCAGAGCGCGGCCAGGCCGATGATGGCGGTGGCAGCCAGTGCCAATGGGCTCTTGCGGCCCTTGTTGTGGTTGGATCGTTTGCCCATGACGGTACCGTGGTGCGGAATACCGGGGATTATCGGCAAATCGGTGTCCTGCCGTCTTGCCCGGCCGGGGGGAACAGAACTTTCCTTGATCCCACCCTTGGTAAGTTGGCCCGTCATCCCTACCATTGGTAGGCACGAATCGGCAGCCTGCCGATGTCACCCGCACCACCAGGAGAATTCCCCATGGCACATAGCCTGCCCGCATTGAAGTTTGCCAGCGACGCCCTTGAGCCGTTCATGGATGCCCAGACCGTGGAAATCCACCACGGCAAGCACCACCAGACCTACGTCAACAACCTCAATGCGCTGCTGGAAGGCACCGAATACGCCGACATGGCCATCGAAGACCTGCTGCGCAAGGTCGCCGAACTGCCGCAGCCGTTGCAGCAGGGCGTGCGCAACCAGGGCGGTGGCCATGCCAACCACGCCCTGTTCTGGGACGTGATCGGCCCGAACGCCGGTGGCGCTCCGGTCGGCGCGCTGGCCAAGGCCATCGACGAGCAGCTCGGCGGCTTTGAGAAGTTCAAGGAAGAGTTCACCAAGGCCGCCACCACCCAGTTCGGCTCCGGCTGGGCCTGGCTGAGCGTGACCACCGACGGCAAGCTGGTCATCGAAAAGACCGGCAACCAGGAAAGCCCGCTGATGGAAGGCCGCACCCCGGTGCTGACCATCGACGTGTGGGAACACGCCTACTACCTGAAGTACCAGAACCGTCGCCCGGAATTCATCGGCCAGTTCTACAACCTGATCGACTGGAACGCCGTGGAAGCCCGCTACCAGGCCGCCATTGCCTGAGTTGCAGGTGCTGCGTAGTTGAGGACAAGGCCGGGATTTCCCGGCCTTGTTGTTTTGCGGGCCGGCTTTTGCCGTCAATCGCACGCGCTGGCTCAGGGCGCGGCCGGCAGTTCCAGCTCGACCACGATGCCCAGCATCTGTGGCGGCTGTGCGGCCGGCGTGTTGGCCGGGTCGTCGCCGGGCGGGGCCGGGCCATGCAGCTCGAGCACGGTGCTGGCCTTCAGGCGCAGGCGCTCCGGCGGGTACAGCACATCCAGGCCATGGGCCTGTTCCGGCCCGAGTGACTTGCGCGCCGTGCCCAGCCCGGGCATCAGTTGCAGCAGTTCGGCATGGCGCGAGCCAAAGCGTGCAACGACCACGTTGGCCAGGGCCGGATCATGGCTGGCCATCCAGTCACGCAGATCGCTGGCCTGGCGCTGGCGGCGCTGCTGCAGACGCTGGCCGCTGGCCAGGCTGGCGCTGTACAGGTTGATGGCCTGTGTGCCGATTTGCAGGCGCCAGTAGCCGGCCGCCACCGGCGCACTGCCATCCTCGCCATGCAGCAGGCTGGCACCGTCCTCGACGATGGGCCGGCGGCTGAGCATGGCCAGGCCCTGGCGCGTGGCCAGGCTGGGCGGGTCGGCACTGACAAAGTCACAGTGCATCTGCAGCGGCACGGCCAGGTTGCAGATTTCCGGCGCTTGCCGGTCATGGCTGCGCACCTGCTGGATCAGCACCACATCAACGCCGGCATGGCCGAGCAGCTCGATCACTGCCTCGCGCTGCCCGGGCCAGACGCTGGCCGGCAGGGACAGGTTGGCCACGACCAGTGAATCTGGCTGGGCAACGGCCGGCAGGCTGGTCCACAACCAGCAACTGGCCAGCAGGCAGGTGAACGGGCTTGGGCGCATGTGGGAGCAGGGCAGACAGAGGCGGGCAGTATCGGTTTTGCCGGGTGCAGGCAATGTGCAATCGGCGGCGAAGCCGGTGCCGATATGCGGTAGTCTTTGCAGCTTCGAATTTCCAGGATCGCCAGTTCCATGACGACCCCCGCAACCGTGCCGGCCGCAACCGGCAAGATGCCGCGCCAGATCCCGTACATCATTGGCAATGAAGCCTGCGAACGCTTCAGCTTCTACGGCATGCGCAACATCCTTGTCCAGTTCCTGATCACCTCGCTGCTGCTGCAGGAGATCACCGCCGAAGGCCGTGCGGCCGAGGCCAAGGACATCATGCACAGCTTCATGATCGGCGTGTATTTCTTCCCGCTGCTCGGTGGCTGGCTGGCCGACAAGTTCTTCGGCAAGTACCACACCATCCTCTGGTTCTCGCTGATCTACTGCGCCGGCCATGCCGCATTGGCCTTGTTCGAGGACTCGCGCACCGGTTTCATGGTGGGCCTGGGTCTGATCGCGCTCGGTGCCGGCGGGATCAAGCCGCTGGTGGCCTCGTTCATGGGTGACCAGTTCGACCAGTCCAACAAGCACCTGGCCAAGGTCGTGTTCGATGCCTTCTACTGGATCATCAACTTCGGCTCGTTGTTTGCCTCGCTGCTGATCCCGCTGGCCCTGAAGCATCTCGGCCCGGCCTGGGCGTTCGGCATCCCGGGCATCCTGATGTTCATCGCAACCTTGATCTTCTGGCTGGGGCGCAAGAAATACGTGCTGGTGCCGCTGCCGCCCAAGGACCCGCATTCGTTCGGCAATGTGGTCCGCACCGCGCTGTTTGCCCAGGCACCGGGGCAGGGCCGTGCCGGATTGTGGCTGGCCGTGGCCGGCGTGCTGGCGGCGATGGGCTCGATGCTGCTGGTGCCCAAGCTGGGCATCGTGATCTGCCTGTGTCTGGCCCTGGTGGCGATCCTGGCCGGCATCGGCGGTGGCGCCATGCTGCAGCTGGAACGTGCCCGCGGCGTGCACCCGGCCGAGGCGGTCAATGGCGTGCGCTCGGTGATGAAGGTGCTGGTGATCTTCGCCCTGACCACCCCGTTCTTCTCCCTGTTTGACCAGAAGGCCTCGACCTGGGTGCTGCAGGGCCAGCAGATGGTCATGCCGTCCTGGTTCACCGCCTCGCAGATGCAGGCGCTGAACCCGTTGCTGGTGATGATCCTGATCCCGTTCAACAACCTGGTCCTGTACCCGATGCTGCGCCGTTTCGGCATGGAGCCGACCGCGCTGCGCCGGATGACCGCCGGTATCGCCTTCTCCGGCCTGGCCTGGATCGTGGTCGGTGGCATCCAGGTGGTGATGGATGGCGGCAGCGCCCTGTCCATCTTCTGGCAGATCCTGCCCTACGCACTGCTGACCTTCGGTGAGGTGCTGGTCTCGGCCACCGGCCTGGAGTTCGCCTACAGCCAGGCCCCGGCGACGATGAAGGGCGTGGTGATGAGCTTCTGGAACCTGACCACCACCATCGGCAACCTGTGGGTGCTGCTGTCCAATGCGGCCGTGCGCAACCAGGGGGTCACCGACAAGATCGCCAGCACCGGCCTGAGCGAGGCGGCCTTCCTGATGTTCTTCTTCGCCGGCTTTGCCTTCATTGCCGCCATTGCCTTCGGTCTGTATGCACGGACCTACAAGGCCGTGGACAACTACCGCGCCGCGTAAGGAAGCCGAGCATGCAATCCCCGTTTACCTGGCTGATCATTGCCATCACCGCGCTGGTGAGCTGGCAGGCATTCAACAACCGCCGGCTGGTTGACCGCCTGATCCTGTGGCCGCCGGCGATCAGCCGCCACCGCCAGTACGACCGTCTGATCGGCTACGGCTTCATCCATGCCGACTGGATGCACCTGATCTTCAACATGATCACGCTGTTCTTCTTCGGCGGCCTGATCGAGCAGGTGATGACCCGGCTCAGCGGCTCGATCCTGACCTTCCCGCTGTTCTATCTGGCCGCGCTGGTGGTTTCCATCCTGCCCACCTACCTGAAGAACAAGGACAACCCCAACTATTTCAGCCTGGGCGCGTCCGGTGCGGTGAGTGCGGTGCTGTTTGCCTACATCCTGCTGGCGCCGTGGACCTGGATCTTTGTCATGTTCATCCCGGTACCGGCCATCGTGTACGGGGTGTTCTACGTTGGTTACAGCATCTGGATGGACAAGCAGGGCCGGGACAACATCAACCACAGCGCCCACCTGGCCGGTGCCGCTTTCGGTGTGCTGTTCATGCTGTGCATGGAGCCGGGCATCTTCGCCATCTTCCTGCAGAGCCTGATGAGCCCGCAGCTGCCCCGTTTCGGCTGAGAGCCTTCGCCTCCGGTCTGAAAAAGCACAAGGCCTCGTCTCTGACGAGGCCTTGTTGCAGGGGGCGACGATGTCAGCGCGGATCGGCCGGCGGGTAGGTCTCAAGCAGGCGGGTGTAGACCTCCTGGTCGATCAGCGCAAAGTCCTGGCTGTCCGCCGCGCCGCTGACGGTGAGCTGGAACAATCCCTCCAGCAGGCTATGGTTGTGATCGGGCAGGTGGGTCTGGTTGCTGCTGTCCATGGCATCCCCGGTTCGGCGGTGGTCGGGAAAATGGAGCAAGAAGCGTGCCAGCCATCCAAAACGTTGAAACAGCGACTTACGGACGCGCACACTGGGGCAAACGTCCAAAAGTGACGCAGCACGGCTGCCAACTGGACTGTGTCGGTGTTCACATCGTGGCGCAGGTCCGGGGCAGATACTGCTGCGATCCACCCACTCCCACCTGTGTATTACCCGGCCATGAGCGATATCGAGCACGACTTGGAGCAACACCGTTTCAGCCTGCAACACCAGGGGCATCAGGCCTGGGTGCAGTACCAGCTGCACGGCAGCCAGATGGACATCACCAGCACCCATGTGCCGGACGCGATTGCCGGCCAGGGCATTGCCGGGCAACTGAACCGGCACGCGCTGGAGCATGCGCGCAATGCCGGCCTGTCGGTGGTTGCCAGCTGCAGCTACACCCAGGCCTGGGTGCGTCGGCATCCGCAGTACCAGGACCTGCTGGAAGACTGATCCACAACGTACACGGAGGTTGTATGAACAAGTATGCAGGGGCAGGGGTCGGGCTGGTCAGCGCATTGCTGCTGATGGCCTGCAATGGCCGCGATGAAGCGGCCGACAGTGCCACGTCCGCTCCGCCGGCGGCCGGCCCGGTGGCGGCCACGCCGGCCGAGGGGCAGATGGTGGATGTCATCCAGACCTCGCCCACCCAGATCATCGGCATCAGCTATCCGCATGATGCGGCTGTGCCGGCGGGCCTGGTCAAGGTCATGCAGGACTATGCCGACCACGCCCGGGCCGAGCTGCAATCGGCGCTGGATGGCCTGGGCAATGACACCCCGCGGGTGCCGTACGAGTTGAGCCTGAGCTTCACCGTCAGTGCCGACACGCCTGATCTGATGGCCATATCGGCCGATGGCAGCCGTTACACCGGGGGCGCCCACGGGCAGCCGTTGGTGGCCCGTTTTGTCTGGCTCAAGCAGGAAGGGCGTTTGTTGCCCATCGACGAGTTGATCAGCCAACCCGACAGCCGCACCGCGATCGCCGACTATGTGCAGCAGCGGCTGGTGGAGCAGATGGAAAGCCGTCTGCAGGCTGACAAGCTGTCGGCAACGGAGCAGGCCGAACTGCTGCGCAGTGCGCGCCGGATGATCAGCGAGGGAACCGAGCCGGAGGCTGAAAATTTCAGCCAGTTCCTGCCGGTGATGGATCGCCAGGGCCGGATCAGCGGCCTGCGCTTTGTGTTTCCGCCCTACCAGGTCGGCCCGTATTCGGACGGCACCCAGAGCATGGAAGTGCCGGTGGACGTATTGTTGCCGCATCTGGAGCCCAAGTACCGGCACCTGTTCGCCAACAGCCCGGCCCCGGTCTGAGGCCGCCAGCGGCGGGCCCGGTTGCAGTGGCGCAGTTGCACGCTGGGCAGGCCGGATGAGCGCCACATGCAAAAGGCCACCCGCGCAGCGGGTGGCCTTTTTGTTTGCTGCCTGACGTTGGCTCAGTTGCCGCTGGTCAGGCCACGCTTTTCCAGCAGCGGCTGGATCTGCGGCTCGTGGCCGGCAAAGTCGCGGAAGATCTGCATCGCATCGGCGCTGCCACCACGCGAGAGCAGGGTCTTGCGGAAGTGGTCACCGTTGGCGCGGGTCAGGCCGCCGTTTTCCTTGAACCACTTCTGGGTGTTGGCATCGAGCACTTCAGACCAGATGTAGGCGTAGTAGCCGGCCGAATAGCCGCCCATGATGTGGCTGAAGTAGGTGGTGCGGTAACGCGGCGGTACCGGGGCGTAGTAGATGCCGGCATCTTCCAGGGCCTTGCGCTCGAAGGCAATCACGCCATCGGCAGCCGGCACCTGGTCGGCGCTGATCTGGTGCCAGGCCTGGTCGAGCATGGCCGCGCCCAGGTATTCGGTGGTGGCAAAGCCCTGGTTGAACTTGGCCGCGGCCACCACCTTGTCCAGCAGTGCCTGCGGCATCGCGGCACCGGTCTGGTGGTGCTTGGCGTAGTTGGCCAGGATGGTCGGCTCGTCGGCCCACATCTCGTTGACCTGGGACGGGAACTCGACGAAGTCACGCGGCACCGAGGTGCCGGAGAAGCTGGGGTACTTCACGTCGGAGAACATGCCATGCAGGGCATGGCCGAACTCGTGGAACGTGGTGGTCACTTCATCCCAGGTCAGCAGGGTCGGCTGGCCGGCCGGCGGCTTGGGAATGTTGAGGTGGTTGGCCACCACCGGCAGGTCGCCGGTCAGTTCGGACTGGCTGACATACGAGTTCATCCAGGCGCCGCCGCGCTTGGAAGCACGGGCATACGGGTCGAACAGGAAGATCGCCAGCTGGCTGCCGTCCTCGTTGAACACGTCATACACGGTGACATCCGGGTGGTAGACCGGCAGGTCGGTACGCTGCTTGAAGCTCAGGCCGAATTCCTTGCCGGCGGCGAAGAACACGCCGTCTTCCAGTACGGATTTGATCTCGAAGTACGGCTTGAGCTGGGATTCGTCGAAGTTGTACTTGGCCTGGCGCACCTTCTCGCTGTAGAAGGCCCAGTCCCACGGCTGCAGCTGGAAACCCGGCTGGCCGGCAGCCTGCTGCTCGGCATCGATCATGGCCTGCAGGTCGGCGGCTTCACGCTGGGCATTGGCCACCGCGGCCGGGGCCAGCTGGCCGAGCATGGCGTTGACCGCTTCCGGGGTCTTGGCGGTCTGGTTGCCCAGGCCGTAGGCGGCAAAGTTCGGCTGGCCCATCAGGGCGGCCTTTTCTGCGCGCAGGGTCATGATGCGCGAGACCAGGGCGGTGTTGTCGAACTCGCCACCCTTGGCGCCACGGTTGACCGAGGCCTCGTGGATGCGCTGGCGCAGGGCGCGGTTTTCCAGGTTGCTCAGCAGCGGCTGGCCGGTGGTGTTGAGCAGGGCGATGACATACTTGCCCTCCAGGCCACGGGCCTTGGCCGCTTCGGCGGTGGCGGCGATCTGGCCCTCGGACAGGCCGGCCAGTTCGGCCACATCGTCGACCACGATGTAGGAGGCATTGACCTCGTTGAGCACGTTGAGGTTGAACTTGGCCCCCAGCTCGGCCAGCTCGGCGTTGATGGTGCGCACCTTGGCCTTGTCCGCTTCGGACAGCTTGGCACCGCCGCGCTCGAAGTTCTCGTAGTAGCGCTCGACCAGGCGCACGCCTTCGGCATCCAGGCCCAGTTCGTTGCGCTTGTCATACAGGGCGGCAATGCGCTCGAACAGCTTGCCGTTCAGGCCGATCGCATCGCGGTGGGCGGCGAACCTGGTCGCGTACTGGGTCTGCAGCGCCTTGCGGGTGTCATTGGTGTCGGCACCGGCCAGGGCCGAGAACACGGTCATGGCACGGTTGAAGATGGCGCCGCTGTTTTCCAGCGCAATGATGGTGTTGTCAAAGGTCGGCGCGGCCGGGTTGTTGACGATCGCATCGATCTCGGCCAGTTCCTGGGCCATGCCGGCGTCGAAGGCCGGGGCGAAGTCGCTGTCGGCGATCTTGTCGAAAGCCGGGTAGTGCAGCGGCAGGGTGCTTTCGGCGAAGAACGGGTTGGCGGCCGGTGCGGTGGCGGCGGTCGGGGCGGCCAGGGTGTAGGCCGGGGCCGACAGGCCCAGCGACAGGGCCAGGGCAAGCGCAAGACGGGTGGTCAAGGCGGAATCCTCGAATGACTGGACCGTCGAGGTTACCCGATGGCGGTGGACGTCTCATCATGACCGATGGCACAGTTTGCCGCCCGATCGCCCGCCGCGCCGACAACGGCCATCTTCCGCACAGGTACCGACAATGGCCATTGCCCACGATTTCACCCTGACCGCCCTGGACGGCACGCCCCTGCCGCTGTCGCGCTGGGCCGGCCAGCCGCTGTTGCTGGTCAATGTCGCCAGCCGCTGCGGTTTCACCCCGCAGTACACCGCGCTGGAGGCGCTGTGGCAGCGTTACCGCGAGCGCGGTCTGGTGGTGATCGGCTTCCCCTGCAACCAGTTCAGGGGCCAGGAGCCGGGCGATGCGGCGCAGATCCAGCAGTTCTGCCGGCTCGATTACGGTGTCAGCTTCCCGCTCAGCGCCAAGATCCAGGTCAACGGCCCCCAGGCCGATCCACTGTGGCAGTGGCTCAAGGACCAGCGTCGCGGCGTGCTGGGTACCCGCTCAATCAAGTGGAACTTCAGCAAGTTCCTGATCGGCCGCGATGGTGCGGTGGTCAGCCGTCATGGCCCGGCCACCACCCCGCAGGCGCTGGAAGCACGCATCCAGGCCTTGCTGGGCTGAACCTGGCCACCCGGCGGGATACAACAACGGCGCCCTCGGGCGCCGTTGTTGACTGAGTCGTGACCCGGGCCGGCCTGATCAGGCCGGTGTGGCCAGGCCGAATTCGCAGGCCAGGTCCTGCGCGGTGATCTGCACCTTGGTCGGGTCGCCGTGCTCGATCATCGCCCGCTGCAGGGCCAGGCGGGTGGCGGCGGTCACCTGCGACTGCAGGTCACGGCCGGACTTGCCTTCGCTGGCCGCGGCCAGCGCGGGCAGCAGGGTGTCCAGCTCGAAGTCCAGCGGCTTGCCGGCCAGCTGCAGGCGCAGGATGGCCTGGCGTGCGTCCAGGTCGGGCAGGTCGATCATGATCTTGCGCTCCAGGCGCGAGAGCAGGGCCGAATCGATGCTGTCCGGGTGGTTGGACGCGGCCAGCAGGAATACCTGGCCCTTTTTGGTGCTGATGCCGTCCATTTCCTGCAGCAGCTGGGCCACGATCTCGGTGGTCATCACATCGCCGCGGTCACGCGAGCGGGCAATGGTGTCCAGCTCGTCCAGGAACAGAATGCACGGGGCCTGGGTGCGCGCCTTTTCGAACAACTGCTTGACCTTCTGCCCGGAGCTGCCCAGGTTGCCCGACTTGATGTCCGAGGACGAGGCGGCCATGAACGACAGCCCCGACTGGCTGGCCAGCACGCGCGCGACCTGGGTCTTGCCGGTGCCCGGCGGCCCGTACAGCAGGATGCCGCGCGGCACCGGCATGTTCATCCGGGCCAGTTCCTCGGCATGCACCAGTTCCTTGCCCAGGCTTTCAAACTCGCGGCGGGTGGCAGCCGGCAGGATGATGTCATCCCAGCCCAGTGCTTCCACCGAGGTGGAGGACTTGCCGCGCAGCTGGGCCACGGCGGCAATGAAGTCCTCATAAGCCGGCTGGCCACCGGTGTGGGTGGACATCACCTTGGCCACCAGGGTGGCCAGGTCACGCCCGGACATGCCGCTGGTCTCGCGTACCAGCTGGGCATCGGTCGGGTAGGGCAGGCGCGCCTTGGCGAACTCGGCATTGAGGATGCGCTCGCGGGCCTCGGCATTGGGCGCGGGCAGTTCGATGGCGGTGGTGAAGCGCGACATGACCGCATCGTCGATCAGCTCGCGGCGGTTGGTGGCGCCGATCACCAGCACATTGCCGCTGCCCTGGTTGAAGCCATCCCATTCGGCAATGAAGGTCTGCACCAGCTCGTTGCCGAAGGCATCGGTATCGCCACCGCCACGGCGGGCAAAGGCGCTTTCGCATTCGTCCACGAACAGGATGGTCGGTGCCTTGCTGCGGCACTCCTCCCACAGGCTCTTGACCTTGGGCCCGGTCTGGCCGATGTATTCGGCCTTCAGGTCGGCAATGGTCACGGCCTTGAAGTGGCAGTCAACGTGCTCGGCCAGCTTGCGCGCGATCAGGGTCTTGCCGGTGCCCGGCGGGCCCCACAGCAGCATGCCCTTGGGCAGCGGCGGGATGCCGGCGGCAAAGCGGTCCACCAGCTGGATGATGGTTTCCAGGGTGTCGGCCGGCATGGCCACGTCCTGCCAGTTCTTCTCCACCTTGAGCAGCGATTGCAGGCGGGTCTGCACCACGGCCAGGCGCTGCTGCTCACGCTGCAACGGTACGCAGGCCTGCTGCAGGGCGGCGATGGCCCCGGCATGGGCGTTCAGGCCGGCGCTGGCCAGCTCGGCCACGCCGCCAGCCACGGCAGACAGCTCATCGATCTGACGGATGGGGCACAGATCAGCGGGCTGGTTGTTGTAGGGCAGGCAGACCAGGGCCAGCGGGTCCTTGTCCAGCTCGTCGGTGAAACCGACGAACACGGCATTGGAATAGTCGTGCTTGTTGTTCAGTGTCCAGGACAGCGAGGGATCGGCCGGGTTGGATGCCGGTACCCGCACCGCCGGGTAGGGGTGCTTGCGGCCATCGGTGTACTTGTCGCCAAAAGCCAGGGCCTGCAGACGGTAGCCGGCCAACTGCCGCAGCTGGGCCAGGCTGCTGGAGGCGCGGCGCTTGATCAGGCGCGAACGGCCCAGCCAGACCAGGCCGGCATAGGCCAGCAGCGGAATCAGGGCGTCGATGTAATACCCCGGGGCATACAACAGCAGGTCCAGCTGGAGCAGGCGCAGTGGCGTGCCGAAGAAGTACATCGCCGCGGCCAGGGCAATCCACAGCAACAGGCTGCGCTTGCCACTGACGGCGGCGGTCAGGGTCAGCGCCGGCAGCAGGCTGTTCCTGCTGGCGTCCTTGCGGATTTTCTTTTCCTGGTCGGCCAGGGCGGCATCCCAGGGCGCGCGCATGGCCACAACGGCCTGCTCGGCGGCGCGATAGGCGGCATCCACGCCGGCCTGGGCCTGATGGATGGCCTGCTCGCAGCGGGCTTTTTCTGCGTGGAGTTCAATGCGCTGATTTTCGACAAAACCGGCGCGGGAGCTGCTCGATCCCATGACAACTATCCCCTGAAGAAAATGGGCCGGGTCTTCATGACCCGGCCCATTCACTATAAGAGGTGCGGCGATTTTCGTTAAGCGGCCGTTGGTCTTACTTTTCGACGAAGGCGCGCTCGAACACATAATGGCCGGGCTGGCCGATACGCGGGGAAACCTCGAAACCGCGGGCATCGAGCACACGGCGCAGGTCGGCCAGCATCTGCGGGCTGCCGCAGATCATGAAGCGGTCGTTGGCCGGGTCAAAATCCGGCAGACCCAGCGCACGCGGCATGTCGCCATTTTCCATCAGCGTGGTCAGGCGGCCCTGGTTGATGAAATCCTCGCGGGTGACGGCCGGGTAATACAGCAGCTTGTCGCGCACGATGTCGCCCAGGATCTCGTCATCGGGCAGGGTCTTTTCAAAGTACTCGCGGTAGGCCAGGTCTTTTTCAAAACGCACGCCGTGGCAGATGATCACTTTTTCAAAGCGCTCATAGGTTTCCGGGTCCTTGACGATGGACAGCCACGGCGCCAGACCGGTACCGGTACCCAGCAGGTACAGGTGCTTGCCCGGGTGCAGGTCGGTGATCAGCAGGGTACCGGTCGGCTTCTTGCCCACCAGTACCTTGTCGCCGGGCTTGAGGTGCTGCAGGCGCGAGGTCAGCGGGCCGTCGGCCACCTTGATCGAGAAAAAGTGCAGCTGCTCTTCCCAGTTGGCACTGGCGATGGAATAAGCGCGAAGCAGCGGGCGGCCGCCTTCGACCTCGTTGTCCAGGCCGATCATCACGAACTGGCCGTTTTCGAAACGGAAGCCGGTATCGCGGGTGGTGGTGAAGCTGAAATAGGCATCGGTCCAGTGGTGGACCTCAAGCACGGTCTCGTAGCCGTAAGCAGCAGACATGGTTTGATTACACGGTGAGTCAACCCGGGGATTCTACCCCAAGCCCTGCACCAGTCCTTGCCAGCCGTTCAGCGATAGCCCTCGGCCTGCAGCTCGAACAGTTCGGCGTAGCGGCCACCGGCGGCCATCAGCTCATCGTGGGTGCCCGACGCCTCGACCCGGCCATCGCCCAGCACCAGGATGCGGTCGGCCATGCGCACCGAGGAAAAGCGGTGGGAAATCAGCACCGCGGTACGCCCGTCGGAAAGCTCCTTGAAGCGCTGGAAGACCTCGAATTCACTGCGCGCATCCAGCGCGGCGGTGGGTTCGTCCAGGATCATCACCTGGGCGTCGCGCATGTAGGCACGGGCGATGGCGATCTTCTGCCACTGCCCGCCGGACAGGTCCACCCCCTGGCGGAAACGGCGCCCGACAATCTGCTCGTAGCCATCAGGCAGGCCGGCAATCACTTCGTCGGCCATGCCGCGATGCGCCGCCGCCTCGATCCGGGCACGGTCATCCATGGCATCGACCTGGCCGACGCCGATGTTCTCGGCCGCGGTCAGGTGGTAACGCACGAAGTCCTGGAAGATCACCCCGAGGCTGGCGCGCAGGCTGTCGATGTCATAGTCGCGCAGATCGCGGCCATCGAGCAGGATGCGACCCTCATCCGGGTCGTACAGGCGGGCCAGCAGCTTGACCAGGGTGGTCTTGCCGGCGCCGTTCTCACCGACCAGGGCCAGCACTTCACCGGCGTGCAGCTCGAAGCTCAGGTGGCGCACCGCCCACTTGCTGGAGCCGGGGTAGCAAAAGCCCACGTCCTGGAACACAAAGCCTTGCCGGATCGGCGCCGGTACCGGCAGCGCATCGGGCCCGGAGTCGATTTCCGGCTGGATCGCAAAAAACGAGAACAGGTCATCCAGGTACAGGGCCTGGCTGGCCACCTGGGAAAACCCGACCAGCAGTCCTTCCAGCAACTGGCGCAGGCGGGCGAAGCTGCCGGCCAGGAAGGTCAGGTCGCCGACCGAAAACTCGCCACGCACGGTGCGCCAGGCGATATAGGCATAGGCCAGGTAGTAACCGGCCGTGCCCAGCGCGGCCAGGGCGCTGCCCCACAGGGCGCGGCGGCGGGCCAGGGCGCGGTTGGCCAGGTAGAAGCGTTCGGCCAGCACCCGGTAGCGCGCGATCAGGAACTGGTGCAGGCCGAAGATCTTCACTTCCTTGGCCGTTTCCACGCTGCCACCGGTCTGGCGGATGTACTCCAGCTGGCGGCGCTCCGGGGTCCAGTGGAAATTGAGCGAATAGCCCAGGGTGTTGAAGTGCGACTCACCGATGAAGGCCGGCACCAGGGCCAGGGCCAGCAGCACGATCAGCCACGGCGCGTAGACCACCAGGCCCACGGCCAGGCTGATCACCGTGATCACATCCTGCACCTGGCCAAACAGCTGGCTCATCAGGCTGGAACGGCCCAAAGTCTGGCGCCGGGCGCGCTCCAGGCGGTCCTGTTGTTCCGGGTCTTCCAGGTCTTCCAGGTCCAGGCGGGCGGCGTGCTCCATCAGCGCCACCGAGCTGGTATTGGTGAACAGCTCGCCGAGCATGGCATCGGCATAGCTGACCAGGCGGCCGAGCAGGTCGGCGGCGATGGCCAGGCCGAATTCGGCGGCCAGCAGCCACAGCAGCGGGGTCAGCAGGCCGCTGGCCAGGGCCTGCTCCAGCGCCGGGAAGTCACCGGGCAGGCCGGCCAGGCGCACCGCCTCGTCGATGATCAGCTTGCCCACATACAGCATGCTCACCGGCAGCAGGGCGCGGATCAGGCGCAGGCCCAGGCTGGCCAGGGTCAGGCCGGCACTGGTGTTCCAGATCATGCGCAGGAAGGGCGGGATGTTGCGCAGGGCGCCGAAGCGCTGGCGCAGGCTGGTGCGGTCGTTGCTGGCTGTACTCATGGTCCCGATGATAAGCAGATGCCCCGCTCAGTTGCCCGGTACGGCACGCTTGCCGCTGCGGCGCGGGGTTGTCACTGGAGCCGGGGCCTGTTTGTTGCTGGCCAGAGCGGGGGCCTGCAGGGTGATCAGGTCGGTGATCGCACTGACCCCCTCCACGTCACCGACCAGGTCCTTGATCGTGCGCCGGGTCGCCGCTTCGGCCACCACCCCGCGCAGGGTCACCCGGCCGTCATGGACCAGCACGCTGATCTGACGCCCCGGTACCACGGTGCTCAGCGCCTGCAGGATTTCATCGGCAATGCCGGTATCGGACAGATAGGCAGTCATGAAACGCTCGCTGGCCACTGGGGCGGCAACCATCCCGCAGCCGGTGTGAGCATGTTGTCGCCATGCTGTTGCCGTGGTTTAACGCGCCGGTCCGTCCGGCGTGGGGGGCTCGTCGTTGTTGCCCTGCAGGGCAATGGGTAGATGCCATCCATAGTGCATGGCCATCACCCGCAGGCCAAAACACAGGCCCGCGCCGGCCAGGGCGCAGGGCAGGGCGGGCAGGTTCAGCCAGTAGCCCAGCGCCACCACCGCGGCGCCGGCCAGGGCGGCGATGGCATACAGCTCGGCCTGCAGCACCAGCGGCACACGGGCCATCAACACATCGCGGGCGATGCCGCCGCCAATGCCGGTCAGCATGCCCAGGGCGGCGGCCATCGGTGGGGCAATGCCGTAGTCCAGCGCCTTCTGGGTGCCAGCCACGGCGAACAGGGCCAGGCCCATGGCATCGAACAGGCGCACCGGGTAATCGATGCGCTCGATCAGCGGTGCCCAGAAGAAGGTGACGATGCCGGCCACCAGGGTCGTGGCCGGATAGCGCCAGTCGCTGATCGCCGCCACCGGGGTGGCACCGATCAATACGTCACGGGTCATGCCGCCGGCCACGGCGGCGGCAAAGGACAGCACCAGCACGCCGAAGATGTCCAGTCGCCGGCGCACGCCCAGGGTGGCACCGGAAAGGGCAAAGGCGAAGGTGCCGATCAGGTCCAGGGTCAGTACGAGGGTTTCCATCGCGCCATTGTGCCCGCGCCGCCGCCCGCCGGCAGTGGACAGGCGTCCAGCCGCCAGATCCGGCCAGCCGCTGCGGCGCAGGCCGGCGATAGGGCGCAGTGATCGTGCTGATCAGCCACGGTGCGGGCAAGTGCTGGCAATCAGGCGTAGAATCAACGGGTTTTCCACTGCAAGCCTGATGCCCGCCGTGAGCCAGACCAACGCCAACCGCGACCCCCACCTGCCGGTTTCGATCAAGCAGGAAGACCTGATCCAGTCCATTGCCGACGCCCTGCAGTACATCTCGTACTACCACCCGGTCGACTACATCAAGAACCTCGCCGCCGCCTACGAGCGCGAGGAGTCCCCGGCCGCCAAGGAGGCGATGGCCCAGATCCTGATCAACTCGCGCATGTGCGCCGAAGGCCACCGGCCGATCTGCCAGGACACCGGCATCGTCACGGTGTTCCTGGAAATCGGCATGAACGTGCGTTGGGACGACGCCACCATGGGCGTGGAGGACATGGCCAACGAGGGTGTGCGTCGTGCCTACAAGCACCCGGACAACAAGCTGCGCGCCTCGGTGCTGGCTGATCCGGCCGGCAAGCGCACCAACACCAAGGACAACACCCCGGGTGTGGTTAACGTCAAGATCGTCCCGGGCAACACCGTGGAAGTGATCGTGGCAGCCAAGGGCGGCGGCTCGGAAGCCAAGACCAAGTTCGCCATGCTCAACCCGTCCGATTCGATCGTGGACTGGGTGCTCAAGACGGTGCCGACCATGGGCGCCGGCTGGTGCCCGCCGGGCATGCTGGGCATCGGTATCGGCGGCACTGCCGAAAAGGCGATGCTGCTGGCCAAGGAAGCGTTGATGGAGCCGATCGACATCACCGAGCTGCAGGCCCGTGGTGCCTCCAATCGCGCTGAAGAGCTGCGCCTGGAGCTGTATGAGAAGGTCAATGCGCTGGGTATCGGTGCCCAGGGCCTGGGCGGCCTGACCACGGTGCTGGACATCAAGGTCAAGGATTTCCCGACCCACGCGGCCAACCTGCCGGTGGCGATGATCCCCAACTGCGCAGCCACCCGCCATGCCCACTTCACCCTGGACGGCAGCGGCCCGGTCATGCTGGACCCGCCGTCGCTGGAAGACTGGCCCAAGCTGACCTACGACGCCTCCAAGGGCACCCGCGTCGACCTGGACACCATCACCCCGGAAATGGTTGCCAGCTGGAAGCCGGGCCAGACCCTGCTGCTCAACGGCAAGCTGCTCACCGGCCGTGACGCCGCGCACAAGCGCATGGTGGACATGCTCAACAAGGGCGAAGCCCTGCCGGTGGACCTGAAGGGCCGCTTCATCTACTACGTCGGCCCGGTTGATCCGGTGCGCGACGAGGTGGTCGGCCCGGCCGGCCCGACCACCGCCACCCGGATGGACAAGTTCACCGAGCAGGTGCTCGAGCAGACCGGTCTGCTGGGCATGGTCGGCAAGGCCGAGCGCGGCCCGGCCGCCATCGAGGCGATCAAGAAGCACAAGTCGGCCTACCTGATGGCCGTGGGTGGTTCGGCCTACCTGGTGTCCAAGGCGATCAAGGCCGCCAAGGTCGTCGGCTTCGCCGACCTGGGCATGGAAGCGATCTACGAATTCACCGTGCAGGACATGCCGGTGACCGTGGCCGTGGATTCGACCGGTGAATCGGTGCACCAGACCGGGCCGAAGACCTGGCAGGCCAAGATCGGCAAGATCCCGGTGGTCGTTGTCTGAGCCTGACTGCTGCATCAAAAAAGCCCGGGCATGCCCGGGCTTTTTTGTACGCCTTGATTGGCCGCCGCAGCCGACTCAGATGCCGGAAAAGTAGATGTCCACGTAATCGGTACCCGACCCGCAAGGGCTGTCCATCTGCTGCAGGCGCCAGTACTGGCGGATGCCGCGGGTGGTGAAATGCATGCGGCCGCTGCGCACGCAGGTGCCGCTGCCCGGCCCGTCCATGTCCTGCAGGGTGATGGCCCCTTCAAACACAAAGCCATCCTCGACCAGGGCGGTAATGTGGCCGGCAATATCCAGCCGTTTGTCTTCGCCCAGCTGTGTGCCCATCACCGACAGCACCCCGTCAGCCGGATCGATCCGGACCGTGCCGGCCTTTTCCAGATCATCCCAGCCGATCCATTGCACGCTGAGTTTGTGCTCGCCCAGCAACTGCTGGCGGGCATAAGCATCCAGCGGCCGCGAGGCCGGCACCGCCGGCTCCAGGGCCAGTGCGGTCAGCGGGGACAGGGCCAGGCCCAGGGCAATCAAGGATCGGTAAAAGCCATTCATCAGACACACTCCTTGTGACAATGCCAAACAACCAGGAAGCGCTGGGCAGTTGCCCGGCGCCGTACTTCAGAACCACTCCAGCAGCGATACGCCCACACCGACATAGGTGGCCTTGTGGTTGTAGTCGATCAGGCTTTCGCCGTAACCGTCGAATACCTGCACATGCCCACGCAGCAGCCGGTTGATCGGGAAGCCGTAATCCAACTGCAGCGCGCCATGCGAGCGGTCGCCGCTGCGCAGGGAGTGGCGCGCCATCAGCGAAACTTCGTGGCCGTCCTTGTGCCAGGTCAGGGTGGCGTCGCCGCGGCCCATGTAGTCTTCCATGTCACGGTTGTTGTCATCGGCCGCATCCTCCTTCAGCCGCCACCACGGGCGCAGGGTGAGGGCCCAGTTCTCGCGATCCAGGCCGACGTTGAGGATAGCGCGGTTCCACGAGCGCGACAGCGGGTCGGAGCGGCCGTTGGACTGGTGGTTGAAGTGCAGGGCGGTCATCCGCCCCTTCCAGCCCAGCAGCGAATAATTGTTGCGGAAGGCCAGGATTACTTCCGGTTCGTAGTTGGTCTCGCGGAAGGGGCGCGAATCATCGCTGTTGTAGGACTGCCAGCGCGAGGACTGGGTATAGCCAACCCAGAGGTCGCCGTTGTCGTCGAACAGGTTCTCGGCCACCTTGGTCTTGAAGGAGAGCTGGAACTTCAGCTCGGTGCTGTCCACTACCTGGGCCTGGGGCACCGTGTTGTTGGGATTGGGTGAGGAGGGCCGGGTGTTCTTGTCACTGGTCCAGAACGCCGGCAGCAGATAGACCGGCTTGTAGGCGCGCAGCTGGAAGGTGCCCAGCTTGGAATCACGTGCCAGTTCCCAGCGGCTGTCCAGCAACGAGCCCTTGCCGGCATTGGCCTCGGCATCACTGAGCCCGATGTCGTTGGCAAACAGCTCGCGCACCCGTTCACGGGGCGTGGCCGGTGTCTGCGGTGCGGTGACCTGGCGCTCCTGGCGGGCCTGTGCGGCGGCCAGATCGGCCTGCTCGGTGGTGTTGGCATTGCGCCCGAACACCGTGTCATAGCAGGCCAGGCGCGCGGCATCGGCGGTAAGCGAATGACAGGCTTCGGCCGAGGCCGGCAGCGGGGCGGCCTCCTGGGCGTTGGCCAGACAGGAGGTGGCAAGCAGCAGGGCAGTGGCAAGCGGGGCGGGGCGCAGGAGCATAGGCAGGATTTCCATATTCAAAGCTGGGATTTCAGTGGGGCGACCACGGTTTCCATGAACTTCTCGCGCAGCGGGCGGCGCTCCCACATGGCCAGGTCGTATACCTTGCCATGGGACCAGTCACGTTCAAATACCGCAGTCATCTGTGCGGCGAAATCGTGGTCGTAGATGTTCAGGCTGGCCTCGTCATTGAGCCGGAACGAGCGCACATCGAAGTTGGTCGAGCCTACCGACACCAGCTCGTTGTCGATCACCAGCATTTTGACGTGCAGCATGGTCGGCTGGTATTCGGCAATCTGCACCCCGGCGGCAAGCAGTGGCCCCCAGTCGGCGCGTGAGGACAGGCGCACGGTGTCCGAATCGATATGTTCGCCGGGCACCAGGATGCGGATCTTGACCCCGCGCCGGCGGGCTTGGAGCAGGGCGTGGATCAGCAGTTCATCAGGAACGAAGTACGAGGCCTCCAGATCAATCGAACCGGTGGCCGCAGTGATCGCCATCAGGTACATCAGGTGCATGCTCTCGCTGCCGCCTTCCGGCGAGGCCAGGAACAGGTGGGCCGGGCTGTCGCCTGCCGCTGGCAGGGTGGGAAAGAAGGCCTCGCCGGTCAGGGTGGTGCCGGTCATCTTGATCCAGTTGTCATTGAAAGCGGCCTGCAACTGGGCCACGGCCGGGCCTTCGATACGGAAATGACTGTCGCGCCAGTGGTCCGGGTCCTGGCCCTTGCCACTCCATTGATCGGCGATACCCACCCCGCCGGTGTAGCCGATGCGTCCATCGATCACCAGCAGCTTGCGGTGGGTGCGCTTGTTGACCCGGTCCAGGTTGTACCAGTTCAAGGGGCGGTACTTTTCCACCCGCACACCGCCTGCGCACATCTGATCGACCAGCGCATCGTCCATTTTCACGCTGCCCAGCCAGTCCACCGTCACCAGGACACTGACCCCGGCGCGGGCGCGCTCGGTCAGGGCGTCGGCAAACTGCTGGCCAACCGCACCGGACCAGTAGATATAGGTCTCGAAGGTGATGCTGCGCTGGGCCGAGGCAATGGCAGCGAGCATGTCGGGGAAGATCTCATCACCATCCTGCAGCGCCGTCACCTTGTTGCCCGGCAGGATTGCCGGGCCCAGCAATACCCCCATCTCGCGCTTGAACTGCGCATCGGCCACCGCGTGGGTATGTGGCATCAGGCTGATCAGCGCTTTTTCGGAGGTGGAGAAATTGCGCGCCAGCAGCATGGCCACGATGGCCGCTGCCGCACTGCCCAGCACGATCTTCCAGCGTTTGCGCAGCACCTGGCCGATACCCATGGACGCCATCCCGGTAGTGGAGTGGCCACACTCTAGGGAGCGGTGCTGCGCCAGCAATGTGAAAGCGGTGGCCTTACAGCCACCAGGCCAGGGCAAAGATGCCGAGCATGGCCATGACCAGGCCCAGCTTGAGTGCCACCGCAATCACCAGGCCCAGGAAGGTCGCCAGGCCAACCTTGGTGGCCAGGCCCAGACGCCGGCTGTGCAGGTATTCACCGGCCAACGCGCCCACAAATGGCCCGATCAACACCCCCCACGGCAGGAACAGCAGGCCCAGCAGGCTGCCCAGCAGCGCGCCGGCCATGGCCAGACGGCTGGCTCCCAGCCCCTTGGCTCCCAGTGCCGAGGACGCCACATCGACCACGATCGACAGGATCGTCAGCACGCCCAGTACCACCAGGGCGACCCAGCCGACATGGGCAAAGCCATCGACCCAGGCGGCCAGCAGCAGGCCGGCAAACACCAGCGGCACGCCCGGCAGGGCGGGCAGTACCACGCCGGCAATGCCCACCAGGACCAGCAGGCCGGCAATCAGATAGAAGATGAACGAAGTATCCATGATGGAACCTGGTTATGCCCAAAGGGGGTTGACAGATTGTGATCGAAATTATTGCTTTTTGAATTTAGCGCTGTTAATTTTTTGGCGCTGGGCTTGGTCGGGGCGTTTCACACGACCCGGGTGGGGGCCGGAATACCGAACTGCACGATCGATTCCTCCTTGCAGTAAGCCGCAGTCGATGTATCTACAACACTTGTTCGCTTAATACTGGAAGTTGGAGAGAGAGAGATGGCAGATCGTGAGACGGGGACGGTGAAGTGGTTCAATGATGCCAAGGGTTTTGGCTTCATCAGCCGCGAGAATGGCGAAGACGTGTTTGTGCACTTCCGCGCCATCCAGATCCAGGGCTTCAAGAGCCTGAAGGAAGGCCAGAAGGTTTCCTTCACCGTGGTCCAGGGCCAGAAGGGCCTGCAGGCTGACGCTGTGCAGCCGGCCTGACATACCCGGATGCTTGCAAAAACAAGGCCCGCATTGCGGGCCTTGTTTGTTTGCCTGTGTGCTTGATCGATCAGCGCGGGACGACGCGGCCGTTGACCACGCGTACCTGGCTGTTCTGGCCAAAGCCTTCCACCGACTTCTGGTTGACCACTACCACGCGGCCATCGTCCATGCGCACGGTGACGTCATAGCTGGCACCGGTGGTGTTCTGCTGGATGCGGTTGCCGGCCACGGCGCCTGCGGCGGCACCGGCCACGGCGGCCACATTCTTGTTGCCACGGCTGCCGCCGGTGTGGTCGGCAATTTCATGCGCGGCCACCGCACCCACCAGCCCGCCCAGCACCGCGCCGGTGGCGGTCGGGGCGCTACGGCCGGAGTCGAGCACCATGATCCGGGTCACCGTGCCGCAGTCATTGCAGACCTGGCTGCTGTAGCCACCGTTGTTGCCATAACCACTGTTGCCGTAGCCGCTGTTGTAGCCACCACCGCTGGCACAGCCGGCCAGGGCGACTGCCGCCAGGGCGGCCGGAAAGAATACGGAGAGCTTCATGATGACTCCTTGGCAAAGCGGTGCAGGGGGGATGGCTGCATGGTGTCGACAAGCAGATGAATGCAGGGCGAATTTGTCTGTCAGGGCTTGAAGACCTGGTGGCAACCGCTGCAGGTCTGGCCGATGGTCTGGGTCAGCTTGGCCAGGTCCTGGCAATTGGACGGCGGCGCCTGCAGGGCGGTGTTCAAGGTCGAGCGCAGGTCCGAGGCATGCTTCTGGAACTGGGCATCGCCCTTCAGGTCCGGGAAGGCGGCATCGATGTCATTGGTCAGGGCGCGCAGGGTCTGCAGCGGCTGCAGCACGTCGGCCGGGGTGCAGCGGTTCTGTTCCTGGGCCTGGCGCAGCGCGGCGCTCTGCTTGGCCATGATGGTCATCAAGGCGCCCGGGTAGGGATCCTGCCGCTCCTGCCAGGCACGCATGATCATCACCGTGGCAATGATCCCCAGCACCAGGCCGAAGATCAGCACGAACAGGTAGCGCGAGGCAGCGGAAGGGGTCTTTTTCGGGGTGGTGGCGTCGGCCATGGCAGGGTCTCCGTGAATGTGCGCCGATGGTACTGCGGCAGGCCGACATCGGCACGTTAAAATAGATCGATGAACGAGATTTTGCGCGAACGCTTTGCCGGCATCGACCGGTTGTACGGGGCTGGCACGGTCCAGCGTCTGGCTGCCTGCAAGGTGGCAGTGGTTGGCATGGGGGGCGTGGGCTCCTGGATTGTCGAGGCGCTGGCGCGTACCGCGGTGGGTCAGTTGACCCTGATCGATGCCGACGATGTCTGTGTGTCCAACACCAACCGTCAGCTGCCGGCACTGGAAGGCGCTTACGGGCGCAACAAGGCGCAGCTGATGGCCGAGCGTTGCCGGGCCATCAACCCGCTGTGCCAGGTTGATGTGGTGGAGTCCTTCCTGACCCCGTCCAACCAGGAGCAGTTGCTGGGCCAGGGCTTTGACCTGGTGATCGATGCCTGTGACAGCTTCCGGGTCAAGGTCGAGGCCATTGCCTGGTGCCGCCGGCGCAAGATCCCCCTGCTCACCATCGGCGCGGCCGGTGGGCGTACCGACCCGACCCAGGTGCGGGTGCGCGACCTGTCGCGCACCGAACATGATGCGATGCTGGCCCTGATCCGCAAGAAGCTGCGCAGCGAGTTCAACTTCCCGGCCAACCCCAAGCGCTATTTCGGCATCCCCTCGGTGTATTCGCTGGAGAATGTGAAATACCCGCAGGCCGATGGCAGCGTCTGCGGCATCCGCCCGGAGCTGGGCCCGGATGGTGCCTTGAACCTGGATTGCGGTGGCGGCCTGGGCGCGGCCACCCACATCACCGGTGCGTTTGCCTTTGCCGCGGTGGGCAAGGCCATCGAGATGCTGATTACCCCGAAAAAGACCGCTTAAGCGGCAGCCGGCAAGCCGAACAGGCGGCGCGCATTGGCACTGGTCAGGCTGGCCAGTGCTGCCGGGCTGGTCTGGCGCAAGCCGGCAGCAAATTCGCAGATGGTGGCCAGGCGCGCCGGCTCGTTGCGCTGGCCCTGGCAGCAGGCGTCAGGCTGGTCGGGGGCGTCGGTTTCCAGCAGCAGCTGCCAGTCGGGCAGGGCGGCCACCAGTTTGTGCAGGCGATTGGCACGGGCGTGGGTCATCGGCCCGCCGATACTCACATGCACGCCCAGATCGGCCAGCTGACGGGCCTGCTCGATGCTGCCCGAATAGCTGTGCACCACCGCGGCCACGCCGCCGGCACGTTTGAGGGCCAGGATCACCGCCTCCACCGCCTTGCGCGCATGGATGATCAGCGGCAGGCCCGTCTGCCGGGCCAGATCGACCTGGGCATCGAAGTAATACTGCTGCTGGACCGGATCCCATGCCGGGGAGCTGAAATCCAGCCCACACTCGCCGATGGCAACCGCATCGCCATCGGCAAGCACCTGCTCCAGCGCGGTGACGTGCGCCTGCCGGTGCGCTTCCAGGAACATCGGGTGCAGGCCGTAGGCCGGGTGGATGCCGGGCTGTTGCCGGCAAGCCGCACGCACGTCGGGCCAGCGCGCTGCCGTGGTGGCCGGCACGACAATCTGCCCGACCCCGGCCTGGCGCGCGCGCGCAATCACCGCCTGCCGATCGGGAGCAAAGCGCGGGTCATCCAGATGGCAGTGTGAGTCGACCAGATCCAGCATGGCTCAACGCTTGGCGTCAATGACCGGGTCCACCGGCGGCTTGCGCTTTTTCCAGTTGGCCAGCAGCAGGGTGCCCAGGCCGAACAGCACCTCATCGAGCAAGGGGATCGGGTCGGGTATCAGCAAGGTGACCAGGAACAGGATGCCGGTCAGGGCGAACAGGGTCGGGAAGCGCAGCTTGCCCGCCCAGCTGAGCAGGCCCAGGGAGAACACGTTTGGCATGCCGGAAAACTCTAAATGGGGAGGGTGGGGGCACTATGCGGCCAGAGCAGCTGTGATTCCATCCACAAATGCGCCAAATTTCTGGCGTCAGTTCAGTTTATTCATGTTGCAATCGGCAGTCTGGATTTCGCTTGTTAAGGTTGGATGAGTATGAGCAACAAGAACACCATGATTCTGGCCGTCGGCGGCGCCTTGCTGGTCGGGGGCATTGCCACCGCCGCCTTTCTTGCCGGCGGTGCCAGCAAGCAGGCTGACCTGGCCGGCACCAGCACCGGCCTGAGCGATGCGGTTGACGGCGTCGACCCCGCCTCGTTGCCGGCCGGGGCCGAGCTGACCCAGGCCGATGTGGTGGCGGTGTCGCCAGTGCGCAAGGCACGCCAGATCACTGCGACCGTGACCGAGAGCACGGCGGTGGTGCAGACGGTCAACAGCACCCGCCAGGAACAGCAGTGCCAGGACGTGGTGGTGCAGGAGCGCGCGGCCGAACGTGATGGCAATGTCGGTGGCACCGTGGCCGGTGCGGTCATCGGCGGCCTGGTCGGCAACCAGATCGGTGGTGGCAATGGCCGCAAGGCCGCGACCGTGGCCGGTGCCGTGGCCGGTGGCGTGATCGGCAACCAGGTCGACAAGCGCCATGTCGGCGGCCGTGTCACCGAGCGCACCGAGCGCCAGTGCCAGACCACCGATGTGCCGGTGAGCGAAGACAAGGTTGTCGGTTATGACGTCACCTACCGTACCCCGGATGGCATCGTGGCCACCCGTCGCATGGACAGCAAGCCGGGCCAGACCATCGTGCTGGATGCCGACAGTGAAGTGACTGCCTACGATGTGACCTACCGCCTGGACGGTGCCGAGCACCAGGTGCGCCTGCCGCAGCGCCCGCAGGGTGACCAGCTGACCCTGGTCGATGGCCAGGTGCCGGGCGCGATCCAGTAAGTGCATCGCACCATTGCGGGGCCGCCAATGCGGGCAGTTGCCGGCAAATCCGGTCACAATGCCTGCCTCCAGTAGCAAGTGGCCTCTGGCCATTGGATGTAAGGCATGTGTGGATTGGCAGGGCTGTGGGCACCGGCCCCGGGATGTGATCAGGCGCAACTGGCGCGCCTGGGGCAGCAGATGGGCGATGCGATCGCCCATCGCGGCCCGGACGATGCCGGCGTGTGGGTGGATGCAGGGCAGGGACTGGTGTTGTCCCACCGCCGCCTGAGCATCCATGATCTGTCCCCGCTGGGGCACCAGCCCATGGCCAGCCGCGATGGCCGCTACCAGTTGGCCTACAACGGCGAGATCTACAACTTCCAGTCCCTGCGCCAGGAGCTGCTGGGGCTCGGGCATCAGTTCGCCGGCCACTCCGATACCGAGGTGCTGCTGGCGGCCATTGTCCAGTGGGGGCTGCAGGCCACCCTGGAGCGCAGCAATGGCATGTTCGCCATCGCCCTGTGGGACAGCCAGCAGCAACGCCTGGCCCTGGCCCGCGACCGGGTCGGCAAGAAGCCGCTGTATTACGGCTGGGCCGGGTCCAGCCTGGTGTTCGGCTCCGAACTCAAGGCCCTGTGGCAGCACCCGGACTTCGACAACCCGGTCAATCCAGATGCGCTGGCCCAGCTGCTGCAGCTCGATTACATCCCCGCCCCGCACAGCATCCATCAGCACTGCTGGAAGCTGATGCCCGGCTGTGTGCTGTGGCTGGATGCCGCTGCCGTGCAGGCCGGCCCCGCCGGGCACCGGCCGCGTCTGGCGCAGCAGCCTTTCTGGTCGGCCAGCGCGGCCATGCAGCAGGCCCTGGCCAACCCGTTTACCGGCAGCTTCGAGCAGGGCGTAGAGGCGGTGGACAACCTGCTGCGCGATGCGGTGGACCTGCGCAGCGTGGCCGATGTGCCGGTGGGGGTGTTCCTGTCCGGTGGCACCGATTCGGCCCTTGTGGCCTCGATGATGCAGGTGCGCGGCCAGGGGCGGGTGCGTAGCTTCAGCATCGGTTTTTCCGGCTCCAGCCATGACGAAGCGCCGCTGGCCAGTGCGGTGGCCGATCATCTGGGCACCGAGCACACCGAGCTGTATGTCGACGGCGCCGATGCCCTGGCCGTGGTGCCGCAACTGCCGGCCATGTTCGATGAGCCGTTCGCCGATGCCTCGCAGGTGCCTACCGCCCTGGTGGCACGCCTGGCGCGCAGCGAGGTCACCGTGGCCTTGAGTGGTGATGGCGGCGATGAACTGTTCTTCGGCTACCTGCGCTACAGCCGTGCCCTGCGCAACTGGTCGATGCTGCGCAAGGTGCCGGCGCGGCTGCGCCGCCAGCTTGGCGGTGGTGTGGGCGAAGCCGGGCGTACCGGTGGCCTGGCCGCGGTACGCGCCGAACTGGATGCCTTCGGTATCGGCGATGTCTACCGGCACCGGGTGCAGCGCTGGCGCGACCCGCTGGCCGTGGTGCGCGGGGCCGGCGCCGATGCACTGGACAGCATCTACCAGCAGGCCGATCCGCTGCACGGCGCCGGAACACCGGCCGATGCGATGATGCTGGCCGATTTCGCCTGCTATCTTCCCGACGACCTGCTGGTCAAGGTGGACCGCACCAGCATGGCCGTGGGCCTGGAGGCACGTGCACCGCTGCTGGACTGGCGTCTGGCGCAGCTGGCCTGGTCGATGCCGCTGAGCTTCAAGCATGACGGCCGGCAGTCCAAGGCCCTGCTCAAGCAGGTGTTGTGCCGCTACCTGCCGCAGGGCATGGTCTACCGCCCCAAACGTGGTTTCGGTGCGCCGGTCTCGCAATGGCTGGGCGGGGCCTTGCAGCCCTGGGCCGATGCCTTGCTCGATCAACAGCGCCTGCAGCGCGAGGGCTACTTCGATGCCGCGGCGATCAGTGCGATCTGGCGCCAGTTCAAGGCTGGCCAGCGCAAATGGCATACCCATCTGTGGGGTGTGCTGATGTTCCAGAGCTGGCTGGAGCACTGGCAGCAGTGCCGTCAACACGTCCGCGATGCCCGTCACCCCGGCTTGTGACCGGCCGCCGGACAATGCCCGCCACCCTTGGAAGGAGCTTGCAGCATGTCAAACCCGAACATCCTGATCATCGTCGGCAGCCTGCGCAGTGCATCGATCAACCGGCGCCTGGCCAAGGCTCTGGCCGTGCTGGTGGCCGATCGTGCAACGATAACCTGGGCCGACCTGGCGACGCTGCCGCACTACAACCAGGACCAGGACGCCAGCCCCACCGCAACGGTGAGTGCGTTTCGCGAGCAGGTACGCCAGGCTGACGGCCTGTTGTTTGTCTCGCCCGAGTACAACCGCTCCATCCCCGGTGTGCTGAAGAACGCCATCGACATCGGTTCGCGTCCCTACGGGCAGAGCGTGTGGGCAGGCAAGGCCGGTGCGATCTGCGGTGCATCCCCCGGTGCCACCGGTACGGCGATGGCGCAGCAGCACCTGCGCAACGTGCTCAACCACCTGGATGTGGATCTGGTGCGTCAGCCGGAGGTGTTCCTGAAGCTGGACGATGCACTGATCACCGACGATGGGCAGATCACCAATCCGTCCACGGAAAAATTCCTGGGCGGTTTCGTGGACAAGCTGCTGACCCTGGTGCAGCGCCCACAGGCCTGATCGGTCTCCGGAGGCCCGGCAAGCGCCGCGCCGGGCTTTGGGCGATAATGACCGGCCGACCGGCGCCTGCGTGGGCCGGTCTTGAGAGCAGCCGGAGGCACCACCACCTCTGGCCGTGCCTCCCATTGCTTCTGCCAGGAAATCCCACCGCATGTCCCGTACCGGATCCCGCTCTGATCGCTTCCCCCGTAATGAACGTGGCAACGACCAGCGCATCGACCAGCTGCGGGTGCCGCCGCATTCGGTGGAAGCCGAACAGGCGGTGCTGGGTGGCTTGATGCTGGCCCCGGAAGCCTATGACCGGGTCAACGAACAGCTCACCGCCGAAGATTTCTACCGCCGCGACCACCAGCAGATCTATACCGCGATCCGTGACCTGTGCGAGCGCGGGCAGCCCTTCGATGCGGTGACCCTGGGGGAATGGTTCTCCAGCCA
Organism: Stenotrophomonas ginsengisoli; assembly: GCF_001431485.1. GTDB lineage: Bacteria > Pseudomonadota > Gammaproteobacteria > Xanthomonadales > Xanthomonadaceae > Stenotrophomonas > Stenotrophomonas ginsengisoli. The sequence continues at coordinate 27,188 of NZ_LDJM01000012.1, read as the reverse complement.
GGGCAAGCTGGGAATGGTCGAGGACGGCGCCTATCTGGTCGAACTGGCCACCACCACGCCGTCGGCAGCCAATATCGTGGCCTACGCCGAGATCGTGCGTGACAAGGCGGTGCTGCGCCAGCTGATCCAGGTCGGCACCGACATTGTCGACTCCGGCTTCCAGCCCGAGGGGCGTGACAGCGGTGAGTTGCTGGCCACGGCGGAAAAGAGCGTGTTCGCCATTGCCGAGCAGGGTGCCAAGGGGCGTACCGACTTTGTGGCCATGCCCGGCGCGCTGAAGGATGCCTTCGAGGAGCTGCGCAACCGCTTTGAAAACGGCGGCAACATCACCGGCCTGCCTACCGGTTACAACGATTTCGATGCGATGACCGCCGGCCTGCAGCCGACCGACCTGATCATCCTGGCCGCGCGTCCGGCCATGGGCAAGACCACCTTCGCGCTGAACATCGCCGAATATGCGGCGATCAAGTCGAAGAAGGGGGTGGCCGTGTTCTCGATGGAAATGAGTGCCTCGCAGCTGGCGATGCGCCTGATTTCCTCCAACGGCCGCATCAATGCCTCGCGCCTGCGTACCGGCCAGCTCGAGGACGAGGACTGGGCGCGCGTGACCGGCGCGATCAAGATGCTCAAGGAAACCAAGATCTTCATCGACGACACCCCGGGTGTATCGCCGGAAGTGCTGCGTTCCAAGTGCCGCCGGCTCAAGCGCGAGCACGACCTGGGCCTGATCGTGATCGACTACCTGCAGCTGATGAGCGTGCCGGGCAACAGCGAGAACCGCGCCACCGAAATTTCGGAGATTTCGCGATCGCTCAAGGGCCTGGCCAAGGAGTTGAACGTGCCGGTGATTGCCCTGTCCCAGCTCAACCGCTCGCTGGAAACGCGTACCGACAAGCGCCCGGTGATGGCCGACCTGCGCGAATCCGGCGCTATCGAGCAGGACGCGGACATGATCGTATTCATCTACCGCGACGATTACTACAACAAGGAAACCTCGCCGGACAAGGGCCTGGCCGAGATCATCATCGGCAAGCACCGTGGTGGCCCGACCGGCTCGTGCAAGCTGAAGTTCTTCGGCGAGTACACCCGCTTTGACAACCTGGCCCACGACTCGGTCGGTTCGTTCGAGTAAGCACGGCTGCTCAGTCGGCCTACAGGCTGGCGGTGCATTGCTGCAGCGAGAACTGCAGTTGCAGAACCGCTTGTTCCACCTGATTGCGCACCTGGCCGATGCGTTGTGGGCTGGCATCCGGCTCCAGTACGGCCAGTACCGCCACCTCGTACCGCTGCGGCGGTTGGCTGAAACTGTGTGCCTGGGCAACTGTCAGTGACTTTTCGCTGTCGTAGAAATTGCGCTGTAGCGGAAACAGGGCCTCTGCCGGACCGCGCGGGGCGACATTGGTGAAAAACTCAGCGACCACCGGCCCCATCGTGCTGGTGGTGGCCGCGGAATAATGGCGCAGATCAATGGCGGCGTTTTCCACGCGTGCCAGTTGCCGCTGATGCTCCTGCTCCGCATCCCGTCCCGCGGGCATGATGGAACTGGTTACGTAAGCAGTCAGCTGCGGTGGCTACTCAACGCGTGCCAGGGCGATGGTGCCGTCAGCCAGCAGGGAGGTGGTTACACTCGCAGCCTGGTCCGGCTTGTCAAATTGCACGCAATAAATCCCGGGAAACTCCAGCCGCCCGTTCCAGCCGCCCGGCGCCAGCTCGGCGCGGGCATTGTCGATGAACTGTACCGATTGCCTGGCTGCTGCTGCGATGTAGGGGTTGCCGACGGCGTTCAATGGCAGGGCAAGTGCAAGGGCAAGGACGAGTAGATCAGCACGTCCTATGTGGTTGTCCTGGCTTGAAGTTAACATGGCCTGCCGTGCCCGCCCCTCAGGCTTGATCAGCGCAATGTCTCACGCACCGACTGCAATCATCTGGTTCCGGCGCGACCTGCGCCTGGCCGACAACCCGGCCTTGCAGGCCGCACTGGATGCCGGGCTGCGGCCATTACCGGTCTACATCCATGCGCCGGAAGAGGAGGGGGCATGGGTGCCCGGGGCAGCATCCAATGCCTGGTTGGCACGCTCACTGGCTGCACTGCAGGCTGAGTTGCGCCAGCGCGGCAGTGACCTGCTGATCCTGCGCGGCAGCAGTCTTGCCTGCCTGCAGGCACTGCTTGCTGCAAGCGGCGCGCAAGCGGTGTACTGGAACCGTCGTTACGAGCCGGCCATCAGCAGCCGCGATACCGGCATCAAACAGGTGCTGCGTGACACCGGCTGCCAGGTGCGCAGCTTCAATGGCCGCCTGCTGGCCGAGCCTTGGCAGCTGATGACCGGGCAGGGCACGCCGTACAAGGTATTCACCCCGTACTGGAAGGCGCTGTCAGCACAGTTGCGTTTGCCAGTGTCGATGACCGCGCCGGACTTCTTGCCCGCAGTGCCGGCATTGGAACTGCCGGCCGGCCTGCACTGTGCGCTTGAGTCCCTGGGGCTGGCCCCGTCCTTGGGCTGGGACCGCGGATTCTGGGAGCGTTTCCAGCCCGGTGAGGCGGGGGCCATGGAAGCACTGGAAACCTTCACCGATGGTGCTTTGGCCGGCTATCTGGGGCAGCGGGATCTGCCGGACCGGACCGGTACCTCACTGCTGTCGCCGCACCTGCATTTTGGTGAAATTGCCCCCTGGCGAATTGCGAATTCAGTCAGTGAATTACGTAATTCGCATGCTGAGGCCGATGCAGCAGGCTATATCCGCCAATTGGCGTGGCGCGATTTTGGCCATTACACCCTGCATCATTTCCCACACAGCAGCCAGACAGATCTGAACCCGCGTTTCCAGCGCATGGCCTGGAACCCGGCAGAGCAGGATTTCCTGCAGGCCTGGCAGCAGGGCCGCACCGGGGTGCCGATTGTGGATGCCGGCATGCGCGAGCTCTGGCACACCGGCTGGATGCACAACCGGGTGCGGATGATCGTGGGCAGCTGGCTGTGCAAGCACATGCGCCTGCACTGGCTGCACGGCGCACGTTGGTTCTGGGACACGCTGGTTGATGCCGATCTGGCCAACAACAGCCTGGGCTGGCAGTGGATTGCCGGCACCGGGGTGGATGCTGCGCCGTATTTCCGCATCTTCAACCCGGTGACCCAGGCGCAGAAGTTTGATCCGCAGGCGCGTTACATCAGCCACTGGGTGCCTGAACTGGACCGCCTGCCAGTGACCGGGCGATTCGCGCCGTGGCTGCACGGGGGTGTTGCGGGTTATCCGCGCCAACCCATCGTGGACCTGGCGGCGGGCAGGGCGCAGGCCCTGTCGGCGTATCAGGCCACCGCCCATTCATAATTTCGCCCGGAGAAATATGAACGGGCGCCTGAGCGTTTCCTGATCATCACTGGACGATTTCACCTACATGATTATTCTGGCTGCCTGACTGAAAGGGCCGAGGCCCGTGGAGCGCACATGAATACTGCAATTCGCAACATCACCTTGGCCCTGGCAAGCGCCGCCGTGCTCTCGGCTTGCGCCACCACCGGCGGCTCGTACACCTACAGCGATGCCAGCGGCAACCAGACCCAGCAGCAGAACAAGACCGGCCGCAATGCCGCCATCGGCGCCGGCCTGGGTGTCCTGGCCGGCCTGCTGTCCGGCGACAGCGCTACCGAGCGTCGCCAGCACGCCATGGTCGGTGCCGGTATTGGTGCCCTGGGTGGCGCGGCCATCGGCCAGTACCAGGACCGTCAGGAGCGCGCACTGCGTGAGCGCACTGCCAACACCGGTATCGAAGTGGATCGCCAGGGCGACAACATCACCCTGAGCCTGCCGGACGGCATCACCTTCGATTTCAACAAGACCACCCTGAAGCCGCAGTTCTACGGTGCCCTCAACGGTGTGGCCTCGACCCTGAGCGAATACAACCAGACCATGATCGAAGTGGTCGGCCATACCGATTCGATCGGTACCGATGCCGTGAATGACCGTATCTCCAAGGAGCGTGCTGACGCGGTGGCCAACTACCTGCGTGGCCAGGGTGTGCAGAGCGCCCGCATCGAGACCTTGGGCGCTGGCAAGCGTTACCCGATTGCCGACAACAACACCGATGCCGGCCGTGCTGCCAACCGTCGTGTTGAAATCCGCGTGGTACCGTTCACCGGGACCTGATTGCCGCCCCGGCGCAATCGCATCGCATGAAAGGGCCGCCAGCGTGCGGCCCTTTTTGTGTGCCGGTCTTTCTGAGAGCCGTGGCAGCAGCTTTATCCACGCAACATTTGAGCAATGGGCGAGGGTGGTAACTGGTTGCTGCCGAGTTGACCAGTGCCGGGACGCAATCCATGGAGCGATGTGCCGGGATCAAAGAACACTGAGGCCTGCGACAAGGGTGAGGCCTCAGTGTGATTGGCCATCGGATTGCTCGGCTTCATCACTGACTACCGGTGTCTTTCCGCGCTCGCGGGACTATACGGACTAGAGGTGGGCAGACCCAACCTTGGCAGTCTGATCTGATAGTCTCGCCATAACAGGGGGGGATCATGGAACGATTCGTTGTCATGTTGCTGCTTTGCATTGCGCCAGCAGCTCAAGCCCAGCACGTCTACAAGTGCACGCAGGGCAAGTCGGTGTCTTATCAGTCCGAGCCATGCGCTGGCGCGGCAGATCGGGTCTGGCACGCGCCACCAGAGGTCATCGACCCGGCAATCCAGCGTCAGAACCAGTACACCCAGCAGGAGATGGATAGGCGCGCCCGCGAGCAGCGCAGCGGCTACCGGGCTCCGTCCCGGGCAACGGGTGCTTCCATCGGCGTATCCCGTAATCAGTCCGCTTGTGACAGTGCCAAGGCTCGGCGTGCTGCCGCTTACGAGCAGCTCGGCACCCGGCGCACGTTCGAACAGTCCCGATTCTGGGACAACCAGGTCTATGACGCGTGCAAGTGATCCTGGGTCTAGAGGCGCGGCGCCCATGCAGCACACGCAATCCCAGCGTGGCCTTTCGGCCCCGTTGTCATATCCGTCAGCCGGATCGGCCGAACCGTTGCTCGTGCCAGTTGGCCAGGTCAACGATGACACCTTGACCTTCTGGCCGCCGAAAGCTGCGCGTTTCGTGCCGGTGGTGTCGGCTTTCTGCCTTGACGCGAAACCTGCGCGGCGCAGCTCCAGGGAGTCTCGCTACATGAGACCAAGCAGCCGCTGGACCGTGTTCTTGTTCATTCCTATCAACGCGGCCACCTTGCGATAGCCAAACGATGGCTCTGCCTCGGTTATCTCCTTGATTGGCTCAGCCAGTTCGGCGTTGACCTTTGCTGGCGCTGGGGTGGGCTTGTAGTACGTCGTGCGACGGGCTACCCCAAAACCAGTGGCATAGCTTGGTCATTGGTACTGTCAGGCCTTCTTCCTACAGACCCTGCTGGATCGAGCGCATCAGCTCTCGTCCTTTCCCAGCAGGGAGGCCAACTTTTTCGGGCGCGGATCTCCAACATGGCCTCGCCGTACGCTTCCTGCAGGTCCTTGAGCTGGCGCTCGTATTGCTCGCGCACATCCTCCGGCTTGGCCCGCAGTGCGTTCTCCATCCGGCGTTTGCCATCCTCGACCCAGCTTTCGATCTCGGCCGGGGTCAGATCGAATTGACGGTTGGCTGGCCGCCGCCACCGTCGTCTTGCCTTGGATGATTTCAAGGACCAGCGCCGACTTGCGCCGGGCCATCCAGCGCTTGATCTCTTCTTCAATCATTTCGCTCATCGGTGTCTCCGTCGGGAAAACTAACGCCTGAGCAGGTTTTCAGTGGGTCATCACAGATCCAACTACATCCCCAACAGCGAAGCAGACTCTTTCTACTTAAGTAGCGCTGTGAGCAATCGGACAAGAGCTTCTTCATATGTACGTGTCTCATGGTCAGCGTCGCAGGCGAGTGCGGCGCGGTCGAACATCGCCGAGACAAGATCGCCCAGTGCATTGACTTGTGCCGGATCGAGTCGTGCGCCGACGGCATCCTGGATCCCGGCACGAAGTTCATGGCCACCGGCTTCGAGGTCGATGCGCCGCATTTCCTTCGGGCCGAGCACGGCAGGGCCGTCCAGCAGCAACAGGCGCACCCGGCCGGGTACACGCATGGCCATGAAGTAGGCATGCGCGCCCTTTAGCAGAGCATCAAGGGGGGACTTTGCGTTGACTGAACCCCTCGCGATTTCGGCGGCGACATCTGCTGCTTCCTGCTCCACCACCCCCTGGAAGACTGCCAGCTTGTCCTTGAAATGGTGATACAGCGCACCACGGGTCACGCCGGCCCGTTCCACCAGTTCCGGTGTTGCAGTAGCCGCGTACCCATTCTCAAGGAAAAGGACACGGGCGGCAGTCAATAGGCTGCCCCGGGTTTCCTGTCGACGATCAGCATTGCTCCGCCTTATTTGCATGCATGCAGCCTGTATGTTACTTAGCAAGGTGCGTACACAATGTATGTATTTGCCACAGGAGGCAAGTGATGAAGATCTCCCAGTTCTATCCAGTCCTTATGGTCAGCGATGTCGCCGCCGTGGCGGCGTTCTATCAGATGCACTTCGGATTCAAGCCGCTGTTCACGGCGGACTGGTACGTACACCTGCAATCAGTTGATGAGCCGGCGATAAACCTAGCCATCCTCAATGGGGGGCACGAATCAGTTCCCCAGGGATTCCGAGGTCGGACAGCAAATGGGATGCTGCTGAACTTCGAGGTAGAGGATGTGAATGCCGTCCACGCGAGGTTGCTGGCGCAGGGGCTTCCGATGCTGTGCGAACTCAGGGATGAGGCTTTTGGGCAGCGACACTTCATCACGCAAGATCCCGCCGGAACCCTGATAGACGTCATTACGCCGATACCGCCTTCGGCCGAATTCCTCGATGCTTATATGGAGGAGGCAGTGCCGCGATAGGTGGTGTGCCGGCTGGTCGTGGCTTGCCGCCCAGCCGGCGTAAAGTTCATAAAAGCTTTGGAGGCGCGAACGTTCCGACGATCATGGCTTTTCAGTGGCGTGTTGATCCTCACGACATTGGGCAGCCCGGCATTAGGTAGGGCGCAGAGCGTCATGCGACCCAAAGCGGACATCGTCAATCGCCAACACTGCAGTGCTCGACCATCGGTACTCCCAACCAGATAGCCCGCGGGGTATGGCGTTGCGGGTCTTCGACCGCAGGAGCCCATCCGTTGTCTTCAGCGAGGTCGCTCCCCGTTGGACAGTTCCGATTCCAGGAGCAGAAGATATCTTTCCTTCAGACCAGAAAGTTGGCACCAGCAACCAGGATGCTCGGTGTTCAAATCACCGTGTCACTGTACGTGGCCTGTTCCTTCAGCCAGGTGATGACCGTCGATGCCCCACTGCGCACATTGCGGTGCAGTGGAAGCACGATCCAGTACGCTGCTTCGAGCGCTACAACAGCATTTTTAATCGGTCTTACGAGTGCGCCCGAGGCGATGTCATCGAGTGCAAGCCGATGACGCGCCAGCGCGACGCCCTGACCCTGCACCGCAGCCCGAAGCACGAGGTCCGAGGATGAGAAGCGGGGGCCGGCCGACACATCCAGCGACGCAGGGCCATGTAACTGTCGCCATGCCTCCCACGACGCATGCGGATCACGGTCGTGCACTAGCCGCGCGCCGAGAAGATCGGAAGGCTGCGTGGGCTGGCCGGACGCTTCGAACCGCGCAGGGCTCATGACTGGATATAGGATTTCGTCCATGAACGGTTCGCAATGCACGTCGGGCCAAGGTCCGCGGCCCATGCGGATCGCCAGGTCGATGTCGCCGGTCTGCAGATTGTCGATCTTCTGATCTACGACCACGGACACTTCGAGGTGCGGATGCGATTGTTCGAGCCGCGGCAGGCGCGGAAGCAACCAGCGCGCCGCGAACGATGGAGCGGTCGATATGGTCACCGAACGCCCAGATCGTGACTCCTGCACTGCGGTGACCGCGCGTTCGATATCGCGGAAGCCCGCCATCGCGACTCGGCCCAACGTCTCGCCCTGGGGCGTGAATGTGATACCGCGCCGGCCTGCGGCGTCGCTGATCAAGCGCACGCCGAGCCAGGCTTCCAGTTCCGCGAGGTGGCGGCTCACCGATGAGTGAACGATGTCTAGCTCGCGCGCGGCCGAGCGAATCCCGCCGTGGGCGTAGACCGTGGCGAACGCACGAAGTGCATTGAGTGGCATCTTCATAATGGACTCGATAATAGACCATTAGTTGCGCTACCGAGACCATCCTGGCGATACACAATTCCGCATCAGGCTCACGCCAATGCGGGAAGAAACATGGGAATGCTGGTCGATGGTCACTGGGTGGACGCCGATTCGACAATTGTCGATGGTCGCTTCGTAAGACCAGATAGTGTGTTCTGCGAAGATATCGGCGACGTTGCAGAACGGCTGCGCGCGCAACCAGGCCGCTATTGGCTCATCGCCTCGTCAAGTTGCCCGTGGTCGCATCGCACCCTGCTGGTGCGTGCGCTCAAGCGGCTGGAAAGCGCTGTGCCGGTGCAGATCGCTGGCGGCGAGCGGACGCAGGGCTACGCGGTCGCCGGCGGTGCGCCATGGGCCGTCCCGGGGTTGGCCTTGCGGATCCGGCACCTACATGAGCTCTATCGTCTGTCGGCGCCCCGTTACACCGGCAGGGCAACAATGCCGGTGCTCTGGGACAGCCACGCCTGCAAAATCGTCAGCAATGAATCAGCCCGCATTATCCGCGCGCTCGACGCGGCCGATACAGGGGCCGCGTCCGCCTTCACGCTCACTCCGCCAGCGTTCCGCGACCAGATCGATGCCCTCAACGCTGAGCTCCAGGTCGGGCTTTTCAACGCCGTCTATCGCGCCGGGTTCGCACAACGACAGGATGCCTACGAAGAGGCAGTTGAGAGCGTGTTCGCCACGCTCGACCGATTGGAACGGCGCCTTGCGAACGCACGCTATCTGTTCGGTCCGATCACCACGGAGACGGACTGGCGACTGTTCCCGACGCTGGTCCGGTTCGACGCTATCTATCACGGCCACTTCAAATGCACACGCCGTCGATTGATTGACTATCCGCACCTTTGGGCATACGCGAGAGACCTGTACTCATGGTGCGGTGTCGCGGCCACGATTGACCTGGACGCGATCCGCGAAGGTTATTACCGGCACGATCGAAACCTCAATCCGTTCGGCATCATCGCCGCAGTACCCGACGCAGACTGGTCGGCTGCACACGGTCGCGAGCGCTTCGGGCCAGCGCGGGTGGCGCTTGCCTCTGGACAGGAGGTTGAGATCGATCCTTTGACGCTTCAACGTGGAGAGCCAGACCGATGAGTGCTCTCTTGATCGGTGCAGGTCTAATCGCGGTCGCCACCATCACTCCTGGTCCCAACAATCTGCTGGTCATGCGCATCGCCGCGCGATCCGGGTTCATGAGCGCGCTGCCAGCGATGGCCGGTGTCGTCGCCGGTGGGTTGGCCATGTGGGCGCTGGTGACGGCTGGCGCCAGCGTCGCATTCCAAGCCCAGCCGCGCCTATATACCGTAATCACCATCGCCGGCGCCGCGTATCTGTGCTGGATGGGGGCCCGCCTGATCGTGGGAACGTTCGCCGCATCAGGCAGGTCGCTGCCTGCTGAAACCAGTGTCCGGCCCAACAGCGCCATGGCCTTGTTCGGCTTCCAGTTTCTCAATCCAAAGGGCTGGGTGCTAGTACTGACTGTAACCGCTGCCGTAGGAAACGGCGCCGCCCACCTCCAGACTTCTCTAATGCTGGCAGCGCTGTTCACGGTGATCCCCGCGCTTTGCCTGGCGCTCTGGTGCGCGATGGGCATCCTGATGATGCGCTACTTGGACACACACGCGGCACGCAACTGGATTGATCGGTTGATGGGCGCGCTGCTCTTCGTATCGGCACTGATGCTTGTGCTCGTTCCGGTTGACATGTCACATCGGTAATCGCAATCCGGACCTGGTGATATACCCGGTTCCCTTCAAGGAGATTCAGTAATGCATCATGACGTGTACGCGCCCATTGATCGCCCCCCGGCGGTGCTGCCCGGCAAACGGATCTTGGCCATCGCAGGCAGCCTTCGCCGGTCCTCGTGGAATCAGCTATTGCTCGAAGCCGCTACCGCGTTTACACCCCCCGACATGACCGTGAGCATCTTTCGTGACCTGGGCGCGATTCCAATGTTCAACGAGGATCTGGAACAGGAAGCCGGCGGCGCGCCCGATGCGGTCATGCGCCTTCGACGCGAAGTCAGCACCGCCGACGGTCTGCTGTTTGCAACTCCTGAATACAACCAGTCGTTGCCAGGGGTTCTTAAAAACGCGATCGATTGGGTGTCCAGGAACGCGCCCGAGAACGTGCTGGCTGGAAAGCCGGTTGCCATCATGGGGGTGACATCTGGGCGCTGGGGAACCCGCCTCGCGCAGCATGCACTGCGTCAGACACTACATGCGACCGAGTGCATGATCATGCCGAAGCCGGCACTCTTTATCAGCGATGCGGCCCGGCTATTTGATAGTTCAGGCCAATTGATCGATGAGGCCACGGGCAATGCACTACAAGCGGTGCTGGCATCCTTGGGGCAGTTGGTCGATCGCGTGCGATTGCCGTAGTCAGGATGAGCATCTTCCAGTGCGGGATCGTGCGGCGCGGCCAATGCTCGGCCGCAGCCCAATCCCCTCCCTAATGAATGAGGTTTTACATGTCCAGACTTGCCGCCACGTATGGGGCTTTACATGCTATTTCGTTGTTGTGCATCCCGCCGACGCTTCACGCCGAAGCGTTGAAAGAGGTGAAGCGGCCTTCGCTAGAAACGATAAAGAGCATCATCCTCGACGACACTCCGCAGGTACGCGTCGATATGATCGACCATGAACGCATAACTGCAAAGCGAATAGATATCGTAGGTGATGACGGCATCATCCGGATGACGCTTTCAGCCAAAACACCACCACCAATCATCGACGGCATTCAGTACAAGCGCGCCTTCGGTGTCGCCGGGATGATCCTGTACGACGCTGAGGGGAGTGAGCGCGGCGGCTTCGGCGTTGCAGATACGCCGGGCGGGACCACTGCTGTACTAGCTCTGGACCACCCGGCGATGGATGCAGCGGGCTGGCGCGTTTCGCCGGATGGCTCGGTGATGTTCGTCATCAATCAAGCTCCCGCACTGATCCGCGAGCCGGGTATTGGCAATCGACTCATACCTGGCGTAAACACTCCCACGCGCATCAAGCTGAGTGTCGGCTCCGATGGCACGCCGGCAATCGCCCTTGCAGATGGCGACAACCAGCCCAGAGTACGGATCACTGTGACGGAGGAGGGACACGGCGCCATCGAATTCCTGGACGCCACCGGAAAGGTTATCCATGTATTGGCACCGGAACGTGATTTGAAGCGATAAATGTTTGTCGGTTGGCTTGGTGTGGAATCGACGCCCCCCCACCTTCAGTAGCAGGGCTGTTCGGTGTTCGGTCAGCTGCATGATCGCCGGCAACGCCACCCCCTGGCGGCTGGCCTCGGTCACGAACCCCGACCGCAGGCTGTGCCCACCAAAATCCCCCTCCAGCCCGGCCAGGCGTGCCCGTCGCTGTACGATCTCGCCCACTGCGGCCGGGGACAGGGCAGGGCCGACGCGCTGTTTCCACAACCGCCGGAAAATCGCCCCCTCGGTGATGCCGGCCCCCTCCAGCCAGTCCTGCAGGGCGAGGGCGGCCCGATCCAGCACCGGCTTGTCCGGGGTCGAGCAGGCCGTAACCCCGGCCTGCTGGGTCTTGCTGTGCTCCAGCCGGTAGATATAGTCCGCCTCGCCGATCCGGCGCAGGTCGCGCAGATCGGCCGCGGCGATCTCGCTGCGCCGGCGCCCACCGCTGGCAAATCCGAAGCAGAGCAGGGCGCGGTCCCGGATCCCTTCCAGACTGTCATCGCAGGTGGCCAGCATCGCCTCCAGCTCGGGCAGGGTGATGGCGGTCTTCTTGCGCGGGCGCTCACCGCGCTTGACCGCGGCCCGCGGCGCGCGACTGAGCACGGTCCGAATAGCGGGCTGCTCACAGGGATTGGCCACCTGCTTAAGTCGGTGCGCGGTGGACAGCACGGCAACGCGATGGCGCACGGTAGCCAAGGTCCACGGACCGAACCGGCAACGATTTGCAGTCGTTGCTTGGGCAAGCCGGGCCGTCAATCTCGTGGTTCATCACGGTGTTCAAGATCGATGCTGCAATGGCAGTCGTAGGCGTGGGCAGCGCGTTCTACATCATTCGTCGCGTCGGCACTTTAGGGATTTGGTGATATGTGGGTACTCAATGAGGGCGTGCCTCGTTCGGGCAAGTCATACGACTGCGTTGTCCATGCATCCCCCTGCATGCTGTCGTCAGCCGCATGATAGCCAGCCGGGCAGTGGGGGTGTAGGGGCACAGCCCCTACGGATACGCTCCACGCATCGTTGTCATATCCGTCAGCCGGAACGGCCGAACAGTCGAGGACGACCTTGACCTTCTAGCCGCCGAAAGCTGCGCGAGGCTGCACCCTTGGCGAATGACATAATATACATTTCCCCCTGCGGCTCGAATCCATAAGCCTTTGATTCTTGGGGAAATCCAGACAGGCCCACAGCGCATAATGCCGCGCAGGCCATAGCTGCCAACTTGCGCCAGACGGCCTTTTCTTCCCTGCTGATCGCCCTGGCTTCGCCGACTATCCCAAGCACTTTCGCAAGAGGGATACCGCTCAATCCGGCTATGGTTGCGCACACAACAGGGTCTGGCGATCTGCTGCCATGCCTGTAGCCGGATAGCGCTTGCTTGCTCACTCCAAGCCGTCCTGCCAGCTCCACTTCTGTACGCACCCCGCATACTTCCTTGCACTTGTCAAGGAGAAAATTAACGTCCATTGAGTACGCACCCTGTTGACTATCAGTACTCACCCAGCGTACAACGTCACCCGTACGCAGGCTGCGTACACCCACCCCCGGCCTCATCCCCGGTCGGTGCGGTGGGGTCAGGGTAGGGGGTGGAGAACACGAACATGGCAATGGGGATGTTGCTGCTGTCGCTGTCCTGCGGGCTGGTCGCCCTGGGCATTGCCCGAATCGTCCGAATTCTTTCTGAGCGTCGAGCCGACCGGCTCCGCTCCGACCTCCGCGCAATTCAGATGGTCACTGCTGCACGCATGCGCTACCGCATCGGGGGTGTCCAGTGATGCGCGTCCTCGTTGCTTGTGAGTACTCCGGGCGTGTGCGTGATGCCTTCCGTGCCCTTGGACATGACGCCATGTCCTGCGATCTCCTTCCCACTGAGGTTGCAGGCCCGCATTACCAGGGCGACGTATTCGATGTGATCGGTGACGGTTGGGACCTGCTCATTGCACATCCGCCGTGCACCCATCTGGCTGTTTCCGGTGCCCGCTGGTTCAAGGAAAAGCAGCAGGAACAGGCCGATGCCCTGGACTTCGTGCGCCGTCTTCTTGATGCGCCCATTCCTCGGATCGCGCTTGAAAACCCTGTTTCTGTCATTTCCAGCCGCATCGCAAAGCCTTCGCAGGTCATCCAGCCCTGGCAGTTCGGCCACGGCGAAACCAAGGCAACTTGCCTCTGGTTGAAAGGCCTGCCGCTGCTCACCCCGACCGATGTTGTCTCAGGTCGTGAGAATCGGGTGCATCGTATGCCTCCCGGCCCGAACCGCTGGAAAGAGCGTAGCCGCACCTTCCAGGGGATTGCGTCTGCCATGGCTGATCAGTGGGGGCGTGTATGACCCGCAACCCCAAGCTGTTCGTCAGCCGGGACCAAGTACTGGCCCGCTTCACTCAGCCGGTGGAAACCGTGCCGGGCTTCTCGCTGGATGCCCAGGTCGCGGCATCCCTACAGCCGTTCCCGGCTGTTTCCTACGAAATTGAGCAGCGCATCGGTGATGGCGCTTGGGAGCGTAAGTGCCGTTACGGCGACGATTCCGAGCGTGCCGTGGGCCGCGTGCGCTACTGGAATTGGCTGCTGCGTGGGCGTCGTACGTACCGCGTGATCTGCGTCTGTGGTGCGTCCCGCTCTGTGTATTTCGGCGGGGGTGCACATGTCTGAGGTGGCCGGCGCTGTGGGACTCCCCTCGTCTAACAGGGGAGTCAGTGAAACTGAACGAGTGGGAACGGTGATCGACTGGGTGGCTGCCGCCTTCGATTTGACCGCTGCCCTTGACGCTCGAGGTGTCCTGGACAACGAGCGGGAAATCCTTGACGACCTCAACGGCACCGGCAACTGCGCTGCCATGGTTGCCGAGGCTCTGGCCGGCCTGCTGTTCCCGGGCCTGTATGAGCTTGGCGACGTGTCGCGTGGCCGCTTCTACAACTGGCGCGTATCGCTTCGCGCTGCCGGTGAGCATGTCGGCCTGTTGGAGTTCGGTGGCCTCAACACCGTGCGCCAGGACGGCACCTACACCGCCCGCGTTGAGCTGACCGGCGACGGTTGCCGCATCTACGAGACTGCGAGCAGTGGCGATGACCATGCGGAGCGGTGGTCGTCGCTCGCTTCACTGCTCGGTGCACTGGATGCACGTCTGACCCGCGTGGATATCGCTGCCGATGATTTCGCTGGCAGTCACCCGGTGCAGTGGGCCATTGACCGCTACAACGATGGCGACTTTGACCGCCGTGGCCAGCGGCCCAAGGCCCGCCTGATTGATGACATGGGCAACAAGACCGGCAAGACCTTCTACGTGGGCAGCCGCAAGAGCGAAAAGCAGTTGCGCGTCTACGAAAAGGGCAGGGAACAGGGCAAGCCTGATAGCGAGTGGGTGCGCTATGAGGGGCAGTTCTCGGCAAGCAATCGCTGCGAGCTGTCGTTGCTCATGCTGACCGACCCGGCCCCGTATCTGGTCGGTGCATACCCGGTGCTGGATTTCGTTGGCGGGGTAGGTGAGCGCCTGCGCATCGCCACGGAAAAGCTGCTCGCCAACGCTGAGCGCGCCGTGCGCCATTTCCGCCGCCAGTACGGGCCAATGATCAACGCAATGCTGCACGCCGCTGGCGGTGATGAGGCGACGTTGTCCCGCCTTGTCCTGGGCACGGCCCGCAACAAGCTGCCCCCGTGGTGCTCGCGTCCTGAGGATGCGGCCCAACTGCTGTCAGTGATCCTTTTCGCCCCGACTGGGCATATCGAAGCGCAGAAAGCGCAGGAGTAAAGACCATGAGCCTGACCATCGAAGTTCGCGAGTCGAACATCAGCACCAAGCGTGGCACCAGCCGCAAGACCGGTCGCGAATACGCGATCCATGAGCAGGGTGCCTTCGTTTCCCTGCCGACCGGTGAAACTCGCCGCGTGACGTTGCAGCACGAAGAAGGTGACCAGGCACTGCCCGTCGGCAAGTACGAGCCGCTGCCGTCTGCCTACTGGGTCGGCGATTTCGGTGCCCTGTCGATCAGCACCCGTGCCAAGCACTGGGCGCTTGCGAAGCCGGCACCGGCCAAGGCCTGACCCATGGGCCTGTGCGTGCACCTTGACCAGTCCGGCGTGCTGATCCCCACCGGTCAGCCTGTCGGCGAGTGCAGCGGCTTCGTCCTGCTGTCGGCCAGTGAGCACGCTGTCTACGGCCTCATCAATCAAGCATTCGCGATGCCCACGCCAGCGCAAGCGGCGAGCTGGTTTGTCGGTTCTGCCGGCGTGGTCATCGGTTGGTTTGTCCTGGCACGGATCACCGGCACCGTGTCTGGATTCTTCTCTGGCCGGTAACTCAATGAAAGGAGCTTCAAAATGGATTTCTCGGGCATTCTGGATGGTCTGTCGACCACCACCGCTGTGACCGCCGTCGTTGGTGCCGGCGCCCTGATCGCTGCTGTCGGCTTCGCCTCCTGGGCAGCCAAGAAGGTGGCCGGCTTCTTCGGTCGCTAATCACCTTGGGGGGGCTTCGGCTCCCCCTCGGCTTTTGTGAGGGCGTATGGATTTCCAGCAGATCATTTCCAGCATTGAACCGGCGTTTGCCGGCTTGGCGATCCTCGCAGCGGCTGCGCTGTGGGCACAGATTGAGTTCGCTTGCTGGGCTGCTCCCAAGGTCGCCCGGTTCTTCGTTGCTCGCTACAGGAGGGGGCGCTGATGATCATGTGCTTGTTCTGCGGTCTGCTCGGCATTGCCTGCGGCCATGCCGTCGCGATGGGGTTCACGCTGTGAACCTCCCGCGTATCTTCGCCAGTGCTTTCGCCCGTCGTCTGGCCGTTGTCCTGGTCGCGCTGGTTCTAGGCTGGCTTGGCATCGGCACTGCTCGTGCAACCAATGTCTGCCCCCCCGGTGGTTCTTGCGATGCAGGCACCGCATATGCAGATTGCATGTCAGGCCTGCAACAGTATTTCAATACTGCCCTAACTCCTTCTGAAAAGGCGAACGTCACCGGCCTCGTTTGCGAGTACACCACCGGATATTCTGGTGCCACTGGATATGCGTGGTATTGGGGTAAAGCCATCATTCCATCCTCATACTACGATTCTGGCGTCAGGTCATACTTTCTTGCCACTAAGACTTGTTCGCTACGACCGCCTACATCTGGCGGCTTTGCCCGCGTAGCGGCTGATGCTGAACCAGCATCCTGTGACAATGGCTGTGCGGTTCGTCCAGGAACACAAGCATCTTTAGGTGTCCAGCTCGGCAATGGACCCATGTTCTACAACATGGACGGCTGGTTGCCCACCGGCGACGTTTGCACTCCTGAGCCGCAGGACAACGGCGGCGGTAACGACGGTCAACCCTGTGTCCAGCAAGGCAATCTGACCCAGTGCCTCAAGCCTGATGGCCGCACCTGCGCCCAGGCATCAAACGGCAAAGAGTTCTGCTGGGCAATTGATGAGCATGGCATCAAGGCCAGCGGCAACGAGGCCACGACGAAGGCCCCGGAAAACGTTGCCCCGAAGCCGCCTTCATTGCCCCCGGCCAATGGTGGCGATTGGGTGCAAAGGGCTGTCTCACAGATCACAGCAGCTATCGCGGGTATCCCGACTACCTCCACGGTCACCAATTACACGTCTAGCTTCGGCACGTCAGGGCAGGGCGCATCGGGTGGCGGTGCCAGTGGCGAGGGTAAGGGCGGCTCTGGCTCCGGGTCTGGCCTCGGTGGCGGCTCCGGCTCGGGTTCTGGTTCCGGCGATGGTGATGGAGACGACGATGGTCCCGGTTCACCGGGGGGCCAGGTCGGTGACCTCTACACCTCCGATGGCAAGACTGTCTCTGACATCTTCAGCACGTTCCGTCAAAGGGTAGGGGATAGCCCGCTCATCGATGCGATCACCAGTTTCTTTAGCGCCGATGGCGGCGGCTCTTGCCCGGTGTTCACCATCAGCGCAAGCACGTACTGGGAGGCCATGAGCTTTGATGGCCATTGCTCCGGCGATTTCCTCGCCGCGCTTCAATCCATCGGCTGGGTGCTTATGGCCGCTGCCGCGCTGCTTGCAGCGTACTGGGCGTTGTCATGATCGCGCCGCGTGCAGGGTGGTTGGATGATCTCACCAACTGGATCAGGGGCCTGATCGAGAAGCTGTGGGAGGCTATCGAAGCCTTCTTCACTGATCTGATAGTTGCCGCACTGGAAAAGATGCTGGAACTGGTTGCCCTGGCATTTGAGTCCCTGCCGGTGCCCAGCTTCATGACTCAGCACAGCATCGGTTCGCTGCTCGGCAATGCCGGCCCGACCGTTGGCTGGTACGTCGAAACCTTCAAGATCAGCGAATGCCTGGCACTGATCGCCGCAGGCGCGGTGTTCAAGGTGACCCGCAAGATCGTCACGTTCGGGAAGTGGTGACATGCTCGTTTTCAACGAAGGCGTGCCGCGTGCAGGCAAGAGCTATGACGCTGTAAAGGCCCACATCCTGCCGGCCTTGCAGAAGCGGCGCAGGGTCTTTGCCCGTCTCAACGGGTTGGACGTCGAAGCCATCGCGAAGTACCTCAAAATGCCCGTGCAGGAAGTGGGCGACTTGCTGGAGCTGATCGATACCAAGGACGTTAGGGAGCGTTTCACCTGCTACCAGGACGAAACCGGCAAGTGGTGCATCCCGGACGAGTTCAAGGATTCGCTGGTTGTCATTGACGAAGTGCACGAGTTCTATGTAAATCAGCGGCAGCCGCTGCACGAAAGCGTTGAGAACTTCTGGGCACTGCTGGGCCAGAATGGCGGCGATGCCGTCATCATGACCCAGTGGATCAACCGCGTGCATCAGGCCATCAGGGCGCGCATTGAGCGCAAGAACACGTTCCAGAAGCTGACCGCTGTGGGCATGAAGGGGCGCTATCTGGTGACCTATCACCACGCAACCAGCCCCGGCAAGTATGAGGTGGTCGGCAGCAAGCGGGAAAAGTACGACAAGGCCATCTATCCGCTTTATCACGGCTACGCGCCGGGATCAGAAAACACTGAGGTCTACGACGAGGGTGGCACCAATGTCTGGTTGGCCATGGCCCCGCGTGCCATCGCCGCTGTCGTTGCGGCCGCTATCGGTGCCTGGGCATTTCTCGGCTTCTTCTTCGGGTCATCCGAAGATGAAGCGCCGGTCGAGCAATCTGTCCTGGCATCAGAAGGCGTGCATAGCTTCGATCTGGACGGGAACTACGTCCAGACCGAAACCGCTGCCGGCGTCGTCAATGTGGCGCAGGCGGTAACGGCTCCCGAGCCGCCTGATCCGTTCAAGGGCCTGACGCCTGAGCAGCGATATGTTGCCGAGCTGGCAGACCGGGGCAGGGTGCGCCTTGCTGCCCGTGCCGAGGTGGCGGGCAGGGTGCGCGGCTGGGTCGAATGGGTGGATGATTCTGGCAATACGCTCGAATCCTTGGACGTTGAGGCTGTGACCGAGCTGGGCTATTCGGTGTCCTGGACAAAGTTCGGCGTCAAGTTGGAGGCCGGCGACCACGTGATCATTGCCACGGCTTGGCCGCGGATAAGCAACGTCCGCGACACTGAGCACAGGCTCTACAGGTTGGACGGCAACGGCGGCGGCGCTGGGATTGCGAGCGTAGCGAGTGACCCCGGCGCTGCTGCCGGTGCGGGAGTGACCGTTGGCTATGCGCCAGGGCAGAGGGCAGATGTGTTCCCGCGCTCGCCGGGCTATGCGTCAGAAAGTTGGACAGGCCCAACATCCACGCTTTGATCAGTTCGAGCACCGAATGTTCGGGATGTTTTCCCATCCGCCGGGTATCCGCCTAAATGCTGTCCCTTGGATGCACTTGATGTTGCCGGCCTCTTCTTCCTTAACGACTTCATCCAACCGGTCCCTGATGTAACGCTCCTCGGCTTGTCGCCTTTGTTCCTGTAAACCCGCAAGCCTCACCCTGCGTTCTTCATCTGCGGCTGGATCGGTTGGTGGGGCCTTGGGTTGGGCCTTATCGAACCGTTCCCGCCAAGCAGCTTGTGTCTCCATGTGCTGCTTCAGTCCAAGCGCTGCAAGCACAGCAACGGCTATGCCAACCAGCAGTAGCAATGGGAATCCCGATCGCTTTTTCCCGATCGGTTCCAGGTATTCCGGCCGTACGCGCTCAACTTCCTTGTCCATGCATCCCCCTGCATGTTGTCGTCAGCCGCATGATAGCCAGCCGGGCAGTGGGGGTGTAGGGGCACAGCCCCTACGAATACGCTCCACGCATCACCCGCGCATTGGAACCATCGGCCCCCTGGGCAACTGGCCCAAACGCACTGTCAACGGCCCAAACCATCTGCCACCCTCGAAAACCAAGCAAGGGGCCTTCCGGCCCCTTGTTGTTTCCATACCAAATGGATCCAAAACGGTATGGTCAGCCGGAACGGCCGAACCGTTGCTCGTGCCAGTCGGCCAGGTCAACGATGACGACCTTGACCTTCTGGCCGCCGTAAGCTGCGCGTTTCGTGCCGGTGGTGTCGGCTTTCTGCCTGGACGCGAACCCGGCGCGCCGTAGCTCTTGTGAGTCTCGCCACATGAGACCGAGCAGCCGCTGCGCTGTGATCTTGTCGCCGTCTGGCGATATGAGGTACCGGCCCGAAGCGCTCCAGCGCCAGCCGGCCCAGTCGTGGTTGCCCATGTTGTCCATCACGTTGCCAGTCTCATCTTGAGGGGGCCGGCAATCATGCTGCCCAGGACGACCTTGATGAGGTACCAGTAGTAGCGCCAGCGCGAGGCTGCACCCTTGGCGAATGACATAATATACATTATGCGAAGTTATCTATTCGGGCTCGAAGCTGCGTCCAAGCTGGCGCTGTGGATGATTCCAATGGCACCGAATCCGGCGATCGGATGGGCTTGCTCCTGTTCCTCACCGCGGCTTGGCAGATGGTCAATCAGCAACTGGATTGCTGCAGCTTGACCCTCTGTGTCATCCGCTTCGGATTGTAGAGCTGAAGCTGCCGCCTTCAGCGGTGATAGCGCGCATGGCGCCATCGGAAGTTCGCCAGGCTCTGGCAAAGTCTGCACGCCAGGTATCCAGTTGTACCTGAATCACTGCTGCCAGCTTGCCTGGGATTCAAGCGGCGGCATCATGCCCTTGGACCTTGGACCTTGGACCTTGGACCTTGGACCTTGGACCTTGGACCTTGGACCTTGAACCTTGCGTCACAGGGAGACGTCCTGGGCATCGCCGATCCAAATGGCTATGCGGCAGCCTGGGCTTGCTCTGGAAAATTTGAAATCTGCGTGTATGGCAGGGTCTTGGCCCTGCAGAATCCACCAGAATCCAACGGGCCAATCGTGTCGATTGTTGCCGTGTGCCCCTGGCCAACCGGGTGGATGTGGGCGGGATCCGGGCAACCTGGAGAACAGGTCCTGCTGGCGGCGCAAGCATCTGGACGCAGCTGTGGAAGAGTTTTCCGGGTGATGCAGTCGCACGGTGAATCGGTGCTGGCGATGACGCCACGGTGTGTGCTCTGCGGGCCGAGGGTTGCAGGCCCTCGGTTGATCTGGATGTGTAGTCAATGATCGATTAAAAGCCTATGTAAAACATTTATTTGCATGGCTTTTCTTATGTTTTTAGTGAAAAAATTGGATGTGCTGCCAAAGGCTTGGCGCATCATTCGCTACTCGTCATGACCACTGGCGGTGATGTGGCGGCATGCAATCAGCTCCACGGACCTGGTTGTAGCGGTAACGTGGGATCTGCGGTGGTTCAATGGGATCGAGATACTACGGGCAAGCAAGGCCACCGCGACCGGTTGAGCCACCTCGATCAGTGCTCAGGACGAGCAAATTCCAGTGCACGGCGGGTCCTGTTTTTCCTGTCATATAGGTGTGATAAGTGGTCGTTATCAACTATAATTAGTACATGAGAAATGACCTAGAACCTACTGAATTCAATGACAATTTGAACTCATTGGCAACGCAGGATCTTGATTTCCTCGACGCAGGTGCTGAACGCGCCGTGGCCCAGTTCCTGGAGCAAGGTACGCCGCCGAACACCATGCGCAGCTATGCCGCTGCCTTCAGCTATCTGCAGGCCTGGTATGCACTGCGCTTTGGCGCCGACATCAGTGCACAAGCCATGCCGGTGGCTGCGGCAATCCAGTTCGTGATTGATCATCTGCCACGCCGCGATGAGGAGCGGGAGCTTGCCCTGGAGTTGCCCCACTCCATCGATCGTCGTCTGGTGGCCTTGGGGGTGAAGCGGGAGCACGGTGCGCTGAAGACCAACACGGTCATCCATCGGCTGTCCGTATTGGGCAAGTACCACCGCCTGCGCGGCTGGGACAGCCCTACCGACGATGCCCGTTACCGCACGGTGTTGCGCAGCGCACGCAACACCCAGGTACACGAAGGCGAACGCGTCACCAAGAAAACCGCGGCCACTGCCGATCCCCTGCAGGCCATGCTGGCCACCTGTGATGACGGCCTGCGCGGTCTGCGTGACCGCGCCCTGTTGCTGGTTGGCTGGAGCAGTGGCGGCCGTCGCCGGGCCGAACTGGCCGGCATCTGCTGCGAAGATCTGATCCGGCAGCCCAATGGTGATTACGCCTTGAGCCTGGGCCTGGGCAAGACCGAGCGCGATGGCCAGGTCCGCCACAAGCCCATTCGGGGTCAGGCTGCCCTCGCCCTCCAGGCCTGGTTGCAGGCCAGCGCCATCGCTACCGGGCCAGTCTTCGTGCGTCTGCAGCGCGGCGGCAAGCCGGGCAAAAACGGCCTGAGCGGCAACCATGTCGCCCTGATCGTGAAGCGTCGTGCTGCCTTGGCTGGCCTGCCCGGCGACTGGGCGGCGCACAGCCTGCGCTCGGGCTTCATCACCGAGGCCGGCCGCCAGAACATGGCCATTCCCGATGTGATGGCCATGACCGACCACCGCTCGGTCAACACCTTGATGGGCTATTACCAGGCCGGTGAGCTGCTCAGATCGCAGGTCAGTACCCTGCTCGACTCGGCCTCGGGCGACACAGGCGAAGACTGAGACAGCTATCAGATCTGCGGCAGGCGCGCTTCCAGTTGGGCCAGGCGTTCGGCGATGGCCGAGAACTGTTCGGCCTGCAGTTGCAGGATCACCAGCTGCGCCTTGGCTTCGCCCAGAGCCTGGCGCAGCGTGGCTGCATCGGCCAGGGCGCGATCGCGCTCGGCCAGGGCCGTATCGCGGTCGCTGTAGCAGCGCTGCACGTGCGCCTGGGCACCCTGTTCCTGCTGCTGGAAGGCGGCGATGCGTTCGGCCAGCGCTTGCTGCTGCTTGGCAAGCTCGTCATTGGCCGCTTCGATGCTGCGCTGATGGGCCGCTTCGCGTGAGCTGGCGGCGCGCTGGATTTCCTCCAGTGCCGCAGCGGTCAGTGCTGCGATGGAGCCGCCGTCAGTGCTGGCCGATACGCCCTGACGCTGCGCCGGGGCGCTGGCGTCTGCATCGGCAGCGCGTTGGGCCAGGTCAGCGCCATAGCAGGCAAACCAGCTGCCGATGAAGTTGGAAATGACCGGCGGTGAGCCGCGCTGCCCCAGTTCGGCACGCACATTGATATGTGTCGGCGCCTCGCCACGGGCGATGACGGCCTCGATGGCCTTGAATGCATCAGCGCGGTCAATGCGGGTGACGCGTGGCATGGCAGTTCCTGCGAATTATGAATCGTGAAGGTTAACGTAACCCAGCGGGCAGTGAATATGTGCGCATTTGTCGAATTACGTAATGCAAATACGATACACGCATGTGAACGCCTTGTCATGACGCTCCGTCGGTGTTCCCCGGTATCTGGCCACTGGACGGCGCCGATGTTTTGACACACGCGATGGCACGCAACTTGCCCGGTAGGAGCGTCCCGCCTGTGGAGTGCCCCCGTGAAGACCGCCTCGTCGCCCCGCCCCGTCGCATCCGTCAACGTCAATCACCGCCCGCTCAGCCTTGCTGTCGCTGCCATGATGGTCAGCGCGTTGACTGGCTGTGGCGGCGGTGGCGCCAAGGAAGCCCCCGTCAGCGGCGCCATCGTCGGCAATGGTTCCGGTGGCAGCCCGGCACCCGCTCCGGCACCTGCTCCGGCACCTGCTCCGGCTCCGGCTCCGGCACCTGCTCCAGCTCCTGCCCCTGCTCCCGCACCACCCAGCGCAGGAACCTGCTCTTACCTGCACAGCAGCAACCCGGACAATCTGCCCAGCTGCAATTACAGCGGCGCGGCCGACAACCTGCGCATCCCTACCGGGGTGGGGGCCGCACAGGCTGCCGGTTTCACCGGCGCAGGCGTGCAGGTGGCCATCCTGGATACGGCCAGCGCGGCTGATTACGCGCCTTTGGCCGGGCGCATCAGCACCTATCAGGACTTCACCGCCAAACCCGCCGACACCAGCGCTGCCAGCAAGAGCGGGCATGGCGCCCTGATGGCAGCGCTGATTGGCGGCCAGTCCACCAGCCAGTTCAATGGTGGCGCTGCGCCGGACGCGCAGCTGCACCTGGGGCGGGTATGCGCCGAGGATGCCTGCAGCAGTGATGCCATCACCAAAGGCGTGGCGCACTACATCGCCTCCAATGTGCGCCTGTTCAACCTTTCCCTGGGTACCGCCGGCTCGATGACCAGCGCACAGGCTTACAGCGCCATGGCCGAGTACATCGTGTCCGGCGACGCCCTGTTGGTGGCCGCCACCGGCAATGCCGGGCGCGCACAACCGGACAACCCGGCGGCCCTGCCCGCCTACCTGCCGCAATACCGCAACAACTGGCTGGCCGTGGCCAATGTGCGGATCAACAGCACGGGCCAGGCCGCCGGCCTGCACGCGCTGTCCAATGCCTGCGGCGATGCCGCCAACTTCTGCCTGGTTGCGCCGGGTTCGCACCAGGTCCAGCCGGTGCCCGGCACGGCCTTTGCCGACAGCCAGTATGTGGATGGAACCTCTGCCTCGACTGCGGTGGTGACCGGCGCGGCTGCCCAGGTATGGCAGGCGTTCCCATGGATGAGTGCCAGCAACCTGCAGCAGACCCTGCTCACCACCGCCACCGATCTGGGCGATCCCGGGGTGGATGCCACCTACGGCTGGGGCATGCTCAATACCGGCAAGGCCGTGCAGGGCCCGGCCCAATTCACCCAGGACTTCGTGGCCGAGCTGCGTGATGGCCAGACCGGGGTATTTGCCAATGCCATCTCGGGCACAGGCGGGCTGGTCAAGCGTGGCAATGGCCAGCTCAGCCTGCTGGCCGACAACACCTATCAAGGCCTGACACGGGTGGAGGGCGGCAGCCTGGTGCTGGGTGGCGACCTGGCCGGCAGCCTGCTGCTGGCCAAACAGGGCCAGTTGCTGGCTGCCGGTGGGCAGATCGGCGGCAATTTCACTGCCGAATCCACCGCCACCACCAGCATCAGCCTGGGCAACCCGTTGACCGTTGCCGGGCAAGCCCAGCTGGCCGGCAAGCTGCACCTGCGCCCGGAAGCAGCGACTTACTCGGTGGGCAGCAATGAAACCCTGCTCCAGGCCGGCAGCATTGCCGGCACCTTTGACAGTGTGAGTTACGCCAATGACCTGTTCTGGGAGGCAAGCCTGAACTACGAAGCGCAGCGCGTGGTGGCCCAGATGCAGCGCACCAGCGCCACGGTCAGCAGCTTGTCGCTGGCCGCACCGGCGGCGGTGGTCAATGGTGCCGGCATGGCCGACACCCTGATCGACGGCCTGGAGCGCAACAACCTCCCGCCGACGGGAAACAGCCCGGGGGCGGCCGTGGTATCGGCCACCAGCAGCCTGATGCTGGCCGACAACCAACTGGCAGCGACCTCGCTGGCCACTCTGTCAGCACCCTTGCTGGGCATGGAGCATCGCGTCAGCCTTGATCAGGACCTGTACCAGCTTGGCCTGCTGGCTGACCGCAACGCGGTCGACGGCCTGGACCAGCCCGCGCTGTGGATGGACGGGGTTTACCAGGCCGGCGATCTGAACCAGCCCGGCTATGGCACTGGCCACTGGCATCTGGATGGCTTCAAGGCTGGCATCCGGGCACCGATCGGCGATACATCGCACTCCTGGGGCCTGGGCCTGTCCATGCTGGAAATGGACATGCGTGCACCAGGCAGTGACCGCAGCCAGGCCAAATACGGCCGGGCCAACCTCTGGTGGCAGGGCCGCTGGCCGCAATGGCAACTCAGTGCAGTTGCCGGGCTGGGCCGCAACCGGGTGGACAACGCTCGCCAGATCATCGCCGGTGACAATCAGGAAGACCTGCACAGCCGGCGTCGCGATCGCAGCAGCCAGTTACGCGTCGATGCTCGCTGGACTGCGCATGCCTGGCTGCATCCCTATCTGGCCGCAGGCCTGGTGCAGCACCGCCAGGGCGCTTTTGACGAGCGTTCCGGGCTGGGTCTTGGCCTGCGTGCGGATGCGCAGCGCCGCGACCTGCCATTTGCCGAAACCGGCCTGCGTGCCAGCCGGGATGCCGGTCGCTGGCAGTGGAGCGGCACCCTGGCCTACCAGCGCCTGCTGGGTGGACGCGACCTGGGTTATCACGCCGCTTTTGATGGTGCCGATGCCATTGCCGTGGATGTGGCCGGGCTGGGCATGGCCGCAGAGCGTTGGCGCCTGCACCTGCAGGGACGCTGGCAGGTCAACGAGCACCTGCATGTGCAGGCCGGTGCACATGGCCAGTGGTTGTCCGGAAACCAGTACAATCACGGCCTGGATCTGGGGCTTGAGTGGCGGTTTTGACCCGGATCCTGGCCGACTTCAAGCTTTGTGAAATTTTTTGTGAAAAAAAGCTTGTGCAAGGTGAAATCTCTGGCTATTATTTCCTTCTCGGCAGCGATGCACGGGGCCATAGCTCAGCTGGGAGAGCGCCTGCATGGCATGCAGGAGGTCAGCGGTTCGATCCCGCTTGGCTCCACCACTTTTCAGACACTAGGCCTGTCTGTTAGGTAAAGAGAACAGTTTCATTAGACGTCCCCATCGTCTAGAGGCCTAGGACATTACCCTTTCACGGTAACGACCGGGGTTCGAATCCCCGTGGGGACGCCACTTCTCTTGTACTTGTACAAGAGCGCTTGGCAACAAGCACCCTTTCGTGGGGCCATAGCTCAGCTGGGAGAGCGCCTGCATGGCATGCAGGAGGTCAGCGGTTCGATCCCGCTTGGCTCCACCACTTTTCGGACACTAGGCCTGTCTGATCAGTTGGAACGTTTTTTAGACGTCCCCATCGTCTAGAGGCCTAGGACATTACCCTTTCACGGTAACGACCGGGGTTCGAATCCCCGTGGGGACGCCACTTCTCTTGTACTTGTACAAGAGCGCTTGGCAACAAGCAGCCTTTCGTGGGGCCATAGCTCAGCTGGGAGAGCGCCTGCATGGCATGCAGGAGGTCAGCGGTTCGATCCCGCTTGGCTCCACCACTTTTCGGACACTAGGCCTGTCTGATCAGTTGGAACGTTTTCTTAGACGTCCCCATCGTCTAGAGGCCTAGGACATTACCCTTTCACGGTAACGACCGGGGTTCGAATCCCCGTGGGGACGCCACTTCTCTTGTACTCGTACAAGAGCGCTTGGCAACAAGCACCCTTTCGTGGGGCCATAGCTCAGCTGGGAGAGCGCCTGCATGGCATGCAGGAGGTCAGCGGTTCGATCCCGCTTGGCTCCACCACTTTTCAGACACTAGGCCTGTCTGATCAGGATTGAAGTTTCAAGACGTCCCCATCGTCTAGAGGCCTAGGACATTACCCTTTCACGGTAACGACCGGGGTTCGAATCCCCGTGGGGACGCCATTGTTCCGCTTGGCAAGCCAAGGCAGGCTGTAGACATCCTGGACAGGATCTTCTCAAGCTTGAATGCCGCGGTATACTGAGCAGCACTTCAGCCGAAGTGGCGGAATCGGTAGACGCAGCGGAC
>NZ_LDJM01000011.1 GCF_001431485.1 Stenotrophomonas ginsengisoli | reverse complement strand
TCAAAAGCACCCGAAAGCTGTATTCCACCCTGCGTATCGGCCGCGAAGCATTGGCCAGAGGCTGGCCACTGGGACCAGCATCGCGCTGCCTTGAACATCTCAGATCACCGCCACAGGCCGTCTTGGAGCAGATGTCTCTACGCCCGTGAAAACGTGGGGAAACCTAAGAACCTGACCCCGTTCTCCCGATGTGTCTACGCCCGTGAAAACGTGGGGAAACCTAAGACTCTGACCCGGGTTTCAGTTTCTGCATCCTCGTTGAAGCAGATGTCGCGGGGGAATGCGCCTTATGCTCCTATCCTATTCCAGAACATTCGATTTGGCTCTCGTTATAACCTCCATCATGATACCCCGATCGGCGTCGGGGGTATGGCGTATGATTTGAGTAACTTAAGAGTAGTTTCCCCAAAAATTCATTCCGCTATACATGGACCAAAAAAATAATGATTACAGTGCGTAAGTTGACGAGGCAGGAGCTCTTCGAAATCGCGGAGAATATTTTTAACCCAAGCGAGGGGGGGCCGTCAGAGGCTGAAATCGATATGCAGCTCTATGCCTTTTGCATGAATTGCCCAGATCCGGTGGGGGCAATGGAGTTGATTATTGAAGCTCCGCGCGGCATCACGTCCGCGGAGGTTTTCGAGCAGGCATTTTTCATGCAAGAGCGGCGTATTGAAACTTGGTCTGCAGAGGATCTTCCAATGGATCACCCTTTGAGGTACTGCCGGTTCGCATCGGAGTAGTGTCTGTGGCTATGATTATTAGATAGCGCGGGTTGGATTATTTTTTGTGTGGTTTCAATATTGTAGTTTTGATCTTTGGCTGGGTCTGCCTTTTCTGCGTCTGGGAAGGGGTGTGTAGTGGATGGCGGTATTGATTGTTCTGGCGCGCGCTGTTGATTTTATTATTGCGATATCGAGGTTGGATTGACTTGGATGAGGCGGAAATAATAAATTAATTACGAATCGCTCGATGACGAGGAGTTACTCGGACTTTCACTTGACGCAATTAATGGATTTCGTGACGAGGATGCGGTTGTGCTGCTGAAAGTACTGGTTAATCGCAATCCGATACATGCCCTGGGTCATTACCTGCTGGCTGCGCAGTATGCGCAATTCGGCTTGTTTGAGCGCGCTGAGGGTGAGTTCCGGCGTGCGGTGGAATTGGCGCCGGGATTTGCGATGGCCCGCTTCCAGCTCGGGCAGTTGCTGTTGGTGAAGGGTGATGCTGAAGGGGCGGTCGGCCAGTTCAACGCCGTTGGTGGCGATGACCCGGCACTGCGTGCTTACGCTGATGGGTTGTCCGCCTTGGCTGGCCTGCAGCCAAGTGGCGCCCTCGCTGCATTGCGGCGAGGGCTGGCGCTGCCGCAGTCGGTGGCTGCGTTCGAACAAGGGGGTCAGGTTGGATTACCGCTGGAACCAGCATCGCGCTGCCTTGAACATCTCAGATCACCGCCACAGGTCGTCTTGGAGCAGATGTGTCTACGCCCGTGAAAACGTGGGGAAACCTAAGACTCTGACCCGGGCTTCCATGACCCGGGTTTCCAATACCCTCTTGAATAATGACGCTGATCATGATCGGCACGCCACCCCGGCGCCGCAAACTACGCATATAGGTTCTGACGGAGCTTGTAGCCATTAATAGAGATTATTTAATGTTGTTAAAAATTTCTGAAATTGAAGAAAAGTTAAATTACAGGTTTTCACCATTGGAGCCAATGATTACTGGAATGAGACTTCTTCCCGGCGGACTTTCGGGACTCGAAATTTCTGAATTGCAGGATTTCGCCAAACCCACTCTTCCTGGTGATTTTAAGCTTTTGCTTGAGCGCTATGATTTCGGCAACCTTACCATTGGCCCTGTTTATTTCTCAATTAGCGGCCATTATGTTCGCGATGTCATTAGGATGACAGATGCCTTATGCCTTCCGCGCGGATTATTGTTTATTGCAGGCTCTGATCCGGATGACTTTGCATTGAATTTAATTTCTGGCGAAATCCTATTGCTCGACAGGGAAATTTTGAAAATTGGACCTGTTATCGCTAAATCTTTCGAGAAATTCCTGAGAGGATTGGGGACAGCGATGTTGAGGCGTGGAGAGGGTGACAATCATATGCTGGCCACGTCGATTGCTCGCGAAGTTGCCAGTCAAGACGAAGGTTTTTGGCGGCGCCTGGTGGCCTGAGGCACGTGGCCAGAGCCCGCTTCACGTCTGCCACTGTGCAAACATACTGCTGGATTTTTCGTAGCCCTGTGGCCACCCGCTGGCTGTATTGAGGGGTGGTCTCGAGGTTCCTTTGTTTTCATGCGATAGGGAGCATCTGATCCTGTGCGGCTCATGGTGGCAGCATGGGCTGTTCTAAGTGTCACGCACTGGCCAGTATTGCTATATAAGCTCAGTACTGCGTGTGATTCTGATCTGACTCCGAACAACAGGATCAGGTTGGATTACCGCTGGAACCAGCATCGCGCTGCCTTGAACATCTCAGATCAGCGCCACAGGCCTTCTTGGAGCAGATGTGTCTACGCCCGTGAAAACGTGGGGAAACCTAAGACTCTGACCCGGTTTTTGCCACTTCGATCCGGGTTTTCGCGACCCGGGTTTTCGCTTATTCATATAGCATCGCCTGCAACAATCTATTGAAACAGAACAGGCTGCCCACTCTCCACGCTCACTTTCGCCAGCTGCTGTAGTCGTTCAATGAGCGGCTCACCATCCACGTCAAAGAAGCATTCAAGTAACGTCAATGGCTTGATGCCAAACGTCTTGGCAATTTGCCTCTTCCAGTGCGAGTTATACTCGACCGGAGGGCATTGTGAAAAACCCTCAATCACCTGATCCAACTCAGTTATAAGCTGCTTTGACTCTGAACTTGACCATTCCCCATCACTATCTGGATGATTATTGAGCACGGGACATACAGCACCCAATCGCCCTTTTTCAACCACAGCAACTACGGCATCACGGAAAAAATTGAAATCAGCATATGAACCAACCTCGACTCCTTCCAACTCATTCCCGGATGCATCGAATACGCAGAGATACAGACCCATGATCAAGCTCTCTCAACTTTAACTGAACCGAAAGATTCACGCACGAACAATCTTAGTGACTCATGAACCTTGGCCCCTTTCGGAAGCTGGATAATGAGATTCTTTCCACGCGTGTTCGCTATGAAAGCGAGGACCCTAATTTGATATGTCAACCTAAGGCACGATACATTCTTGATAATATAGAAATTATCGCCAACCTCTGCGTCAGGCCTGGCACCCCGTGGCGTCTGATGTTTGGTGTAAGAAAAATCCATCACCATCTCACTTCTGCGAATTAGTGACTTGGACGCCACAGAAATCCAACCATTCCTGGAATTCAGAATTCACCGGGCGCATAGTCTGAATTATGAAAGGCTTCTCATCCATGATCGCCTTGTGGGTTTGCAACCTTAGCTGACAGGTCAATCCGAGTTCGCTGCAACCTCCCTTGATCTCAAGATAGCCACCATCGAAACCATCAACACCATCGAATATTGCGCCTTTTCCAACACTTTGCATCACACTCTCTAGGCGCAGAATTGTGCCTTCGCAGCTGTACTGGGCACGAAAAACGCGGCCGTCGTTCTGCGCAGCCGTTGAAGACCAAGCATTATCATCGGTGTTGCCGACGGCAAAATCTGGATCGCCCCGGGTTCACTATACATCTCCACGCCGTACATTACGGCAATCAAGGAGGTGTGTATGAGTGGAAAGCGATACACAGACGAGTTCAAGGCCGAAGCGGCCAAGCAGGTACTTGAGCAGAGTCGATCAATACGCGAGGTGGCAACACGGCTGGGCGTAAGCATCCACTCGCTGTACGCGTCGGTCGCAAAACAGCGGAAGGCACCATCCAACAGCCAGGCAGATGGCTTGTTGGCGGCAGAGAACCGCCGCCTTCAGACCGAAGTGCGCCGCCTGCCCGAGGAACGTGACGTCCTAAAAAGGCCGCAGCGCACTTTGCCAAGGGGTAACAACAACGGGATCAGGTTGACTAAAAAAAACAGCCACCGCTTCCGGTGGCTGCTTCTCATTCCAGCAATGCCCGCAGCTATCAGGCGACCTTCAAGGCCCTCACCACCGCATCCCCCATCTCCGCCGTCCCCACCACTTTCTCCCCCGGCAGCGCGATATCCGCCGTGCGCAACCCGGCATCGAGCACCTTGCCCACCGCCGCCTCGATCGCATCAGCCGCATCGCCACGGCCCAGGCTGTAACGCAGCAGCATCGCCGCCGAGAGGATGGTTGCCAACGGGTTGGCAATGCCACGCCCGGCAATATCCGGCGCCGAGCCGTGGCAGGGCTCGTACATACCCTTGTTGTTGGCATCCAGCGAGGCGCTGGGCAGCATGCCGATGGAGCCGGTGAGCATGGAGGCCTGGTCGGAGAGGATGTCGCCGAACATGTTGTCGG
Organism: Stenotrophomonas ginsengisoli; assembly: GCF_001431485.1. Lineage (GTDB taxonomy): Bacteria > Pseudomonadota > Gammaproteobacteria > Xanthomonadales > Xanthomonadaceae > Stenotrophomonas > Stenotrophomonas ginsengisoli. Next base: position 174,234 of record NZ_LDJM01000011.1, on the reverse strand, counting down.
TGACGATCACATCGAACTGCTTGGGCGCGCGCACCAGCTGCATGGCGGCGTTGTCCACGTACATGTGGCTGACCTCCACATCCGGGTAATCGGTGGCGATTTCGTTGACCACGGCGCGCCACAGCTGGCTGCTGGCCAGCACATTGGCCTTGTCCACCGAGCACAGCTTGCCGTTGCGCACGCGCGCCATCTCGAAACCGACGCGGGCGATGCGGGCGATTTCGTCCTCGCTGTACGGCAGGGTGTCATAGGCAAAACGCTTGCCATCGGCCCGCACCTCGTTGCCACGCGGGCTGCCGAAGTAAATGCCGCCGGTCAGCTCACGCACGATCAGAATATCCAACCCTGCCACCACTTCCGGCTTCAGGCTGGAGGCACTGGCCAGCTGCGGGTACAGCAGCGCCGGGCGCAGGTTGGCAAACAGGCCGAGCTGGGAGCGGATCTTCAGCAGGCCACGTTCCGGGCGCAGGGCCGGGTCAATGCTGTCCCACTGCGGGCCACCCACGGCGCCCAGCAGCACGGCATCGGCCGCGCGCGCGCGCGCCAGGGTTTCATCGGCCAGCGGGCTGCCGTAACGGTCATAGGCCGCACCGCCCAGATCATCCTGCTCCAGGGTGATGTCCACCCCGTGGGTGTCACGCACCGCTTCAAGCACCTTCACTGCCTCGGCAATGATTTCCGGGCCGATACCATCACCGGGCAACACCAAGATCTTCTTGCTCATTTCAATATCCGTAATCAGGCAGTAGCGCCGAACAGCCAGGGCTGTGCGGCCTTGTGGCGGGTTTCGAACGCGGCAATGGCATCGCGCTCGTTCAAGGTCAGGCCGATATCGTCCAGGCCATGCAGCAGGCAGTGCTTGCGAAAAGGCTCGACCTCGAAGGCGTGCTCGCCGCCCTGGCCGTCGATGACCACCTGGCGCTGCAGGTCCACGGTCAGCGTGTAGCCTTCCTGCGCCAGCGTGGCGGCAAACAGCGCGTCCACGATGGCTTCGTCCAGCACGATCGGCAGCAGGCCGTTCTTGAAACTGTTGTTGTAGAAGATGTCGGCAAAGCTGGGCGCGATCACCGCGCGGAAGCCGTATTCGTCCAGTGCCCACGGCGCATGCTCGCGCGAGGAGCCGCAGCCGAAGTTCTCGCGTGCCAGCAGCACCGAGGCGCCGGCATAACGCGGGAAATTCAAGACGAAATCCGGGTTCAGCGGGCGGGCGCTGTTGTCCTGGCCGGGCTGGCCGATATCCAGATAACGCCACTCGTCAAACAGGTTGGGCCCGAAGCCGGTGCGCTTGATCGATTTGAGGAACTGCTTGGGAATGATCTGGTCGGTATCGACGTTGGCGCGATCCAGCGGGCAGACCAGGCCGGTGTGTTGGGTAAAGGCTTTCATGTGGGGTTCCTTCAGACCGGGGCCAGTTCGCGCACGTCAACAAAGTGGCCGGCCACCGCAGCGGCAGCGGCCATCGCCGGGCTGACCAGGTGGGTACGCCCACCCGCGCCCTGGCGGCCTTCGAAATTGCGGTTGGAGGTGGAGGCGCAGTGCTCGCCGCTGCCCAGCTTGTCCGGGTTCATCGCCAGGCACATCGAGCAGCCCGGCTCGCGCCATTCAAAACCGGCCGCGACAAAGATCGCATCCAGCCCTTCGGCTTCGGCCTGGGCCTTGACCAGGCCCGAGCCCGGCACCACCAGCGCCTGCTTGACGCTGGCGGCCACCTTGCGGCCCTTGGCCACGGCAGCGGCGGCGCGCAGGTCCTCGATGCGCGAGTTGGTGCACGAGCCGATGAACACCCGGTCCAGCTTGATGTCGGTGATCGCCTGGTTGGCGGCAAGGCCCATGTACTTGAGCGCACGTTCGATCGAATCGCGCTTGACCGGGTCCGCTTCGGCGGCCGGGTCCGGCACGCTGGCATCCACGGGGAGCACCATTTCCGGCGAGGTGCCCCAGCTCACCTGCGGCTTGATGTCTTCGGCGCGCAGCGTGATCACACTGTCGAACACTGCATCGGCATCGGACACCAGCTCGGCCCAGGCGGCCACGGCGGCTTCCCACTGCGCGCCCTTGGGGGCGAACGGGCGGCCGCGCACGTACTCGATGGTCTTCTCATCCACCGCCACCATGCCGACGCGGGCACCGGCCTCGATGGCCATGTTGCACAGGGTCATGCGCCCTTCCATGGACAGGCTCTCGATCGCGCTGCCGGCAAATTCCAGCGCGTGGCCGTTGCCGCCGGCAGTGCCGATGTGGCCGATGATGGCCAGCACCACGTCCTTGGCGGTGACGCCGACGCCCAGCTCGCCCTCCACCCGCACCTGCATGTTCTTCATCTTCTTGGCCACCAGGCACTGGGTGGCCAGCACATGCTCCACCTCCGAGGTACCGATGCCATGGGCCAGCGCGCCGAACGCGCCGTGGGTGGAGGTGTGCGAGTCGCCGCAGACCACGGTCATGCCCGGCAGGGTGGCGCCCTGCTCCGGGCCGACCACATGCACGATGCCCTGGCGCGGGTCGTTCATCTTGAACTCGAGGATGCCGAAGTCATCGCAGTTCTCGTCCAGGGTGGCCACCTGCAGGCGCGAGACCTCGTCACTGATGGCCTCCAGCCCGCCCTGGCGCTCGGCACGGGTGGTGGGCACGTTGTGGTCCGGGGTGGCGATGTTGGCATCGATGCGCCACGGCTTGCGCCCGGCCAGGCGCAGGCCCTCGAAGGCCTGCGGCGAGGTCACCTCGTGCAGGATGTGGCGGTCGATGTAGATCAGCGAGGAGCCGTCATCACGGCGGGAGACTTCGTGCAGCTCCCACAGCTTGTCGTACAGGGTCTTGGCGGTCATGGCAGGCAGGCGACGGTGTGATGGCTTGATGGTCGGCGCTTGCCATCAATAACTCAAACTCCTATTTTTCATCCCACCCATTCCAATAAGGAATAGCATGGACCTGACCAGCCTGGCCGTGTTTGTCGCCGTGGCCGAGCACGGCGGATTCTCTGCCGCCGCCCAGCGCCTGCACCTGACCCAGCCGGCAGTAAGCAAGCGCATTGCCCAGCTCGAGGCCGAGCTGGATGTACGCCTGCTCGACCGCCTCGGCCGCCAGGTGGTGCCCACCGAGGCCGGGCAGCTGCTGCTGGGCCGGGCCCGGCGCCTGCTCACCGAGGCCAGCGACACCCGCCGCGCCCTGGCCGCGCTGGGCGATGGTGTGGCCGGCAGCCTGCGCATCGCCACCAGCCACCATATCGGCCTGCACCACCTGCCGCCCCTGCTCAAGCGCTATGCCCAGCAGTTCCCGCAGGTGGAACTGGACATTGCCTTTGTCGATTCCGAGCAGGCCTATGCGCGGGTACTGGACGGAGCCGCCGAGCTGGCCGTGACCACCCTGGCCGCGCACACCGCCGCGCCGCTGCTGGCCCAGCCGCTATGGGAGGACCCGCTGTGCTTCATGGTCGCCAGTGACCACCCGCTGGCCGCGCGCAAGCGGGTCAGCCTGCATGATCTGGCCGCGCACCCGGCGGTGCTGCCCGACCCGGGCACCTTCACCCACAAGCTGATTGCCGGCCTGTTCGCGCAGCACGGGCTGGAACTGCAGGTGCGCCTGCGCACCAACTACCTGGAAACCATCCGCATGCTGGTCGGGGTGGGCATGGCCTGGAGCGCACTGCCGGCCAGCCTGCTCGATGCCCAGGTGGTGGCCCTGCCGGTCAGCGGTGCGCACCTGCAGCGCCAGCTGGGCTGGGTACGCCACGGCGGGCGCACCCTGTCACGTGCAGCGGATGCCTTTGCCGGCCTGCTCCAAGCCAGCGCCGGCAAGGCCTAGCCGACCACCTGGTTGCGGCCGCCTTCCTTGGCCCGGTACAGGTTGGCATCGGCCGCGGCCAGCAGGGTGTGCACCTGGTCGCGCCCCGGGCCATAGCCGGCCACGCCGATGCTCACGGTGATCGCCGGTGCCTGCGCCAGCTGTGCTCCGGCCACCTCGGCGCACAGCACCTGCATGCGCTGGCGGCCACGTGCCAGCGCCGTGTTGGGCATCACCAGCAGGAACTCCTCGCCGCCCTGGCGCGCGGCAAACACCGCCCCTTCGCTGGGCTCGCTGAGCAGGCGGCCCAGATGGGCCAGCACCCGGTCACCGACCTGGTGGCCATAGCCATCGTTGACCTGCTTGAAGTGGTCCACGTCGATCAGGGCCACGCTCAGCGGCGTGCCGCTGGCAGCGGCCTGGTCCAGCGCCTGCTGCAGGTAGCCATCGGCCGCACGCCGGTTGGGCAGTGCGGTCAGGCTGTCATACAGGGCCAGGCGTTCGAGCCGGCCCAGCAGCTCGTCACGCTCGCGCCCGGCCGCCACCAGGGCCACGTTCTTGCGGTGCAGCTCCTCGGTGCGCTGGGCCACCAGTGCATTGAGCCGGCGCTGGCGGCGCTCGTAATGGTGCACGCGCAAACGCCAGCCACTGAACAGCACCAGCAGCAACAACAGCGCCGCGGTGGCCAGCACCAGCGGCCGTTGCCAGAACACCGGCACCTGCACGATGGCCAGCTCGGCACTGCCCAGGCGCTGGCTGCGGCTCCAGTCCAGCGGCATGGCCATGGCCTGCACCTGGAAGCGGTAATCACCCGGTGGCAGGTTGGTGTAGACCGCCTCGGTGCCCTCGCCCACCTCGACCCAGTCACGTTCGAAACCGAGCAGGCGGTAGCGGTAGCGCAGCTTGTGCGGGCTGGCAAAGGCCAGGGCCGCATAGGTGATGGACAGGCGGTTGGTCCGCTGCTGCAGGCGGTAGGCGGCCTGCAGCGGCTGGCGTACCCCGTTGACCAGCACCTGCTCCAGCACCACCGGCGGCACCGCATTGCGGTCGCGCCCGGCCAGTTCCGGATCGATCAACGCCAGGCCCCTGCCGGTGGGGAACATCAGCTGGCCATCGCGGTGCTGCCAGCCGGCCGGCCAGGTCGCGCCGTTGACCTGGCTGGAGGGCATGCCGTCGCTGCTGTCGATCACATCCACCGCCAGCAGGTCGTGCCGGTTGGCATCGAAGGCGGCAAATTCACTGCGCGCCACCCGGAACACGCCCTGGTTGCTGGACAGCCACAGGCGCCGGTGGCCGTCATCGAGGATGCGGAACATCTTGTCGCGCGGCAGCCCGGCATGGTGGTCATACACCTGCAGCGCGCCATCGCGCAGGCGCAGCAGGCCCGAGTCACTGGCCACCCAGACCGTGCCATCGGCATCGTGCAGGAAATCAAATACCGCATAGGCCGGCAGGTCGCGCTCCGGCTGCCAGTGGCGCAGGCGGCCATCGGGCCGGAGCATGGCCATGCCGGCCTCGGTGCCGATCCAGATCTGCCCCTGCTCGTCCCGGCTGAGCACCTGCACCGCGTGCTCGCCCAGGCCCAGCTGCTTGCCCAGTGGCTGCACCTGGCCATCGGCATCCAGCCGCAACAGGCCCCGCGGGGTGCCCACCAGCATGCCCTGCGCCGTTGGCAACAAGGTGCGCACCATCAGCGAGCGCGCACTGGCATAGGACACCGGCAGCTGCTGCAGCAGGCGGCCGGCGCCATCAAAGCGCAACACGCCCTGCTCGTAGGTGCCGGCCCAGACCCCATCGCCGTGCGGATCGGCCGCCAGCGCGGTGACCGTGGTACTGAGCCGGGTATCGGGCATGGCCAGCAGCGGGCCCAGCGCGCCGTCCTGCCAACGCTGGATGCCGCTGGCATGGCCGATCCAGGTGCTGCCGTTGGCCGTCTGCAGCACCGTGCGCACGTAGCTGTCGCCCAAGCCGTTGCGCTGGGTCAGCGCACGCACCGCGCCGGGCGACAGGCGCGTCAGGCCCAGCGAGTCGCCCAGCCAGAGCAGGCCTTCGCGGTCTTCCAGGAAGGCCCGGCTCGGCAGGCCGTCCAGGGCCAGTTGCTGGCGGCTGCCATCACTGGCAATGCGCAGCACCTGGCCATCATTGCCCACCACCCACAACGCCTGGCGGCTGTCCACCATGGCCTGGCTGATGCGGTTGCTGGCCACCACCCGCTCGCTGCGGCCATCGGCATGCCAGCGCCAGACCCCGTCATCGCAGGCAAGCACCCAGCCGCCAGCGCCATCGCGGTCGATCTGCCGTACCTGCTTGCCGGCAAAGCCCTGCGCCTGCCCCCAGGGCCGGGCACGCCCGTTGTGCACCTGCCAGGCACCGTTGAGGCTGGCCACCAGCAGGTCATCGCCATCGGCACGCAGGGCATGGATCTGGCCCGGCTCGATGCCGGACGGAAAATCCACCTGCTGCGGCCGGCCCTGTGCATCGAGCCGGTACAGCTGGTGGCGCGAACTCAGCCACAGGGTGCCATCGGCGGTGCGCAGCATGTCCTCCACCCGCAGCTGGCGCAGGGCGGCATCGCCATAGGCGCGCCATTGCCCCTGGTGGTGGCGGTAGATGCCATCCACCGCGGTACCGACCAGGATCGAGCCATCGGCCTCGGCCAGCAGCGAAAACACCCCGGAAAGTCGTGCCTGCTCGGTGTTTTCGTTGTCATACACGGTGAAGCTGCGGCCATTGAAGCGGGCCACGCCTTCCCAGGTGGCCACCCAGATGAAGCCCTGACGGTCCTGGGCAATGTCATGGACCATGTTGTGCGGCAGGCCATCACGCATGTCCCAGCGGGTGACGCCGTAATGCAGGCCCTTGGCCAGCCCCGCCCCCGGCCACGACACGGCCAGCAGCACCAGCAGCCACACCGCAGGCAACAGCCGCCCCCGCCCGGTCCGCGATGCGCGGAAGGCTGCCGACAGGGCCAGGATCAAAAGAGCAGGAAACATCAGTACGGCGGGGTGAGATTGCGGCGGGCGACCGCCTTGTGTGTGACACACATCACACTTCGGCCCGGCCACTTTACCCGAGCTGCTGCCACCCGGTCTGTCAGGCCAGACCTGACAGACCGGATCGCCTCACGCGTGCATGGGCCTCAGCGCGCGCCACCCTCATCGGCGCGCACGCTGAACCAGGCCGCGTACAGGGCCGGCAGGAACACCAGGGTCAGCACCGTGCCCACCAGCAGGCCGCCCATGATCGAGATCGCCATCGAGCCGTAGAAATCACTGCGCGAGAGCGGAATCATGGCCAGGATCGCCGCCAGTGCGGTCAGCACGATGGGGCGGAAGCGACGCACGGTGGCATCGATGATCGCGTGCCAGCGGTCATGCCCGGCATCGATGTCCTGCTGGATCTGGTCGATCAGGATCACCGAGTTGCGCATGATCATGCCGGCCAGGGCGATGGTGCCGAGCATGGCCACAAAACCGAACGGCATCTGGAACAGGAGCAGGAACAGCACCGCACCGATGATGCCCAGCGGTGCGGTGACCAGCACCATGGCCATGCGCGAGAAGCTGCGCAGCTGCAGCATCAGCAGGCTGATCACCACCAGCAGGAACAGCGGCATGCCGGCCTTGATCGAGTTCTGGCCCTTGGCCGAGTCCTCCACCGTGCCGCCCACCTGCAGCAGGTAGCCGGACGGCAGCTCGCTGCGGATCTGCTCCAGGGTCGGCAGGATCTGCGCGGTCACCTGCACCGGCAGCACCCCATCGCTGATGTCCGCACGCACGGTCACCGTGGGCAGGCGGTTGCGGTGCCAGATGATGCCGTCCTCGAACCCATGCTCGATGCGCGCCAGCTGGCTCAGTGCCACCGGCTGGCCCGAGGGCGTGGGCACGGACAGTGACTGGATCATGTCCAGCTGGGCCCGCTCGTCGGCCGGGCCGCGCATGGCGATGGCGACCTGGCGGTTGCCGTCACGCAGCACCGAGATGTTCTGCCCGGCCAGCGAACCGGACAGCAACTGCGAGACCTGCTCGCTGCTGACCCCCAGCACCCGCGCACGTTCCTGGTCGATGACCAGGCGAACCACCTTGCTCGGCTCGCTCCAGTCCAGGTTGACGTTCATGGTGTGCGGGTTCTGCCGCACCTGGGCGGCGACCTGGGCGGCAATGGCCTGGACCTGGTCGGCATGCTCGCCGGAAACGCGGAACTGGATCGGATAGCCCACCGGCGGGCCGTTCTCCAGCCGGGTCACGCGCAGCTGCACATCGGCAAACTGCGGCACCACCTCGTGCAGCAGCCAGTGGCGCACCCGCTCACGTGCCTTGGTGTCGCTGGTGAGCACCACGAACTGGCTGAAGTTGTTGGCCGGCAGCTGCTGGTCCAGCGGCAGGTAGAAACGCGGCGAACCGGTACCGACATAGGCCACGTAGTTGATGACCTCCTCGTGTTCGGCCAGCAGCGCTTCCAGCTGCTTTGCCTTGGCTTCGGTGGCGGCCAGCGAGGCCCCTTCGGCCAGCTCGATGTCCACCATCAGTTCCGGCCGCGGCGAATCGGGGAAGAACTGCTGCGGCACGAAGCGGAACAGGAACAGGGCACCGGCAAACAGCGCCGCGGTGGCGGCAATCACCCACCAGCGACGCTTCAGGCAGGCATCCAGAAAACCGCGGAAGCGCTGGTAGAACGCGCCCTGGTAGGGGTCATGCTCGTGGCCATGCGGGTCCTTGGGGGCCAGCCAGAAGGCCAGGGCCGGATAGCGGTCGGCCCAGGCCGCCTTGCGTGCGGCCCAGCGCGCGGCCAGCGAGCCCGGACGCGGCGTGGCCTTGGGCCCGTGGATGTCCGGCAGCATCTTGTCGCCCAGGTACGGGATGAACAGCACCGCGGCAATCCACGACACCACCAGGGCGATGGTCACCACCTGGAACAGCGAGCGGGTGTATTCGCCGGTGCTCGAGGCCGCAGTGGCGATGGGCAGGAAGCCGGCCGCGGTGATCAGGGTGCCGGTGAGCATCGGGAAGGCGGTGGAGGTCCAGGCAAAGCTGGCCGCGCGCACGCGGTCATAGCCCTGCTCCATCTTGGTGGCCATCATCTCCACGGCGATGATCGCATCGTCCACCAGCAGGCCCAGGGCCAGCACCAGGGCGCCCAGGGAAATCTTGTGCAGGCCGATGCCGAACTGCTGCATCACAAAGAAGGTCATCGCCAGCACCAGCGGGATGGACACCGCCACCACCAGGCCGGTGCGCACGCCCAGCGAGAAGAAGCTGACCAACAGCACGATGATCACCGCCTCGGCCAGCACCTTGACGAATTCGCCCACCGACTGCTTCACCGCCGCCGGCTGGTCGGAGACCTTGTGCAGCTCCATGCCCACCGGCAGGGTGCCCTGCAGACGCGCGAACTCCGCATCCAGGGTCTGGCCCAGGCGCAGGATGTCGCCGCCGGGCTTCATCGCCACCGCAATGCCGATGGCGTCCTCGCCCATGAAACGCATGCGCGGTGCGGCCGGGTCGGCATAGCCCCGCACCACGTTGGCGATGTCACCCAGCTTGAAGGTGCGCTCGCCGGCGCGGATCGGGAAATTGACGATGTCATCCACGCCCTGGAACTGGCCGCTGACCCGCAGCTGGACCCGGTCCGAGGCGGTTTCAAAGAACGAGGTGTTGCTCACCGCGTTCTGCTGGGCCAGGGCCTGCTGCACGCTGGCCGCATCGATGCCCAGGGTGGCCAGGCGGGTGTTGGACAGCTCCACCCAGACCCGCTCTTCCTGCAGGCCGACCAGATCGACCTTGCCCACATCGGCGATGCGCTGCAGCTCCAGCTGGATGCGGTCGGCGGTGTCGCGCTTCAGGGCGTAGTCAAAGCCCTTGCCGCTGAGCGCGTAGATGTTGCCGAAGGTGTCGCCGAACTCGTCATTGAAGAACGGCCCGACCACCTCGGCCGGCAGCTGGGCACGGATGTCACCGACCCGCTTGCGCACCTGGTAGAACAGCTCGGGCACCTCGGAGGAGCGCATCGAATCCTTGGCCATGAAGATCACCTGCGAGACACCCGGGCGCGAATAGGCGCGGATCATCTCGTACTGGCCGGTGTTCATCATCGCCTTTTCGATCGGCTCGGTGACCAGCTCGGCCACCTGCTCGGCCGTGGCGCCCGGCCACTGGGTCTGCACCACCATCGCCTTGAAGGTGAACGGCGGGTCCTCGCTCTGGCTGAGCTGGCGGTACGAACCGATGCCGACAATGGCCACCAGCAGCATCGCAAACAGCACCAGCGGGCGGTTGGACAGCGCCCATTCGGATAGATTGAAGCGGCTCACGGCTCAGTTCCCGTCGGTCTTGGCGGCGGCCGGCGCAGCGGCCTGCAACGGACGGTTGTCCCGATCCACCGGACGCACCTGCTGGCCGGCCTGCAACAGATGGCCACCGGCGGCGACCACCCACTGCCCGGCCTGGACCCCGGCGGCCAGCTCGGCGCGCTCGGCGCCCCAGGCGGCCACCTGCACCGGTGCCGGTGACAGCACGCCGCTGGCCGGATCCACCAGCAGCACCTGGCCGTCGGCCTTGCCCGGCTCACCCTGCACCGCGGCCAACGGCACGCTCAGGCGGCTGCCGGCGCGCGCCACGTAGACCCGTGCGCTCTGGCCCAGCGCCACCTGCGCGGCGTCGTCCGTGTCCAGGGCCACGCGCGCGGCGAAGCTGCGGGTCTGGCGGTCCGCCTCGGCGGCAATCTCGCTGATGCTGCCGCGCAGGCGCTTGCCCGGTGCACTCCACAGCTCCACCTGCACCGGCTGGCCCAGGGCAAAGCCGGCGATGTCATTTTCCGGCAGGGCAATCAGCACCTCGCGCCCGGCCGCGGCAGCCAGCACCATCACCGTCTGCCCGGCGGCCACCACCTGCCCGGCCTCGATCTGGCGGCTGGCAATGACCCCGTCGGTGGGGGCCAGCAGGCGCGCATAGCCGGCCTGGTTGCGGGTCACGTCGAAATTGGCGCGGGCCGCATCGACCTGGGCGCGGGCGGCCGTGTGGGCCGCCTGCTGGGCCTGCAATGTGCTGCGGCTGACCAGCTGCTGGTCGGCCAGTTTCTGGTAGCGGGCCAGGTCATCGCGGGTGCGGGCCAGCTCGGCCTGGGCGGCACTGAGCTGGGCCTGGGCGGCCTGGGCCTGCAGGGCGTAGTCCGACGCATCCAGCTCGGCCAGCAACTGTCCGGCCTTGACCTGCTGCCCGGCATCGACATGGCGCTTGACCAGGCGCCCGGGCACCTGGAAGGACAGCGCGCTTTCCTGATGGGCGCGCACCTCGCCGGCAAAGGCCTGCTCGCCCTGGCCCTGGCCGACCACCTCCACCAGCACCGTGGGCGCACTGGCCGGCGGCTGTTCGGGGGAACCACATCCGGCAAACAGGGGCAGCAGGAGCAACGGGGACCGGCGCAGGAGGTTTTTCACGGCATGTTCCGCAAAGAAGGAGGGAGGACGGGGTACGGCGGCATTACTGTACTTGGCGGTATCGTATAAATACCGAACCTGTTGGTCTAGTATTGATTGCATGTCTGCCGCCCGCTCTCCTTCTGCACCGCCTGCTGCCCGCCAGGGAGCCGGCCCCGGCCGCCCCAAGGACCTGGGCAAGCGCGAAGCGATCCTGACCGCCGCCCGGCTGCTGTTCCTGGAACAGGGCTACAACGGCACCAGCATGGACGGCATCGCCGCTGCGGCCGGGGTATCCAAGCTGACGGTATACAGCCACTTCGGTGACAAGGAGGCGTTGTTCAACGCCGCCGTCCAGGCCACCTGCAACCAGCTGGTGCCCGAAACCCTGTTCGTGGCTGACACCAGTGCCCCGCTGCGCGAGCAGCTGCTGGGCATCGGCCGTGCCTTCTTTGCCCTGGTCAGCTCCGATGCGGCGCTGGCCACCCAGCGGATCATGCTCTCGGCCAGTACCGAGGACCATATCCGCCGCCTGTTCTGGCAGGCCGGCCCGGCGCGCATGACCGCCGCCCTGGGCAGCGCCCTGGCCCCGCGCGTGGCCAGCGGCGAGCTGCAGATCGACGATCTGGAGCTGGCTGCCGGACAATTCTTCTGCCTGATCAAAGGGGAGCTGCACAGCAGCATGATGTGCGGCCTGACCAGCCCGGTCTGCGCCGAGGTCGCCGAGCGCCATGTGGCCAGCTCGGTGGACATGTTCATCCGTGCCTACGCCCGCCCCGTGAGACCCTGAACCGACGACGGACACGGTGACTTCCGGCACTGCGGGCGGCTTTGACGCCCGGCCAAGCTGTCACCCATCCGCCGCGCCCGCCTTGCCGGTAAAATGACCGGCCCCTGCGCCTTGGAACATTTGAAATGACGATCGATTACAACCACGCCCGCGAATTGATGGTCGAGCAGCAGATCCGTCCCTGGGACGTGCTCGAACTGCGCGTGCTCGACGTGCTGGCCACCCTGCCGCGCGAAGCCTTCGTGGCCGATGCCCACAAGACCCTGGCCTACAGCGACGTCGAACTGCCGCTGGCCAACGGCTGCAGGATGATGAAGCCGGTGATCGAAGGCCGCACCCTGCAGGCCCTGAACATCCAGGACGGTGAATCGGTCCTGGAAATCGGCACCGGCTCGGGCTATCTGGCTGCCTGCCTGGGCCAGCTCGGCCGCGAAGTGCTGAGCCTGGAAATCGACGCTGAGCAGGCCGCCATCGCCCGTGCCAACCTCGATGCCGCCCACCTGGGCGACAACGTGCGCATTGAAACCGCCGACGCCCTGAACTGGGACAGCGAGCGCCGCTTCGACGCGATCGTGGTCACCGCCGCCATGCCGGCCGTGCCGACCGCCTTCTTGAAGTGGCTCAACCCGCAGGGCCGCCTGTACGTGATCCACGGCCACGCACCGGCCATGGAAGCAGCCCTGGTCAGCGCCGACGGCAAGATCAGCTCGCAGTTTGAAACCGAGATCGACTACCTGCGCGGTGCCGAGCCGGTTGCGCAGTTCACCCTCTAACCGCACCCCACCATCGAACAGGATGCCCCGATGATCCGCCACTGCCTTGCCATCGCCTTGGCTGCTGCCCTGACCCCTCTGACGGCCCAGGCCACCGACCTGCTCCAGGTCTATGACCTGGCCCGCAGCGGGGACCCGCAGCTGTCGGCAGCAGAGGCGGACCGTCTGTACACCCGCGAAGGCGCGGTCCAGGCCCGGGCCGCCCTGCTGCCGCAGATCAACGGCGAAGCCTCGATCAACCGCGCCCGCACCGAGCTGGACGGCATCAGCGGCAGCACCACCAGCACCAGCCGCGATTACCGCGTCAGTGCCGGCCAGGTGCTGTTTGACTGGAGCCGCTTTGCCAACCTGCGCGCCCAGCGCCACATCAGCCGTGCGGCCGATTTCCAGCTGGAAGCGGCCAATGACGAGCTGATCGTGCGCACCTCGGCGGCCTACTTCAACGCCCTGGTGGCCATTGAGTCCTACAGCGCCGCGCAGACCAACGAAGCGGCCGCGCGCAAGCAGTTCGATTACGCCGACAAGCGTCTGGAAGTGGGCCTGGCCCCGATCACCGACGTGCACGAAGCCCGCGCCCAGTACGACCAGGCCCGTGCCGACACCATCCTGGCCCGCAATGCACTGGAAGATGCCTACCAGGCCCTGACCGAGATCACCGGCAGCCCGGTGCGCGACCTGCGCGGCCTGCCCGATGACTTCACCCCGGTGCTGCCGGCCAACCGTGCCGATGTGGAAAGCCTGGTCAACGCTGCCGGTACCGGCAACCCGTCGCTGCAGGCCAGCGCCGCCCAGGTCGATGCGGCCGAGCAGAGCGTTTCTGCTGCCCGCGGCGGCCACTACCCGACCCTGAGCCTGGGTGCCAGCTGGGGCAAGAACGCCAGCTGGGGTGACAGCGTGGGCGGCAGCAGCCGCACCCCGGACAACACCAGCAATGCCATTGGCCTGACCCTGAGCGTGCCGATCTTCTCCGGCGGCGCAGTGCAGTCCGGTGTGCGCCAGGCCCTGGCCCAGCGCGACATCGCCCAGGACGGCATGGAACAGCGCAAGCGCGCCCTGGACCGCAACACCCGCAATGCCTGGCAGAGCGTGGTGGCCGGCATCAGCGAGGTCGAAGCCCGGCGTCTGGCCGTGGTCTCGGCCCAGGCCGCCTATGACGCCTCCCAGGTCGGTCTGGAAGTGGGCACCCGCACCGTGCTGGACCTGGTGCAGAACCAGCGCACCCTGTTCACCGCCCAGGTCGCCTACGCCCAGGCCCGCTACAACTTCCTGCTCAACCGCCTGCTGCTCAGCCAGGCCGTCGGTGACCTGGACATGGCCGAACTGGCCGACATCAACCGCCTGCTCACCGCACCGGCCGAAGCCCGCCTGCAGGCCAGCGGCGACGCCGGCTGACACCGGCTTGGCAGCAGCACAAAAAAGCGGGCATTGCCCGCTTTTTTGTTGCCCGCACGACCCTGCTCAGGCTTGCGTGGGCGGCAACCGCGAGGCGATCAGGGCCAGGATCCGGCCCACCGCGCCACGCCCATTGGCCACCAGGTCCAATCCGGCCTTGACCATGGCCTGACGGCGCGGCTCGTCCTGCAGCAAGGCATCCAGCAGGCCGGCCACCTCGTCGCGGTCCTGGCCGATCAACAAGGCCCCGGCCTCGCGCATGCGCCGGGAAATCTCGCTGAAGTTGTGCAGGTGCGGGCCGGTCACCGTGGCCGTGGCCATGGCTGCCGGCTCGAGCAGGTTGTGGCCGCCGATCGGCTGCAGGCTGCCGCCGACAAAGGCCACCGAGGCGCAGGCAAAAAAGCCCATCAGCTCGCCCAGGGTGTCGACCACGAACACCTCGGTATCGGCCTGCGGCCAGCGCTGGGCGGTACGCGTGGCCACCGCCCAGCCCTGCTCGCGGACCAGGTTGGCCACCTTGTCAAAGCGCTCCGGATGGCGCGGCACCCACAGCAGCAGCAGCTCCGGATGACGGGCGCGCAGCTGGCGGTGGATCTCCAGCACCGCGGCCTCTTCGCCCTCGTGGGTGCTGGCGGCAATCCACACCGTGCGGTGCCCTGCCACGTGGGCGCTGAAGGCATCGACCATGTCCTGGCGGTCCGGTGCCTTGATGTCGAACTTCAGGTTGCCCAGCGCCGCCACCTGTTCCGGCGCGGCGCCCAGACGCACGAAGCGCTGGGCATCATCCTCGGACTGCGCCGCCACGAAGGTGACCGTGCGCAGCGCGCGGCGGATCAACGGGCCCAGCAGGCGGTAGCCACGCAGCGAACGTGCCGACAGCCGTGCATTGAGGATGTAGACCGGGATCTGCCGTTGGCGGCAACCGAACAGCAGGTTGGGCCACAGCTCGGTTTCCAGGATCAGGGCGATCTGCGGCTGGAACTGGCGCAGGAAGCGATCCACGCAACCGGGCACGTCATAGGGCAGGTAGACATGGTCCACCGCATCGCCCCACAGCGCACGCACCCGCGCCGAGCCGGTCGGGGTGATGGTGGTGATCACCCAGCGCAGGTCCGGCCTCTGTGCACGCAGGGCATTGACCACCGGTGCGGCGGCATTGACCTCGCCCACCGACACCGCGTGCAGCCATACGTGCGGCTGCCGCGATGCCTGCGGATACAGCGCATAGCGTTCGCCCCAGCGCTGGAAGTACTCACGCACGCGCAGGCCACGCCACATCAGGTGGTAGACGGTGACCGGCAACAACAGATACAGCAGCCCGGAGTACAGGCCACGCAACAGGACTTCGGCAGGACTTTTACGCATGTTGCCAAGGATACGGGAGCCTGCCCGCCACGCCCATGGCAAGGCACGGTCACGCCGCTGCGGGTAAAATCAGCGCATGTCCGATTCACCGACCACGGCCACCCGGCCGCCGCTGACCAACCCGCGCCACTGGCCGATGTTCGCCGCCATGGGCGTGGCCTTTCTGATCGCGCGCATTCCCTGGGGGCTGCAGCGCGCCCTGGGCCATGTCATTGGCGCCCTGGCCTGGCACCTGGCCGGTTCGCGCCGGCGCGCAGCCGAGGTCAACCTGGGCCTGTGCTTCCCGGACAAGGACCCGGCCTGGCGTGCGCGCCTGGCCCGCGACAGCTTTGATGCCTTCGGCGTGGGCCTGTTCGAGTTTGCCCGTGCCTGGTGGGGCAGCGCTGCGCCGATCACCCCGCGCAGCCGCATCGACGGCCTGGAAGTGCTGCAGCAGCTGCAGGCGCAGGGCCGCGGTGTGCTGCTGGTATCCGGCCACTTCATGACCCTGGAAATGTGCGGCCGCCTGCTCTGCCAGCAGGTGCCGCTGGCCGGCATGTACCGCAAGCACCGCAACCCGGTGTTCGAATGGGCGGTCAAGCGCGGCCGTCTGGGCTATGCCACGGCGATGTTCGCCAACGAGGACATCCGCGCCACCGTGCGCCACCTGAAGAAGGGCGGCCTGCTCTGGTATGCCCCGGACCAGGACATGCGCGGCAAGGAGTCGGTGTTCGTGCCGTTCTTCAGCCAGCCGGCCTCCACCATCACCGCCACCCACCAGTTCGCGCGGATGACCGGTTGCGCGGTGGTGCCGTTCTTCCATCGCCGCGAAGGCGGCGATTACGTGCTCACCATCGGCCAGCCGCTGGATCCGTTCCCCACCGATGATGTGATCGCCGACACCACCCTGGTCAACCAGGCCATCGAGGACATGGTGCGCCAGGCGCCGGCCCAGTACCTGTGGATCCACCGCCGCTTCAAGCGCCAGCCCGGCGGCCGCAGCCGCTTCTACGACAAAGGCAACACCGAGGTCGTGCGCTGAGCCGGCGCTGCGCTGCAGGACGGCTCAATCGCGCGCCTGCAGCGCCCCCACATAAAGCGCGGCCAGCAGCAGGGTGATCCCTCCCCAGAAGGCCGAATACACCGCCAGGTGGGTGTTGAACGGGAACACCGCCACCGCGATGGCGATGGCCGCCGGCAAGGCGCGCTCACGCGCGGCCACACTGGCAAACAACCAGGCACGCAGCGCCAGCGCCGCCCCGGCCAGCCAGCACAGCAGGCCGATCAGGCCGGTCTCGGCGAGGATTTCCAGCACCAGCTGGTGTGCGTGCAGGGCCGGGCCCTGGCCCCAGGCCGCGGGCTGTTGCGGCAGCGGATCGCAGTCGGCCCAGGCATGGCGGAAGCCGCGCACGCCGACCCCGTTGATCGGGTGTTCGGCCACCATGCACAGCGCCCCGGACCAGATCCGCCCGCGCCCGGCCAGTGCCGTATCCGCCGATTGCCCCTGGCCACCGAGCAGGCCGGCGCTGGCCTGCACGCGCTGCCCGACCGCCGGCACCAGCGCGGCGGTGGCGACCAGGCCCAGCCCGGCCACCAGCACCAGGCCCAGCAGGCCGCGACGGCCAAGCACCGCGCGCCCGCTGAGCAGCAACACCAGGCCATAGCTGAGCCAGGCCGCACGCGCACCGGCCAGCACAATGGCCAGGCCGCAGAGCACCGCCAGCCCCGCCCACAGCAGGCGTCGCTTGCCGGCCAGCAGCAGCACGAACGGGGAGAACACCGCCAGGACCTGGCCGAGCTTGGGATTGCATTCACTGAACACGCCATTGAAGCGGCCAATGGCCTGCACCTCGCTGGCCGGGCACAAGGGGCTGCCGGTCAGGGCCATGCGCAGTTGGTCCAGCGACCAGAACAAGGGGCTGCTGCCCAGCACCGCCTGCACCAGTGCATCGGCCGACCACAGCCCGGCCAGCACGGCCAGGCCGGTGAACAAACGTTGGCGTCGTGCCGCCGTGGCCACGGCAATGGCCACCAACCACATGAAGGGCAGATAGCGCAGCGCACTGAGCGTCTTGCCCACCGCCTTGCCCGGGTCGATCGCATCCACCGCAGCCAGCAGCTGCGGCAGCCAGTAGGCCAAAAACAACAGGCAGGTCATGCCCCAGGCTTCGGCCCGCAGCAAGGGGCCGATACCGCCGTTGCCGCGCAGCTGGAGCAGGCGCACACCGGCAAAGAGTGCCCCGGCGGCCAGCACCACCTCGGCCGGACCGGGCAACGGCAACAAGGCCACATAGGCCAGCACCCACCACACCGCGCTGTCACCGGGCAGCCGGGATGTGGTCAGGCAATCAGCGTGAGCCGGCGAGCTGTTCATAGAGTTCCAGGGTGCGGTCCTGCATCGCCGTCAGGGTATAGGGAATCAGCGCCGGTGCCCTTGGCGGATCGGCCAGCAGGGCCTGGGCCCGGGCCAGCAGGCCCGGCATGTCCCCCACAGCCACCCGGCCCGGTGGCTGCAGTCGGGCCAGCAGTTCGCCCACCCCGCCATGGTCCCAGCCCAGTACCGGGCAGCCCACCGCCAGCGCCTCGACCACGGTGCGGCCGAAGGCTTCCGGCTTGCTGGACAGCTGCAGGACCAGATCGGCCCCGGCATAGGCCTGGGCAATCTGATCGGTGGTGGCACTGGCCACCACCGCATCGGCCACCTGCAGCTGGTCGGCCTGGGCCATCAGCCCGGCCAGGTAATCCTCGCGCCCGGCCTCGACCAGGCCCGGCATCCACAGCCGCGCGCCGGTCTGCCCAGCCTGGTGCAGGCCGGCCAGCAGCTCGATGGCCTGGGCATGGCCCTTCAGGCGGGTGCCACGACCGGGCAACAACAACAACGGCCCTTCGCCAGCCAACACCGGGTGGGCCTGGACCAGGGCGCGCCGCGCTGCCCGGTCCGGGCGGGCCCGGCGCGCGAAGGCCGTCAGGTCCACCCCGCGCTCGATCACCTGCAGGCGTGCTTCGGGTACCTGCGGGTAATGCTGGCGCACGTAGCGGCGCACTGTGTCGGACACGCAGATCACCTGCTGTCCACTGGTCATGATCTGGCTGTAGCGCCCGGGCGAATTGAGCCCGTGCACGGTGGTCACCCAGGCCGGACGCTGCGCGGCCGGCAAGGCCTGCAGGGCCTTGTAACCGAGCCAGGCCGGCAGGCGCGAACGGGCATGCACGATATCGGCGCCCACCTCGGCAAACAGCCGGCGCAGGGTCGGCATGTGACGCAGGGTCAGCAGCGACTTGCGGCCGATGTCCAGGGTCAGGTGCTCACCACCGGCATCCAGCAGCGGCTGCACCAGGCGACCACCAGCAGACACGACAATGGCGCGGTGTCCCTTGCGGGCCAGCGCGCCAGCGATTTCCAGCGTCGAGCGCTCCACCCCACCGGCGTGCAGCGCCGGCAGCAACTGCACCACGGTCAGCTTGCGCATGGGGGTACTCAGTCAGCCAGCACGAACACGGCACCGCAGTACGGGCAGGCACATTGCCCGTTGGCTTCCTTGTCGATCGGCAGATAGACCCGCGGGTGCGAGTTCCACAGCGCCATTTCCGGCGTCGGGCAGCTCAGCGGCAGGTCGGCACGGGAAACGGTGTAACGCTTTTCGGCATTGGCGGACGCGGTGGTCTGGCTCATGGCGTTTGAACATCAGCAAAAAACGGTAAGGCGCCCATTCTAGCAGCGCCTTGCCCGCCTCGGCGCCGGCATCGGTGAGCCGATGCCGGCACGCTGCACTCAGCCGCCGTTGCGCTCGGCTTCGCGCTGCTTGCGGATCTGCGCATCGGCCGCGGCAATGGCGGTCATGTTCATGATCCGGCGCGGGGTGGCGCTGTTGGTGAGCAGGTGCACCGGCTTGGACAGGCCCATCATCACCGGGCCGATGGCCACACCGTCGGTGAACACGCGCACCAGGTTGTAGGAGATGTTGGCCGCCTCCAGGTTGGGCAGCACGAACAGGTTGGCCCGCCCCTTCAGGGTGCTGCCCGGCATCAGGCGCGCACGCAGGGCCTCGTCCCAGGCGGTATCGCCCTGCATCTCGCCATCCACGTTCATCTGCGGATCGCGCTTGAGCAGCAGCTCGCGCACCTGACGCATCTTGCTGGCGTCCTCCGAATCATGGCCGCCGAAGTTGGAGTGCGACAGCAGCGCGATCTTCGGCTCGATGCCGAACAGCTTCAGGCGGTAGGCCGCCTGTACGGTGGCCTCGGCGATCTGCTCGGCGCTGGGGTTTTCCTTGACGTGGGTGTCCAGGAAGAAGAACACGCCCTGCTGGTTGATCACCCCGGTCATGGCCGAGGTCGAGCTGACCTTCGGGTCCAGGTCGATCACGCTGCGGATGTAGCCCAGCTTCTTGTGGAAGCGGCCGACCAGGCCGGCGATCATCGCATCGGCCTCGCCACGGGCCACCATCACCGCTGCAATCAGGGTCGGACGCGAACGCATCAGGTTCTTGGCCGCCGCCTCGGTCACGCCCTTGCGGCAAGTCTTGGCGTGGTAGAACTGCCAGTAATCGTTGAAGCGCGGATCGTCGTTGATGTTGGTGATCTCGAAATCCACGCCGGCACGCATGCGCAGGCCGAGGCGGCTGATGCGGGTCTCGATCACGTCCGGACGGCCGATCAGGATCGGGAAGGCCAGCTTCTCGTCGATCACGTTCTGCACCGCGCGCAGCACGGTCTCTTCCTCGCCCTCGGCATACACCACGCGCTGCAGGCTGCGGCGGGCATGGTCGTAGACCGGCTTCATCATCAGGCTGGTGCGGTAGACGAACTGGCCCAGCTTCTGCCGGTACACCGCCATGTCGGCGATCGGCCGGGTGGCCACGCCCGAGTCCATCGCTGCCTGCGCCACCGCGGCGGACAGCTCCACCAGCAGGCGACGGTCGAACGGGCGCGGGATCAGGTAATCACGGCCGAAACTGGGTGCCTCGCCACCGTAGGCAGCGCCCAGGTCCGAGGCTTCCATGTGCGCCAGCGCGGCAATCGCGCGCACACAGGCCACCTTCATTTCCTCGTTGATGGTGGTCGCACCCACGTCCAGCGCGCCGCGGAACAGGTACGGGAAGCACAGCGCGTTGTTGACCTGGTTGGGATAGTCCGAACGGCCGGTACCCAGGATCGCGTCCGGACGCACCGCACGGGCGGCCTCGGGCAGGATCTCCGGATACGGATTGGCCAGGGCGAAGATCACCGGATCCGGGGCCATGGTGGCCACCATTTCCGGGGTCAGGATGCCGCCGGCCGACAGGCCCAGGAAGATGTCCGCGCCGTCAACGATTTCGGCCAGGGTGCGCTTGTCGGTATCGCGGGCGTAGCGTGCCTTCTCGCTGTCCAGATCGGCACGCCCGGTATGCAGCACACCCTCGCGGTCATAGGCCAGGATGTTTTCCGGCTTCAGGCCCAGCTGGACCAGCATGTTGACGCAGGAAATACCCGCCGCGCCCATGCCGGTGGTGGCCAGCTTGACCTGGTCGATCTTCTTGCCGGTGATTTCCATCGCATTGAGCACGGCGGCGCCGACGATGATCGCGGTGCCGTGCTGGTCGTCGTGGAACACCGGGATGTTCATGCGCTCGCGCAGCTTGCGCTCGACGATGAAGCACTCCGGCGCCTTGATGTCTTCCAGGTTGATGCCGCCGAAGGTCGGCTCCAGCGAGGCGATGATGTCCACCAGCTTGTCCGGGTCGTTTTCATCGACCTCGATATCGAACACGTCGATACCGGCGAACTTCTGGAACAGCACGCCCTTGCCTTCCATCACCGGCTTGCCGGCCAGCGGGCCGATGTTGCCCAGGCCCAGCACCGCGGTGCCGTTGGAGATCACCGCCACCAGGTTGCCGCGCGCGGTCAGCTCGCTGGCCGTGGACGGATCGGCAACGATCGCCTCGCAGGCATGGGCCACACCGGGGGAATAGGCCAGGGACAGATCACGCTGGGTCAGCATCGGCTTGGTCGCCACCACCTTGATCTTGCCCGGCGGGGACATGCGGTGATAGTCGAGGGCGGCCTGCTTGAAATCTTCGTTGGACATCGCTTGGCGCATCGATACGGCTACAGGGGTTTTGATTCTACCCCGCATCAACGGGCTTTCCGCCTTGTTGTGGAAGGCTTTTCGACGCTGCAACGCAACATCAGCCATAACCGGTGGTGATGGATGGTGCTGCAAAAGTGACTCCCCATCGCCGCCCGATCCGGCGATAGTCCGGTTTCCTCACCTACCCTGCCGAAAACGCCCATGTCCGCACCTGCCCGCTGGGATCCGCCCTACCTGCTCTACCTGGGCAACGCCGCCGATGACCTGGCCGCCAAGACCGCCCGCGGCATCGCCCACTGGCGTCCGCAGCACTGCATCGGCCAGCTTTCCGGCAGCGCCTGCAAGACCAGCATCGGCCTGCCGGAGATGGATATCGCCAGTGCCGCCGCCGCTGGTGCGCGCACCCTGATTGTCGGCGTGGCCAATGCCGGCGGGATCATGGATGCCGAAACCGTGGCCACGGTGATCACCGCGCTGGAAGCCGGGCTGGATGTGGCCTCCGGCCTGCACGCCCACCTGGCCGACCAGCCGGAGATTGCCGCCACCGCCGCGCGCCTGGGGCGCAGCCTGTTCGATGCCCGCGTGGCCCCGGAAACCCCGGTCGGCAATGGCCGCAAGCGCGCCGGCAAGCGTCTGCTGGCCGTGGGCAGTGACTGCTCGGTGGGCAAGATGTACACCACCCTGGCCATGGAAAAGGCCATGCAGGCCCGCGGCCTGAAGGCCGACTTCCGTGCCACCGGGCAGACCGGCATCTTCATCGCCGGTGGCGGCATGCCGATCGATGCGGTGATCGCCGACTTCATTTCCGGCGGCATCGAACACCTCTCGCCGGCACGCGAGGATGGCGGCTGGGACCTGATCGAAGGCCAGGGCTCGCTGTTCCATCCGTCCTTTGCCGGTGTCTCGCTGGGCCTGCTGCACGGTGCCCAGGCCGATGCCCTGGTGCTGTGCCACGAGCCCACCCGCACCCACATGCGCGGCCTGCCGCATTACCCGCAGCCGGACCTGGAAGCCTGCATCCAGGCCAACCTGGCCGCCGCCCGCCTGACCAACCCGGACGTTCGTTTTGTCGGCATCGCCCTGAACACCCAGGCCCTGGATGATGCCGCCGCCGAGGCTGCCTGTGCCGCGCTGGAAGCACGTTTCGGTCTGCCCTGCCAGGACCCGGTGCGGATGGGTTGCGAGCGCATCATCGACCGCCTGTTGGCCGACTTCGGCGCCTGACCGGTACTTCAGGCGCATTGCACATACCACCCCTGCACAGGTACGGTTCAGATCGGCAGCACGGTGCCCCGGCCAACGGGAGACCCACCGGCTGCCGATCATTCAATGCTGCCGGCCAGGTGCCTGTCACCGGCCCCGGCAACTGACCTGTTTGCCCGGCGACCGCGTCGGAACAACCGTGGGAGCTGTGCATGTTCCAACTTGATGCGATCCAGACCGTGGCCTTCGGTGGCCTGGTGCTGTTGCTGGGCTACGCCCTGTGCCGTTACATCCCGGTGCTGGCCAAGTACAACCTGCCCGAGCCGGTGATCGGCGGCCTGGTGGTCGCCCTGGCCTCGTGGTGGGCCTACAGCCAGGGCAGTGCGCTGTACACGCTGGACACCAGCCTGCAGCAGCCGCTGATGATCGCCTTCTTCACCACCATCGGTCTCAATGCCAGCCTGGCCCTGCTCAAGGTGAGCCTGCGCCCGGTACTGATCTTCCTGGCCCTGTCCATCGGTTTTGCCTTTGCCCAGAACCTGATCGGCATCGCCGTGGCCGGCATGTTCGACATCCATCCGCTGTTCGGGGTGCTGGCCGGCTCTGCCACCCTGACCGGCGGCCCGGCCACCGGCCTTGCCTTCGCGCCAATGTTCGAGGCCGCCGGCCTGGTCGGCGCCGAATCGATCGCGGTGACCTCGGCCATGGCCGGCATCGTGCTGGGCGGGGTCATCGGCGGGCCGGTGATCACCAAGCTGATCCAGCAACAGAAGGTCCTCACCCCGGGGGCCAAGGCCAGCGACAAGAGCACCGACCTGCCCGGGCCGAACCCGGAACGGGTGCACATCGAAAATGATGGCGACCGCGAATTCAATGCGCTCAAGTCGATCATCATCCTGTTGCTGCTGCTGTGGGTGGGCGGCTTCATCAGCCAGGGCTTCACCGCCATCGGCCTGACCCTGCCGGCCTACATCGGCGCCATGCTGGCCGGTGCGATCCTGCGCAACATCGATGACCTGACCGGCTGGTTCAAGCTCTCCATCCACACCCTGGAGATGATCGGCAATGTCTGCCTGGCCCTGTTCCTGGCCGTGGCCCTGATGAACCTCAAGCTGTGGGAGCTGGCCGGCATGGGCGCGCCCTTGCTGGTCAACCTGGTGCTGCAGATGCTGGCCGTGGCCGCGTTTGCCTGGGTGATCTTCGGCGCCATGGGCCGTGACTACGATGCGGCGGTGATGGGCGGCGGCTTCATCGGCTTCATGCTCGGCACCACGGCCAATGCGATGGCGGTGATGCGCAAGCTGGCCGCCCGCTACGGCCTGGCCCCGCGCGCGTTCCTGATCGCGCCACTGGTGGGCGCCTTCTTCATCGACTTTGCCAACGCGTTGATCATCACCGGCTTCGTCAACTTCTGGCCGTACTGACCGCCCTCTCCCCGGCGGCGGCAACGCCGCCGGCAAGGCCCCCGCCATGCGCCTGCGCCAGATCGAAGTCTTCCACGCCATCTACACCACCGGCTCGATCAGTGCGGCTGCACGCAAGCTGCACGTGACCCAGCCTGCGGTGAGCAAGGTGCTGCACCACACCCAGGCCCAGCTCGGCCTGACCCTGTTCGAGCTGGTGCGCGGGCGTCTGGTGGCCACCGAACAGGCCCATGCGCTGTACCGCGAGGTCGGCGAGATCCACGAACGTCTGGCCGCCCTGGACAAGGCGGTGGGCAACCTGCGCCAGCTGGCCGGCGGCCTGCTGCGGGTGGCCTGCGTACCCTCGCTGGGCCAGCATGTGCTGCCGGCCGCGGTCACCGCGTTGCGCCGTCAGCACCCGCAGCTGAGCGTGGAAGTGCAGACCGTGCATCACGACCAGGTGCTGCGCCGCCTGCTCGAGCACGACTGCGAACTGGCCCTGGTCTATGCCCCGGCCGCCCAGCCACGCCTGCGCATCGAACCGCTGGTGCAGGCCGAATTGATGGTGCTGGCACGCCGCGACGAATTTGCCGGCCGCCACGCACTGTCCCTGGCCGACCTGCCCGGCCGGCCCATGGTCGGCCTGACCAGTTCCGGCCCGCTGGGGGAATTGTTTGATGCCGCACTGGAACGCGAAGGCCTGAGCCTGGACACCGCAGTGACCAGCCAGACCTATGCCATTGGCGCGGCCCTGACCGCCCACGGCGCCGGGCCCTGCGTGGTGGATGAATTCACCGCGCGCGGCCACCGCAGCGCCCAGCTGCAGGCCCATCCGCTGCAGCCCGCGCTGAGCTTTGCGGTGTGCTGCGTGCATCTGGAAGACCGCCCGCTGTCAGCGGCAGCGCAGCGTTTTCTGGCCTGTTTCAGCCAGGCCGTTGCAGCGCTGCGCCAGCACGACGCCGGCCCGGCCGCCTAGCGCCGGCTGCCCGGGCGTCCGCCAGCGGGTTTGCCCTTGCCGCCGGGCTTGCCACCACGGCCACCGCGACGAGCCTGCTCGGCATTCTCGGCCTGGCGCTGGGCCAGCTTGGCCGCGGCCTCGGCCACTTCGGCCGACAGCTTGAGGTAGTTGCGCAGGCGTTCCGGATCCAGCGAACCGGCCTCCAACGCCGCCCCCACCGCGCAGCCTGGTTCACCGGCATGGGCACAGTCACGGAAGCGGCACTGGGTGGTCAGCTCCTCGACATCGGCAAAGCCGGCGGTATCCAGCACTTCCTCGCCGGTGGGCTTGAGTTCGCGCATGCCCGGGGTGTCGATCAGGCAGGCTCCGGACGGCAGGGCCAGCAGGGCACGGTGGGTGGTGGTGTGGCGGCCGCGCGAATCGCTGGCACGCACCGCCCCGGTACGCATGCGCTCATGGCCGAGCAGGGTATTGGTCAGGGTCGACTTGCCGACCCCGGACGAACCCACCAGCACCGCGGTATGCCCGGCCTGCAGCCAGGGATGCAGCTGGGCCACGCTGTCGGCATCCAGGGCATTGACCTTGAACAGCGGGACCTGCTGGGCCGCCAGTTCTTCCAGTACTTCCAGCGCCTGGTCGGCAAATTCGGTGGTATCGGCCTTGGTCAGCACCACCACCGGCTGCGCACCACCGCTGCCCACCAGCAGCAGGTAACGCTCGATCCGGCGCGGGTTGAAGTCCGCGTCCAGGCCGCAGACCACGAACACGGTATCCACGTTGGCCGCGATCACCTGCTGGTGGTAATGCTCGCCGGCCGCACCGCGCTTGATCGAGGTGCGTCGCGGCAGCAGGGCAACAATCTTCTCGCCCTCCACCAGCACCCAGTCCCCGACCGCCGGGCGCTCGTGGCTGGGGAAACGCGGACGCTGCCATTCCGGCAGCGATTCCACCCGGCGGATCTCACCGGGCTCGGTGGCCACGCCATAGCCGGTGCGGTGCTGTTCGACCACCCGGGCCGGGTGCGCGCCGGCATGCCGGGCAATCAGGGTGGCCCACGCGCCGCTGGCGGTGAGGTCGGCATACGGCCAGCCGATATGGCGCAGCGCGGTGAGGTCGGTACGGTCAGTCATCGCCGTCATTGTAGCCGGGCCCCGCCAGCGCGCGCCCGTGGCCGCTTGCCGGCCGGGCCGCGCCAGACCTGCCAACCGTTGCGGCAACGCCGCATGGGCGGGAACTGGGCTACCATCGAAATCCCCACCCTTTCGGCCCCGAGCCTGCAATGAGCGTCCCTGTCCCGCCCAGCCTGCCCACCCGCCAGCGCCTGTCCGAAGTGCGTTACGAGATCCGTGGTGAACTGGCGCGTCGAGCGGGTGAGCTCGAGGCCCAGGGACGCAAGCTGATCAAGCTCAACATCGGCAACCCGGGCAGTTTCGGTTTCCGTGCCCCGGCCCATCTGCAGCATGCCATCGCCGATGACATGGACCGCACCGACCCCTACACCCACCAGCAGGGCCTGCCGGCCGCACGCGAGGCCATCGCTGCGGCCTATGCGCGCCGCGGCATGCCCGATGCGCATGCCGACCGGGTGTTCGTGGGCAATGGCGTTTCCGAGCTGATCGACATGGCCCTGCGTGCCCTGCTCAACCCGGGCGACGAAGTGCTGGTGCCCTCGCCGGACTACCCGCTGTGGTCGGCAGCCACCATCCTCAACGACGGCCGCCCGGTGTACTACCGCTGCCGCCCGGAAGATGGCTTTGCCCCGGATCCCAACGAGATGGAGACCCTGATCTCCAGCCGTACCCGTGCCATTGTCCTGATCAACCCGAACAATCCTTCCGGCGCCAGCTACCCGCGCGAGCTGCTCGAGCGCATCGTGGCCATCGCCCGCAAGCACAACCTGTTGCTGCTGGTGGACGAGATCTATGACCAGATCCTGTATGACGGGGCGGTGTTCGAGCCGGTCGCGCCGCTGGCCGGCGACCACCCCTGCCTGACCTTCTCCGGCCTGAGCAAGGTGCACCGCGCCTGCGGCTGGCGCGTGGGCTGGGGCCTGCTCTCCGGTGACGGCGCCCGCGTGGCCGAGCTGCGCGCGGCCATGGACCTGCTCAGCGCGCTGCGCCTGTGCGCCAATGTGCCCGGCCAGCTGGCCATCGACGCGGCGGTCAACGGCCCGGACACGATCAGCCCGCTGTGCGCGCCCGGTGGCCGCCTGTACGAGACCCGCAAGGCGGTGATCGCTGCCTGCAATGCCTCCGAGCACCTGCAGTTGGTGGCCCCGGCCGGGGCCCTGTATGCCTTCCCGGCCGTGATCGGCGATGCGGCCCTGGGCTTTGATGACCACCACTTCGCCCTGCAGCTGATGGAAGAGGAAGGCGTGCTGGTGGTGCCCGGCTCCAGCTTCAACGTGCCCTATCACAACCATTTCCGGGTCACCCTGCTGCCCGACGCGGCCACCATCACCGATGTCTTCGCCCGTATCGACCGCCTGCTGGCGCGCCGCGCCGAGCAGGCCGGCAAGGTCGTCCCCCTGACCAAGCGCAATGCCGTTGCCTGATGCCTGCACCCGAACACCGTAACGACCACGCCCCGTTTCCTGCCCACCAGGCCCGCCGCATCGCCGGCGCCTTTGCTCCGCGCCAGCCGTGGGGCAACTGGTGGGATTACTGGTACACCCGGATCAAGCTGGGCAGCGACCCGCTGTACCCCGGGGTGATTGCGGCCCTGCGTGGCAGCCATGCGCCGGTGTTGGACCTGGGCTGCGGCCTGGGCCTGTTCGCCCATGCCCTGCGTGCGGCCGGGCTGGAGCAACCCTATCGCGGGCTGGACATCGATGCGGCCAAGATCGGCCGTGGCCGGCAGATTGCCGCCCGCAGCGGCTTGAATGATGTAACGCTGGATGTGCACGACCTGGCCCTGGGCTGGCCGCAGCACCGGGGCAGCGTGACCATCCTGGACGTGCTGCAGTATCTGGATGCGCCCACCCAGCAGGCCCTGCTCAACGATGCCGCCGGCATGCTGGGCGACGATGGGGTGCTGGTGATCCGTTCCACCCTGGCCGAGGACAGTGGCCGTGGGCGGACCAGCCTGCGTGCGGACAGCTGGGCCCACCGCATCGGCTGGATGCAGGAGCGGCCGCTGCACTACCCCACCGCCGATGGCCTGCGCCAGACCCTGCAGGCCGCCGGCCTGCAGGTGCAGTTGCAGCCGCTGTACGGCAATACCCCGTTCAACAACTGGCTGGTCGTGGCCCGGCGCTGATCAGCCCGGGATATCGGCGCGCAGCCCGCGCTGCGCTGCCGCCTGCAGCACCCCGTCCAGCACGGCTTCGGCCTGCCCTGGCCGGCCACCTTCGTGCAGCAGCACGATCGCGCCGGGAGCCAGTTGCGGGGTGATCCTGGCCAGCACCGTCGGCACCTCGGCAGCCACCCCGTCATAGCCGCGCGCACTCCAGCCCACCCGGCGCAGGCCGTGCCGGCGCAGCACCGCAGCCACGAACGGATTGGTATGCCCGACCACCGAGCGGTACCAGCGCGGCGCACTCCCGGTAATCGCGGCCAGCTGCTGCTGGCACTGGCCGATCTGCGAGGACAGCGCCGCCGGCCCCAGTGCCCACCACCAGGCCTGCGGATGGGAATGGCTGTGGTTGCCGATCGAATGCCCGGCGGCCACGATCGCCCGCACCAGCTCCGGCCGGGCTGCGGCCCGCTCACCGACCAGGAAGAACGTGGCACGGGCCTGGTGCCGGCCCAGCAGGGCCAGCAGGGCCGGGGTATCGGCCGAGGGGCCGTCATCGATGGTCAGCCAGATGCGCTGCCCGGCGCCTGCCCAGCGCGACAGCACCGGGGCATAAAACCCGCTGTTGGGCAAAAACACCGGCAGCACGAACAGGCCCGGGACCAGCAGCAGCGCCGCCAGCCCCCAGCCAGTGCCCAGCTGCCACCAGACCAGGGCCACCACGGCGGCGGCCAGCAACAGCGCGGCCCACGGGAGCCAGCGCGGCGCAGCAGGGCAATACAGGGTTTCATCCATGCTCATGCCCCATGATCGCATGCCGCGTAGAATGGGCCTCTCCTCATACGCTTGAACCCACAACGATGTCTCTCGATCCCGCCCTGCGTGCGCGCATTGAATCCATCCTCCAGGCCAACCGCGTCGTGCTGTTCATGAAGGGCCAGCCGACCATGCCGCAGTGCGGTTTCTCGGCCAAGTCCGTCGGCACCCTGAGCGACCTGGGCGTGGAATTTGCCCACGTCAACGTGCTGGCCGACAACGAAATCCGCGAAGGCATCAAGCTCTACGGCGACTGGCCGACCATTCCGCAGCTGTATGTGGACGGCGAGCTGATCGGCGGCAACGACATCATCCAGCAGATGGCCGCCAGCGGCGAGCTGAGCCAGCTGCTCGGCCTGGCCGCCCCGGACCGCACCCCGCCGGCCATCACCGTGACCCCGGCTGCGGTGGAAATGCTCAAGGGTGCGCTGGAAGAAAACGAAGGCGCCGCCCTGCAGCTGTCCATCGATGCCAACTTCCAGCCGGACTTCCAGCTGGTGCCGTTCGATGCCGCTGCCATTGCCGCCGAATCCAACGGCCTGCGCGTGCAGTTCGACGCTGCCAGCGCCCGTCGCGCCGAAGGCATCACCATTGACTGGGTGGACGACATGCGCGGCCGCGGCCTGGCCATCGACAACCCCAACGCACCGCGTCCGGTGGAGCAGATCGAACCGCGCGAAGCGGCCCAGCGTGTGGCCAACGGCACCCTGCTGATCGACGTGCGCCCGGCAGACGAGCGCGCCGTGGCTTCGGTCAAGGTCCCGTTCGACACCTTCGATGAAGAAAACCGCGCCCGTCTGGAAGCCCTGCCCAAGGACACCCCGATCGCCTTCCTGTGCCGCAGCGGCGGCCGCAGCCACCAGGCGGCCGAGCATTTCCGCACCCTGGGCTTTGCCAAGGTGGCCAATGTGGCCGGTGGCATCAATGCCTGGGCCGACCAGGTCGACAGCTCGATCAACAAGTACTGATCAACGCTGCAAGGCATGAAAAAACGCCGGCCACTGGCCGGCGTTTTTTGTTGGATCCGGGCGCGTGCTCAGGCCGAAAAGCCGCCGTTGGCCAGATATTCCAGCTCGGCCACGGTGGGAATGCGGCCCAGCGCGGCATTGCGGTGCGGGAAGCGGCCGAAGCGCTGGATCACATCGCGGTGGATCAGCGCGTATTCCAGCGAGGACGGATCGCCCAGGGCCTGGAACATGGCCACCGACCGCTCCTGGTCCACCGGGTCTTCGGAATGCTCGAACGGCAGATAGACAAACGGCCGCAACTGCGCCTCCAGGCGCAGGTCCATGCCTTCCTCGATCGCGCGCATGGCGTAATGCCGGGCCAGGGCATCGGTGGCATAGCTGTGGGCACTGCCACGGAACACATTGCGCGGGAACTGGTCCAGCAACAGCATCAGGCCCAGCACGCCGTCGGCACTGCACAGCCATTCTTCGTACTCGCGCCGCGAGGCCGCCAGGTGCTGGTCCAGGAACAGCTCGCCGAAGCGGGCATCGAAGACAGGGTCGCGGGCAAACCAGCGCTCCGGCCCGGCCTGCTTCCAGAATTCCACCACTGCCCTGGCCTGCTCCATCATTCCCCGTCCTCGCCCGATCCTGATCCGGACAGGGCATCTTGCCTGTGTCCGCACCGGTGCTGTGACCCAGTACCGATATCCCAGCGTAGCCGATCACACAGCAGCCGCCTACTGATGCTGGCGCCCGGTTGGTGATTCCACCCGCTGTTTGACCTTCGTTTACTGTGATTTACCCAGCCCGCTGGCCCATCCCGGCGCCCGGACCACCCCGCTGCCAGTATGCCTTGGCAGCGCAAGCGCGCGCCGCAGGTCACAGCCGGCATGACTTTCCGCCATGGCCAAACCCTGCCCCGGCCGCTAGCGTGCAGGAGATTGCGCCAACCGGGGACCGAACTGATGCAAAAAACCGCACGCACTGCAGCACTCACTGCAGCCTTGACCATGGCACTGATGCCCTTGAGTGTGCATGCCGCACGCGATCAGGCCGTTGCCTTTCCCAGTACCTACCAGCCCCTGCCCTCGCAGCCGGTCCTGATCACCGGTGCCACCGTGCTTGATGGGGCCGGAGCACGCCTGGACAACGCCGACGTGCTGATGGTCGATGGCCGCATTGCCGGCGTCGGCGTGGGCCTGCAGGCCCCGGCCGATGCCCAGCGCATCGACGGCAGCGGCAAATGGGTCACCCCGGGCATCATCGATGTGCACTCGCACCTGGGCGTGTATCCCAGCCCCGGTGTGCAGGCACACAGCGACGGCAACGAGATGACCAACCCGGTCACCGCCCACGTCTGGGCCGAGCACTCGGTCTGGCCGCAGGACCCGGGCTTTGCCGCGGCCCTGGCCGGTGGCGTGACCAGCCTGCAGATCCTGCCCGGTTCGGCCAACCTGGTCGGCGGCCGCTCGGTCACCCTGAAGAACGTCCCGGCCACCACCATGCAGGCGATGAAGTTCCCCGGTGCACCGTACGGGGTCAAGATGGCCTGCGGCGAAAACCCCAAGCGCGTGTACGGCGGCAAGGGCGGCCCGGCCACCCGCATGGGCAACATGGCCGGCCACCGCGCCGCCTTCATCGATGCGGCCGAATACGTGCGCAAGAACAGCGCTGACGGCAAGCGCGGTGAAGCCAACGCGCCCAAGCGCGACCTCAAGCTGGAAACCCTGGGCGGGGTGCTGGAAGGCGAGATCATCGCCCACATCCACTGTTACCGCGCCGATGAAATGAACAACATGCTCGACCTGGCCGAGGAATTCGGCTTCCGCATCGGCACCTTCCACCACGGCGTGGAGGCCTACAAGCTGGCTGACCGTCTGGCCGAGGAAAACGTGTGCGCCGCGCTGTGGGCCGACTGGTGGGGCTTCAAGATGGAGGCCTATGACGGCATCCAGGAGAACATCGCCCTGGTCGACCGCCCGGAAAACAGCTGCGCCATCGTCCACTCCGATTCGGATGAAGGCATCCAGCGCTTGAACCAGGAAGCGGCCAAGGTGATCGCCAATGCGCGCCGCGCCGGCATCGAGATCGCACCGGAACGGGCCATGACCTGGCTCAGCGGCAATGCCGCACGCTCGCTGGGCATCGCCGAACAGACCGGCACCCTGGCCGAAGGCAAGATGGCCGACGTGGTGATCTGGAACGGCACCCCGTTCTCTTCCTATGCCCTGGCCGAACAGGTGTTCATCGACGGTGCCCGGGTCTATGACCGCGCCGACCGCCGCCTGCAACCGGTCTCCGACTTCAGCCTGGGCCAGGAGGCCAGCCGATGAGCAAGCACACCCTCACCCCTGCGCTGCTGGCCCTGAGCCTGCTTGCCGCCCTGCCGGCCGCTGCCCAGAACCTGCTGGTGCGTGGCGCCACCGTGCACACCGCCGGCGCCCAGGGCACCCTGCACAACACCGACGTGCTGGTCCAGGCCGGGCGCATTACCGCCATCGGCAGCAACCTGTCCGCCCCCGCCGGCGTGGTGGTGGTCGATGCCGCGGGCAAGCCGCTCACCCCGACCCTGTTCGGCGGCATCAGCGAACTGGGTGCCGAGGAGGTTTCCGGCGTGGATGACACCGCCGATACCCGCCTGCAGCTGGGTCCGCAGCCCACCCGCCCCGAATTCGATGTGACCCTGGCCTACAACCCCGATTCGATCCTGCTGCCGGTGGCCCGCGCCGAAGGCATCGGCTTTTCGGCCCTGGCCCCCAACCCGGGCGCCAGCTTCGTGGCCGGCCAGGGCGGGGTGATCAACCTGGATGGCTACAGCACCCCGCTGGCCGGGCGCCAGCTGTACGTCAGCATCGGCGGCAATGTCGCCGGCCAGTCCGGGCAGTCGCGGGCGGCGCAATGGATGCTGCTGGCGCAGATGATCGACGAGGCCCGCGGCAACATCCCGCCCACCTCGCCGCATGCCCTGCTCACCCCGGCCGGGCGCAAGGCCCTGTCCGGCTTCCTCGCCGGCCACGGCCGGATCATGATCCGCGCCAACCGCGCCGCCGACATCGCCCAGGCCCTGGACTGGGCCGGGCGCGAGAAGCTGAGCATCGGCATTGTCGGCGGCAGCGAAGCGTGGAAGCTGTCCAGCCGCCTGGCCGAAGCGAAGGTGCCGGTATTCGTGGACACCCTGGTCAACCTGCCCTCCAGCTTCGACCAGCTCGGCGCACGCGCCGACAACGCGGCGATCCTGGCCCGTGACGGGGTCGCGGTGTCCTTCATGCAGGCCGGCGATGGCGCCCACAATGCGCGCAAGCTGCGCCAGAGCGCCGGCAATGCCGTGGCCCATGGCCTGCCGTGGGAAACCGCACTGGCCGGGCTGACCAGCGTGCCGGCACGGGCGCTGGGCGTGGACGGCCAGCTGGGCAGCATCGCGGTGGGCCAGCGCGCCGACCTGGTGCTGTGGGATGGTGACCCGCTGGACGTGGCCCAGGTGGCCGAGCGCCTGTGGCTGGGCGGGGTGGAGCATGCACTGCGCTCGCGCCAGACCGAACTGCGTGACCGCTACCTCGCACCGGCCGGCAGCCTGCCGCGCGCCTATCAGCCGCGCCCGGCCAGCAGCCGCTGATCGACAAGGCCGTCAACCGCTGCGGTTGGCGGCCTTTTCAGGCACGCCCGATGGCGCGCCGCAACAACCCCGCTCACGGTTTTGTGATATTCACGTCACACTGAAATAGCTGAGCAGAGGGGGAACTTCATGCGCATCGGCATCGTCGTGGACTCGGGCTGCGATCTGCCCGCCGATTACATCCAGCGCCATCGCATCACCCTGCTGCCGATCACAGCACGCATCGGGGATGCGGTCCTGGCCGACCATCGCGACGAGCAGGCCACCCTGGCCTTCCTCAACTCGCATGTGGCCGAGCGCGCTGCCGAGGCGGAAACCATCCCCTTCAGCGTCCAGCAGATCCGTGATCTGTTTCTGGAGAAACTGGTCATCGACTATGACCATGTGTTCTGCCTGACCATCTCCAGCACCCGCAGCATGGTCCATGCCAATGCCATGCAGGCCAGCTTCGCCATTCTCAACGATTACAAACCGGCGCGTAATGCTGCCGGTCACAATTCACCCTTTGCCCTGCGCGTTCTCGATTCGCAGAACCTGTTCTCGGCCCAGGCGGTCAGTGCGGCCGAAGCCGTACGCCTGCGCGACCAGGGCCTGGGCCTGCAGCAGATCCGCGAACGCCTGGAGCAGCTGATCCCCCACGTGCATGGCTACATGGTGCCGCGCGACCTGTACTACATGCGCGCGCGCGCCCGGCACAAGGGCGATCGCAGTGTCAGCCTGTTCTCTGCTGCCCTGGGCAGCGCGCTGGACATCAAGCCGGTGATCCACTCGCGCGCCGGCGATACCGCGCCGTCGGCCAAGATCAAGGGCTTCGAGCCGGCCTGTGAACGCCTGTTTGCCTTTGCCCGCAGCCGGGTCAGCGCCGGCCTGCTCAGCCCCATCCTGTGCGTGAGCTATGGCGGTGAACTGGACGAACTGCGGCGCCTGCCCGGCTATGCCGCCCTGCAGGCCGACTGCCAGACGCACGGCGTGGAGCTGCTCGAATCGGTGATGAGCCTGACCGGGATGATCAATGTCGGCAAGGGCGCGCTGACCCTGGCCTTTGCCGATGACAAGGCCCCGGTCTTTCACTGACAACCACACACCGCTGGCGCATCATCGCTGCCAGCCATCCACCACGAGACACGCATGGCCGTTACCTACACCATCGCCCTCCCCGATCCCGCCCAGGCCCGCGGCAGCGACCCGGCCCTGTCCTTCAGTGCCCATGGCGCGGCCGAGTTCGCCAGCCAGCTGGAACAGGCCCTGCGCAACGAAACCCTGTTCCAGGCCTGGTGCAACCTGCAGGACGAACCGGATGACGTGGACCCGTTGCTCGGCGCCACCGACAGCCAGGCCCAGGTCGCTGGCGAGCAGAACGACCTGCGCATCCTGCTGCGCATCACCACCGCCCTGCCCAGCACGGTGATCAAGCACCGCCTGCACCTGCTGGCCGGCTCGCACTGGGAACTGCGTGACGTGCGTCTGAGCTGAGCCGGGCATTGCACACATGAAAAAAGCCGGCCCCAAGGCCGGCTTTTTCATGCCTGCGCCATGCCTGGATCAGGCCTGCAACGCGGCGGCATGCCAGGCCACATGCTCACCGATGAAACTGGCGATGAAGTAGTAGCTGTGGTCATACCCGGGTTGCAGACGCAGGGTCAGCGCATGGCCGGCTGCGCCGCAGGCGGCCTGCAGCAGTTCCGGCTTGAGCTGGCCCGCCAGGAACTCATCCTCCTGGCCCTGGTCCACCAGCAGGTGCAGGCCCTTGCCCGCACCGGCCAGCACCAGCTCCACGCTGTCATACGCGCGCCAGGCGGCACGGTCCTGGCCCAGGTAGGCAGTGAAGGCCTTCTGCCCCCACGGCACCTGCGACGGCGCCACGATCGGCGAGAACGCCGACACACTGGCATAGCGGCCCGGGTTGCGCAGAGCGATGCTCAGCGCACCGTGGCCGCCCATTGAATGACCGCAGATACCGCGCTTGTCGCTGGCCGGGAAGTGGGCCTGGATCAGCGCCGGCAGCTCGTCGACGATGTAGTCGTACATGCGGTACTGCGCCGCCCACGGCTGCTCGGTGGCGTTGACATAAAAGCCCGCGCCCTGGCCCAGGTCGTAGCCTTCGGCATCGGCCACGCCCTCACCGCGCGGGCTGGTATCCGGGGCCACGATGATCACCCCGTGCTCGGCGGCATAGCGCTGGGCGCCGGCCTTGGTGATGAAGTTCTGCTCGCTGCAGGTCAGCCCGGACAGCCAGTACAGCACCGGCAGGCGCGCGCCTTCGGCCTGTGCCTGTGGCGGCAGGTACACGGCCACCTTCATGCTGCAGCCAAGCACCGCCGAGTCATGCCGGTAAACATCCTGCCAGCCGCCGAAGCAGGCACGGCGTTCGATCCGTTCAATGCGCATCAAAGGCCTCCCTCAGGCCGGCAGGCGGATCTGGCAGGTCTTCAGCGATGCCAGCTCGCCCTTCAGCTCGACCCGCCCGGACTGGGCCAGCACGCCCATGCGCTGCACATAGAACGCTTCGGGCAGCTCCTCAAATTCGTCCGGTGCCGAGAGCATGATCCCGGCGGCGATCAGGCCGGCCTGCTTCCAGCTGCCATCCAGCGCGCCCAGCAGCAGGCTGTCGATCTGCTCCAGGTCCTGCGGCTGCAGGTTGGCGATGGCCTCCTGCGCTTCCGGGCCCATTTCCACGCTTTCCAGCGCGGCCTGCAATGCGGATTTGTTGCTCATGGTCATTCCTCAGTAATGCACAACGCTGCGGATCGACTTGCCTTCGTGCATCAGCTCGAAGGCCTCGTTGATCGCGTCCAGGCCCATGGTGTGGGTCACAAACGGGGCCAGCTCGATCTTGCCGGCCATCGCGTCCTCGACCATGCCCGGCAGCTGGCTGCGGCCCTTCACCCCGCCAAAGGCGGTGCCCATCCACTTGCGCCCGGTGACCAGCTGGAACGGACGGGTGGAGATTTCCTTGCCAGCGCCGGCCACGCCGATGATCACGCTCTGGCCCCAGCCGCGGTGGGCGCATTCCAGCGCCGCACGCATCACCTCGGTATTGCCGATGCATTCAAAGCTGTGGTCCACGCCCCAGCCGGTCATCTCCACCACCACCTGCTGGATCGGCTTGTCGAAGTCCTTCGGGTTGATGCAGTCGGTGGCACCAAATTCCTTGGCCAGATCGAACTTGGACGGGTTGGTGTCGATGGCGATGATGCGCCCGGCCTTGGCCTGGCGGGCACCCTGGATCACGGCCAGGCCGATACCGCCCAGGCCGAACACGGCCACCGAGTCCCCTTCGGCCACCTTGGCGGTGTTGTGCACCGCGCCGATGCCGGTGGTCACGCCACAGCCCAGCAGGCACACGTGTTCCGGGTTGGCGTCCGGGTTGACCACGGCCAGCGACACATCGGCCACCACGGTGTATTCGGAGAAGGTCGAGCAGCCCATGTAGTGGTAGATCGGCTGGCCGTTGTAGCTGAAACGGCTGGTGCCGTCGGGCATCACGCCCTTGCCCTGGGTGGCGCGCACGGCCACGCACAGGTTGGTCTTGCCACTGGTGCAGAACTCGCACTTGCCGCACTCGGCGGTGTACAGCGGAATCACGTGGTCGCCCGGCTTGACGCTGGTCACACCCTCGCCCACCTCCACCACGATGCCGGCGCCCTCGTGACCCAGCACCACCGGGAACAGGCCTTCCGGGTCCTCACCGCTCAGGGTGAAGGCATCGGTATGGCAGACACCGGTGTGGGTGATCTTGACCAGCACCTCGCCGGCCTTGGGCGGGGCGACGTCGATCTCGACGATCTGCAGCGGTTCGCCGGCGGCAAAGGCAACGGCGGCACGTGATTTCATGGCAACTCTCCTCAAAAAGGACAACAGCCACCGCGCACGACGCGATGGCAGGGACAGGGTTATTTCAAATACGAACGGATCAGCCCGGACATCTCGGCCACGCGCGCGGCGCGTTGTGCCTCAGAAGCGGCCGGCTGGCCGAATTCCTCGCGCAGATGGGCTTCCATCACTTCGCTCATCAGGCCGTTGACCGCGCCACGGATGGCGGCGATCTGCTGCAGCACCGGGCCGCAGTCGGCCCCGGCCTCCAGCGCCCGCTCCAGCGCATCGCACTGGCCGCGGATGCGCTTGACCCGGGCCAACACCTTCTTCTTTTCCTGTGGCGAATGTGGCATCGCGCCCACCCGTTCTATGTACTGGGGGGGAGTATATTCAAAGCCAGCGCCACGGCAAGTGCAGCGCCTTGTGAAGGGCACAGCCGGCACGGAATGAAAGCCGCGTTCACGCAACTCAGGCTGCTACTGCCCCGGCCGCGGCCAAGTGCCGGCAAGGCCGGGGTGCTATGATGCAGGCCACAGGCACTGCCTGTTTCGCGCGCCCTGCGTCGCTGCCACGGCAGTTGCCCACTTCGCACCCTCCATGCGTTACCCGCCTGTTGCAGCGGCGGTCGCCCGACGGGAGTGCAGCATGCCCGGCTATTCCACACGCAACGAAACGATCACTGTCGGTGGTCACCCCTATCAGTTGCGCATCCTCAGTGACAAACAACAATTCTTTGATCCGGAC
The DNA here is from genome assembly GCF_001431485.1 of Stenotrophomonas ginsengisoli. GTDB lineage: Bacteria > Pseudomonadota > Gammaproteobacteria > Xanthomonadales > Xanthomonadaceae > Stenotrophomonas > Stenotrophomonas ginsengisoli. The sequence continues at coordinate 135,934 of NZ_LDJM01000011.1, read as the reverse complement.
GGCCACAGCGCGCGCCTGGGCATTTCCTCGGCGCAATGGAGCCTGTTCGGCCAGCTCTGGCCTGCCGGTCGCCTGCTGGCCCAATCCATGTCCAGCTTCGACATCCAGGGCAAACGCATTCTCGAGCTGGGGTGTGGCATTGGCCTGGCCAGCCTGGTGCTGATGCAACGCGGCGGCGACATCATCGCTTCGGACATCCACCCACTGGCCGAACCGTTCCTGGCCTACAACGCAGCCTTGAACGCGCTGCCGGCGGTGCATTACCGCCAGCTGCGCTGGGACCAGCCCCTGCCCACGCTGGGGCGCTTTGACCTGATCATTGCCAGCGACGTGCTCTACGAGCAGACCCACGCGGCACTGATGGGCGAGGTGATCGCCCGTCATGCCAACCCGCGCGCCGAAGTGGTGTTCACCGACCCGGGACGCGGCAACAGCGCGCGTTTGAGCCGGATCATGGCCGAACAGGGTTTTGACCTGGAAACCACCCGTTGTGCGATGAGCGATGAGGACACCGCCCCGTTCCGTGGCCGCCTGCTGCACTACACCCGCAACTGAGCGCCCGGGCGCCGGAGCCGGCAAGCACTCGCGTACACCGTCCAGCAACAGCACGCGGCAAACCTGTCCGGAGGCCTCAGCCGTTGCCGGCAATCAAGGCATCATCGGCCGCGGCGGCACGCTGCCAGGCCGGGCGTGCCATCAGGCGCTGGGCATAGGCCACAAAGGCAGGATGCGGCTCCACGCTCTTGAACTTCAGCCCGAACAGGATCTGGCTGCCCAAGTACACATCGGCCGCGCTGAACTGCTCACCGAGCAGCCACGGCGCAGCCTGTGCCGCCTCCTGGGCGATCACCGACATCACCGTGGCATGGCTGCCGTAACCGACAAAACCGGATTTTTCGGCCGGCACATCCACCCCCAGCGCCTTGATCGTGATCGCCGATTCCAGCGGGCCGGCGGCCAGGAACATCAAGCGCAGATAGCTGCCGCGACGCGGGTCATCCAGGGCCGGGGCCAAACCCTGGCCAGCAAAGGCATCAGCCAGATAGGCGCAGATGGCCGCCGTCTCGGTCACCACCACGCCCCGGTGGCGCAGGGCCGGCACCTTGCCCATCGGGTTGATGGCCAGGTACTGCTCGCTCTTCATCGCCTGCCCGTAGTCCATCAGCTCGACCCGGTAGGGCTGGCCGGTTTCCTCCAGCATCCAGCGCACGATGCGCCCGCGCGACATCGGGTTGGTGTACAGCACCATATCCTGACCATCTGCCTGCATAACGAGCGCTCACTGTTGGGAACCAACCAAGGTTATCGCAGAGCACCAGTCAACGCAGCATTGCCTCCGGCAGCAGTGCCAAGTCCCGGGCAGCTCATCATCCAATCAATGAATGCACGCAGGCGCGCATTGACCGGGCGCTGCCCGGACCAAGCCAGATACAGTTGCATCGGTGTCGGCTGCCAATCGACCAACACCGGCACCAAGGTACCGGCGGCTACCGAATCGGCCGTCATGTAACAAGGCATCAACGCAATGCCCAAGCCCGCCCGTGCAGCCTCCAGACATGCATTGCCATCATCCACGCTCAAGCGGGAGCGCACATTGACCGTGACGGCCTCCCGGCCACGTGTCAGTTGCCATGGCACGGCATCTGCTCCGAAACCAAAACACACCTGCCAATGCGGCGGCTTGGCAAGCGATTGCGGATCGCCAGGCTGGCCACAACGATCAAGATAGGCCGGCGCGGCATACAGGCCCATCGGCAGGACAGCCAGTATCCTGGCCACCAGATCAGGAGAAAGACAAGCATCACTGCGCACAACACAATCCACTTGGGCGAGAGCCAGATCGACGGCGCGGTCGCTGACTCCCAGAGCGATTTCGATCTGCGGATGCTTCAGTTGGAAGTCGGCCAGGGCGGGCAACAACAGTGCAGTGGCAAATGGGCTGGGGACATCCACGCGCAGACGGCCACGTTCGCTGCCTATGGCCATGTTGACGCTGGACTCAGCCATCTCCAGCGCATGCAACACCCCTCGCGCCTGCAAGCAGTAGGCCTGCCCCTCCACTGTCAAGCTCAACCGGCGGGTGGTGCGGTGCAATAGACGTACCCGAAGATGGGATTCCAATTGCTGTATCAAGGCGCTGACATTGGCGCGTGACATCCCCAGATGATCGGCTGCCTTGGTGAAGCTTCCTGTATCGATCACGCACAACAAGGCACGCATTGCCTCAAAACGATCCATGCCCACCTCCTGCGGATTGTCCAGCCGGACTGACATCAGATGTTGCTGCAGCTGCGTTTATCCCGGCAACCCGGATGCCTACAGTGTGCAGACCGGCCTGCAAGGCGCTACTAACGCCCACCATGATGATGCAACGCGATGCGATTTTCCCTGCCCATCGGCAGGCTTTGTACGAAGCCAACTGTTACTCAGCGGCAATCCGCCACGGAGAACTCCTTTTCGTGTCCGGGCAGGTTGGATCGCACCCGGATGGCAGCCCGGAGCCGGATCCGGAGGCGCAGATAAGACTGGCCTTCGACAACCTCCTGCAGGTACTGGATGCCGCTGGCTGCAGCTTCTTGGACGTCATCGACGTGAACCTTTATCTGGTTGACCCTCCCAACCTGCTGGAGAAGGTGTGGAAGGTGCTGCCGTCATATTGGGGTCAGGCCCCATATCCAAGCCTGACCGCCGTTGGGGTCACATGGCTGTCCGGTTTCATATTCGAAATCAAGGTCATCGCCCGTCTGCCATCATCCCAGGCGTAGCCATGCCGCCTGCTCAGTAGGCGTACTGCTCGAACAGCGGCTTGACCGAGCCGTTCCACTGCCCATGGAAACGGGCCAGCTTCTCGGCCGCGGCGCTGCGGCCACTGCGGGCGATCACGTCCAGCACATCCAGGTAGGCGCTCTCGTCGTTGCCATCGATATCGATACGGGCACGGCGCTGCAGGCCGCCACGGGCAATGGCCAGCACCTGCCGGGCCAGGCTGGCCACGCTGCCCTCGCGGAACGGCAGGGCCAGGCCATGGCGCGGCACGCCATCGCGCAGGGCATGGCGCTCGGCGCGGCTGAAATCCTTGACCAGGTCCCAGGCTTCCTGCAGCGCCTGCTGGTCATACAGCAGGCCCACCCACAATGCCGGCAGCGCGCGCAGGCGCGGCACGTCACCACTGTCGGCCCCGCGCATTTCCAGGTACTTCTTCAAACGCACTTCCGGGAATGCGGTGGTCATGTGGTCGTTCCAGTCGCCCACGGTGGCGCGCTCGCCCGGCAGTGCCTCCAGCTTGCCGTCGATGAAATCACGGAAGCTCTTGCCCGCCACATCGATGTACTCACCGTTGCGGTAGACAAAGTACATCGGCACATCGAGCAGGTAATCCACGTAACGCTCGTAACCGAAACCGTCCTCGAAGACGAAGTCGAGCATGCCGGTGCGATCGGCGTCGGTATCGGTCCAGATGTTGGAGCGCCAGCTCTCAAAGCCGTTCGGCGCACCTTCGGTGAACGGCGAATCGGCAAACAGCGCGGTGGCCACCGGCTGCAGCGCCAGGGCGACACGGAACTTGCGCACCATGTCAGCCTCGTCGCTGAAATCCAGGTTGACCTGCACCGTGCAGGTGCGGGTCATCATGTCCAGGCCTAGGTTGCCGACCAGGGGCATGTAACGACGCATGATCTTGTAGCGGCCCTTGGGCATCCACGGCATCTGCTCGCGCGTCCACAGCGGCTGGAAACCGGTGCCGACAAAACCCAGCTGCATCGGCCCGGCGACCTGGGCCACCTCGGCCAGATGGACGTCGATCTCGCGCGCGGTGGCGTGGATGTCTTCCAGCGGCGCACCGGACAGCTCCAGCTGGCCGGCCGGCTCCAGCGACACCGAGGCGTTGTCGCGGGTCAGCGCGATCAGGGTGCCGTGCTCGCGCACCTCGCTCCAGCCAAAACGGGTCAAGCCCTGCAGCAGCGCACCGATACCGCGCTCGCCCTCGTAGGTGGGCGGGCGCAGGTCATCATGGCGGAAACCGAATTTCTCGTGCTCGGTGCCGATGCGCCAGGCCGATACCGGCTTTTCACCGGCCGACAGGCTTTCAATCAACTGGCGGCGGTCGGTAATCGGCGTATCGGCGGTGGAGACAGGGCTGGACAAGGGAAACTCGCAGGACACGGATGATGGCGGAGCGCACTATACCCTGCGGCATCAATCACTATGATGATGCCGGTGATTTTCTGTATCCCATTGATCAACACCCAGCGCGGACAAACACGATGCTCGACCATACTGATGAACACCACCGCAGCCACCGCGCCGGCTGGCTGCGCGCCGCGGTACTGGGCGCCAATGACGGCATCGTTTCCATCGCCGGGTTGGTGGTCGGTGTGGCCGCAGCCGGGGCCAGCTCCAGCGCCCTGCTGGCCAGCGGCCTGGCCGGCACGGTAGCCGGCGCGATGTCGATGGCCGCCGGCGAATATGTCTCGGTGCAGTCCCAGGCCGATACCGAACAGGCCGACCTGGCGATGGAACGGCGCGCACTGGAACGCACCCCGGAAGCGGAACTGAGCGAGCTGGCCGGGATCTACCAGCAGCGCGGGCTGGACCCGGCACTGGCGATGCAGGTGGCACGCCAGCTGACCGCGCACGATGCGCTGGGCAGCCACGCCCGTGACGAGCTGGGCATCACCGATTCGCTGCGCGCCCGTCCGCTGCAGGCGGCACTGGCCTCGGCCGGCGCCTTCGCGGTGGGAGCGGTGATTCCGTTGCTGGCGGTGGTGCTGCTGCCGATCCACCAGGTCAGCAGCGTGACCAGTGCGGTCACCATCGCCGGCCTGGCCCTGACCGGCGGCTGGGCTGCGCACATGGGCGGTGCCTCGGTCTGGCGCGGCGCACTGCGGGTCAGCTTCTGGGGCGCACTGGCCCTGGTGGCCAGCAGCGCGATCGGCCGGCTGTTTCCGCTGGCCGGCGCAGCCTGAAAGTACAACGCCCCGGCCAGGGCCGGGGCGTATTCAACAGCGCAGCGATACCCGCAGCAACGCGCTCAGCCGGCCGTTTCTTCGGCCGGCGGGTTCAGACCCAGCCAGCCACCGATCACCAGGCGGGCCTCGTCCACACCCTGCTTGGACTCGCCGGAGAAGCACTGCACGCTGACCGAGTCACCGAAAGCACTGGCCAGCTCCTTCTTGACCTTGGCCAGGGTCTGCATCTGCTGGCCACGGCCCAGCTTGTCGGCCTTGGTCAACAGCGCATGGGCCGGCAGCCCGCGCTGCACCGCATAGGAGAGCATCTGGCGGTCGTACTCCTTGAGCGGGTGACGGATGTCCATCACCACCACCAGGCCCTTGAGCGCATCGCGGGTGCGGAAGTAGCTGTCGATGAAGGCCTGCCAGTGCGCCTGCAGGTCCTGCGGCACCTTGGCATAGCCATAGCCGGGCAGGTCGACCAGGTGGGCTTCCGGGGTGACCTGGAAGAACACCAGCTGCTGGGTGCGGCCCGGGGTCTTGGAGACACGGGCCAGCGCATTGCGGCGGGTCAGCGCATTGAGCGCAGAGGACTTGCCGGCGTTGGAACGGCCAGCGAAGGCGACTTCGCTGCCGATATCGGCCGGCAACTGGCGGGCATTGTGGGCCGACAGCGCGTAGCTGGCCCTTTCAAGAAGCTGTGACATGGGCATAGGATCGCACGTTGCGCCTGAGCCTGCTGCGAACCATGACAAGCCCGCCAGGCATCCATGCTGCACTGCTGCGTTGACCCCCGCCGCCAGCCGTGCCGATAATCGGCCAATCCACCCACCGGGGGCGGTGGACATCCAGACTGCCCGGTCCACACGGAGCCAATAGCATGCGCCACGCTCGTGTACTTGCCGTAACCGCTGTTCTTGCCGTACCTGCCCTGCTGGCCGTGGCCATTGCCCAGACCAGCGTCTCGGCCCTGCCCGACCACGAACAGGTCGAAGTGGCCTCGCTGGATGCCCCCAGCATGGCCAACACCACCTGGGGTGATCCCCAGGCCGGCCAGGCCAAGGCCGCCGCCTGCGTGGCCTGCCACGGCATCGACGGCAACTCGGGCATGGACATGTACCCGTCCATTGCCGGCCAGAACGAGCGCTACATCGCCGAGCAGATGGGCCTGATCGCCAGCGGCCAGCGTGGCGGCATGGCCGTGGCCATGCTGCCCTTCGTCACCGACCTCAGCGCCCAGGACATGCGCGACATCGGCGCCTGGTATGCCAGCCAGAAGGCCAGCGCCGGCCTGGCCGATGACACCCCGATCAGCGAAGGCCCGCTGGCCGGGCAGCCGTTCTATGCCACCGGCCAGCAGCTGTACCGTGGCGGTGATGCGCAGCGCGGCATCCCGGCCTGCATTGCCTGCCACGGCGGCACCGGCGCCGGCAACCCGGGCCCGGGCTGGCCGCATGTGGCCGGTCAGCACGCCAGCTACATCGCCCAGCGCCTGCAGCAGTACCGCAGTGGTGAGCACACCCTGGCCGATGACAGCCAGTTCCAGATCATGCACCAGGTGGCCAGGCAGCTCAGCGATGCCGAAATCCAGTCACTGTCCAGCTATCTGCAGGGCCTGCACCCGGCCCGTGATGATGCCAAGGTGGCAGCCGCGCCCTGATGGGGTTAGCGTTTGCGTTCCCACCGACGCCGGCCACTGGGCCGGCGTCGCCATTTACCGCCCGGAGAAACAATGAAAGCCCTCGCCCGTCTGTTGCTGGCCTGTCTCACCCTGGCCTGTGCTGCCGCCTTCGCCGCCCCGGCCACCCCGGCCCTGCAGGAAGGCGTGCACTATGAGCGCACCGCTGTCGGCCCCTATGCCCCGCAGCCGGGCAAGATCGAGGTGGTGGAGGTGTTCGGCTACACCTGCGGCCACTGCGCCCGTTTCGAGACCACCCTGCACCCGTGGGCCCGGCAGCTGCCGGCCGACGTGGTGTTCACCCCGGTGCCGGCCGCCTTCGGCGGTTTCTGGGATCCGTGGGCCCGGGCCTATTTCGCTGCCCGCCAGCTGGGGGTGAGTGCGGCCAGCCACCAGGCGGTGTTTGATGCCATCCACGTCAAGCGCAGCCTGCCGGCCTCGGGCATCACCCCGGCCGCCCTGGGCGCGTTCTACCAGGCCTACGGGGTGACCCCGGCGGCCTTCGAGGCGGCCCTGCGCAGCGAGAAGAACCAGCAGGAAATGGCCCGTGCGCGCCAGTTCGCCATGGATGCCGAGGTCGCAGGCACGCCGACCTTGATCATCAACGGCAAGTACAAGGTGCTGGGCAACAGCTTCGAGCAGATGCTGCGCAATGCCGATGCACTGATCGCACGCGAACGCCGCGCCGGCGCCAGCAAGTAAGTGCAGCAGCGGGGCCGGCCGACGCATAATGCAGCCGTGCCGGACCCCGGCCCCGATTTCCAATACGCAAGCTGGAGAGTTGTTCGATGAAGATGCGCTACGCCCTGATCCTGGCCGCCCTGCTGCCGCTGATGGTGGCCTGCAAGGCCCAAGACGGTACCGCCGACGTGACCCCGGCCACCACCACCGAAGCTGCCCCGGCCGCCGATGCTCCGGCCGCGGCCCAAGACGCTGCCCAGGCCGAAGGTGCCGCCCCGGCCACCGACGCCGCCCCGGCCGCCGATGCCGCTGCCACCACCACCCCGGCCCCGGCGCCGGTGGCCCCGCAGGGCCCGGCCCCGGTGGAAGGCGAGGACTTCCTGACCATCAGCGGCGGCGTGCCGTTCTCGCCGGTCGCCGGCAAGGTCGAGGTGGTGGAGATCTTTGCCTACACCTGCCCGGCCTGCTTCCGCTTCCAGTCCATCCTGGCCCCGTGGAAGGCCCGCCTGCCGGCCGACGTGAACTTCATCTACATGCCGGCCGCCTTCGGTGGCCCGGGTGATGAATTTGCCCGCGGCTTCTATGCCTCGCAGACCCTGGGTGCCTTCGACAAGGTGCACGAGCCGATGTATGCCGCCGTCCAGGTCGAGCGCAAGCTGCGCGGCCAGAGCGCCGATGACATCGCCGCCGTGTACGGCGAGCTGGGCCTGGATGCGGCCCAGTTCAAGACCGCAATGACCAGCTTCGGCGTCAACGCCCAGGTCGCCCGTGCCCGCCAGTTCGCCCAGCGCAGCCAGATCACCGGCACCCCGTCGCTGGTCGTGCATGGCAAGTACCTGGTCAAGGGCAAGAGCTTTGAGGACATGCTGCGCATTGCCGACCACCTGATCGCGCACGAACGCGCCGCCCTGGGTGGCTGATCCACAGCCGGCAACGCGCATGACCGCTTCCAGCACCACGCGCCGCCTGCGCGTGCTCACCGCCAACATCCAGGCCGGCTCGAGCACGCGCAGCTACAGCGACTACGTCACCCGCAGCTGGTCCCACGCCCTGCCGGTGGGAGGCAAGCGCCAGAGCCTGGACACCATCGCGCAGATGGTGGCCGGGCATGACATCGTCGGCCTCAACGAGGCCGATCCGGGTTCACTGCGGTCGGGCTTCACCAACCAGACCCATTACCTGGCCCAGCGCGCCGGCTTCAACTACTGGAGCCACCAGCCCAACCGCAAGGTGGCCGGCGTGGCCTCCAGCGCCAATGGCCTGCTCAGCCGCCTGCAACCGGTGGAAGTGCAGGACCACGTGCTGCCCGGCCGCCTCGGTGGCCGCGGCCTGCTGCTGGCCCGCTTCGGCAATGGCGATGCCGGCCTGACCGTGGCCGTGGCCCATCTGTCGTTGGGGGCCGGTTCGCGCATGGCCCAGCTGGACTTCATCGCCGAGGTGCTCTCCGACCACCCCAATGCGGTGCTGATGGGCGATTTCAACTGCGATGCCGACCGCCCGGAGATGCAGAGCCTGTACCGCAAGACCCGGCTGCAGCCGCCCGGCTGCCTGGTGCCCAGCTTTCCCAGCTGGGGGCCGACCAAGCAGATCGACCACATCCTGGTCAGTGACAGCCTGGCCGTGGTGCAGACCGAAGCGGTGGCCGCGGCCTATTCAGACCACCTGGCCGTGGCCATGGAACTGGAAGTGCCGCGCAGCATCCTGGATTGACCGGGCCTGCCCCGCACAACCACCGCTGCACGCAAAGGGCCCCGCAAGGGGCCCTTTTTTGTTGCCCGCGGCTTGCCGCGACAGGCCGGCGACCACCAAGCCGTACCGGCCCAATGCAACAACAATATGTGCAGCCCCAGTACGCGTCATGTTCATCTGCGCTGGGTATGCTGGCGGCCATGAAACGCGCCCTCGCCCTGCTCCTGTTCGCCGCCCTGCCCCCGTTGGCCAGTGCCCAGTCCCTCCCCACCGCTGATGCGGCCGCCCGCGCTGCACTGGACGCTGCCGAGCGCGGCCAGGTCAGCCCGGCCCTGCCGGCCGGCCACCCGCTGTTTGCCTGGGTGGAAATGGCCGCCCTGCGCCAACGCATCGACAGCCTGCCGGTGGCCACCGCACAAGGCTTTCTGGCCCGCAACAACGGCACCCCGGCCGGCGAAACCTTCCGTGATGCCTGGCTGGCACAGCTGGCCAAGCGGGCGGACTGGCCCAGCTTCCTGCAGGCCTGGCAGCCGCGCCAGGACACCGCCCTGCGCTGCGCCCACCTGCAGGCGCAGGCGGCCAGCGGGCGCAAGGACGGGCAATGGCAGCAGCAGGTCAGCCAGCTCTGGGCCGAGGCCGGCAAATCACTGCCTGACCGCTGCGATGCAGTGATCGACCAGCTGGCCATGAGCGACGCCCTGCGCTGGCAGCGTTTCGATGCGGCCCTGGCCGCCGGCCAGAGCGCGATCATGCGCCGCGCCGCACGTGGCCTGCCGGCCGACCAGCTGGCCCAGGCCACGGCCTATGCGGCCTATGTGGACGGCGCCGATGGCAGCGCCAGCCAGTGGCCGCGCAACGAACGCAGCCGCGCCGCCGCCGCCGCCGGCCTCGCCGCGCTGGCCAAGAAGAACCCGGACAGTGCCGAGCAGTTGCTGCCGGCCATCCACAATGCCCTGCAGCTCAGCGCCGGGCAGCTTGGCCAGGTCAAGTACCAGATCGCGCTGTGGACGGTGGCCTCCTACCTGCCGGGCAGCGCCCAGCGCCTGGCCGCGGTGCCGGCCGCTGCGTGGGATGAGCGCCTGCACGAGTGGCAGGTACGCGAGGCCATGGCCCGCAGCGATTGGGCTGCCGCCCTGGCCGCGCTGCAGCGCATGCCCGAGACCCAGCGCAACGATGCACGCTGGCAATGGTTCACCGCCCGCATGCTGGAAAAGACCGGCCAGCAAAGCGCCGCCCAGGTGTGGCTGCAACGCGCTGCGGTTTCGCCCACCTTCCACGGTTATCTGGCTGCCGACCGCCTCGGCAAGCCCTATGCCCTGTGCCCGCTGGAGCTGGATGCGCGCAGCCCGCAGCGCACCCAGGTGGCCGGCAACCCGGCCCTGCAACGCGCCTTGATGCTGCAGCAGCTGGACCGCCCCGGCTGGGCCGCACGCGAATGGGCCCATGCCCTGTCCGGCTTCAATGACGAGCAGCGCCAGCACGCAGTGGCCCTGGCCAGTGCGGCGGGCTGGTATGACCGCGCCGTGTTCGCCCTGAAGGGCGAGCAGGAAATGCGTCTTTACTCGCTGCGCTTCCCGCTGCACCACGATGCCGACATCCGCCGCCATGCCGCCGCCAACGGCCTGGACCCGGCCTGGGTGGCCGCCGAGATCCGTGCCGAGAGCACCTTCAATTCCAACGCCCGCTCCCCGGCCAATGCGCTGGGCCTGATGCAGGTGATCCCCTCCACCGGCCAGGCCGTGGCCAACCGTCTGGGCCTGGCCGGCTACAGCGGGGCCAACAGCCTGTACGACCCGTCCATCAACATCACCATCGGCACCGCCTACCTGCGCGAGCTCAAGGAAAAGTACGGCAACAAGCCCTACGTGGTGCTGGCCGCCTACAACGCCGGCCCGACCCCGACCGGGCGCTGGCTGGCCCAGCGCGGCGAGTTCGACCCGGACATCTGGATCGAGACCATCAGCTACAAGGAAACCCGCGACTACGTGGCCCGGGTGCTGGCCTTCAGCGTGATCTACGACTGGCGCTTGAACGGCAAGGCGGTCTCGCTGGGCGACCGCATCGCCGGCCGGCTGGGCCAGGCCAGCCGCCGGTTTGCCTGCCCCACGAGTGGCTGACGCTCTTACGTTGGCTGTGTAGGATCGCCACCAAAGCCGTTGCAGCGGGCAACGGCACTTGATGAAGGGCCATACCCATGCTGCCATTGCACAGCCGTCTCACCTTGGCCCTGCTGCTGGCACTGGCCGGCAACAGCCAGGCCAGCAACGAACCGGTCACGACCACCTCCCCTGCCGGCACGGAAAGCTGCCAGGACGCGGCGGCCGCTGACCAAGGCCTGCCACCGGCAGCCTGCAGCGAGCAGGCCGGCAGCACAGCGGCGGCAGCTGCGCCGGTGACGTTGATCAGCGGTGTGCAGCCGCTGGCGCTGGGAGACAACCTCTTCCCGCCTTCCGGCAATGCCGGCATCGGCACCGACACCCCCCAGAAGACCCTGCACATGGTCACCAACAACACCCCGACCATCCGCTTCGAGCAGGTCACTGGCGGCGGTTATGTGCCCTACACCTGGGACATGGGGGGCAATGAAACCAATTTCTTCATCCGTGACCAGAGTGGCAGCGAGCGCCTGCCATTCCGCATCGCGCCGGGCAATGCCAGCAATACCCTGACCCTGAAGAACAATTCGGTCGGCATCGGCACCTGGGATCCCGCCTCGGCGCTGCATGTGATAGGCAATGTCCAGGTCAGCAACCTGGCCAGCTGCAGCAACGGGCTGATCACCGATGCCAACGGCGTATTCGGCTGCGCCAGTGCGCCGCTGGCAGGGGCCAAGGGCCCGGATGGTGACAAGGGCCCGGATGGTGACAAGGGCCCGGATGGTGACAAGGGCCCGGCAGGAGACAAAGGAACGATCGGTGATCAAGGCCCGGTCGGTGACAAGGGTCCTGATGGCAATGCCGGCGCTTCCGGTGTGGACCTGCAACAGGCCATCGCCCATGCCGATGCCGGCGACCAGCTCACCCGCGCGCAAATCGAACAGGTCGAGCAGAACATGACCCGGCAGGGCAGCGAACTGGCCGCCCAGACCTTGCAGCAGGCCAATGCCTATACCGATCAGCAGATCCAGGTGCTGAACGATGACTTCCAGCAGTTCAGGCAGCAAATGGACCGCCGCCAGCAGGCCACCGACCGCCGCATCAGCCAGATCGGCGCAATGGCCACAGCCATGAGCCAGATGAGCATCCACAGCCTGCCCACGGCCGCTGGCCGTGGCCGTCTGGCCGTGGGTGTGGGCAGCCAGGAAGGTGAGAGCGCCATGTCCATCGGCTATGGCAAGCGCATCGGCCGGGCCACGTTCTCCCTCGGCGGTGCCTTTGGCGGTGGCGAAAAGAACGTCGGCGCCGGTTTCGGTATCGACCTGTAAACCCGCCGCCATGATGCCGGGGCCGGTGGCGCAGGCTCTGGCATCATGGCCGGCATGAAAATCTATCTGGTGGGCGGCGCGGTCCGCGATGCACTGCTGGGCCTGGCGCCCGGTGACAATGACTGGGTGGTGGTCGGCGCCACCCAGGCGCAGATGGAAGCCCAGGGCTTTCGCGCGGTGGGCAAGGATTTCCCGGTGTTCCTGCACCCGCAAACCGGTGAGGAACATGCGCTGGCGCGTACCGAGCGCAAGAGCGGGCGCGGCTACCGTGGCTTTGTGGTCGATGCCGACCCCTCGGTGACCCTGGAAGAAGACCTGGTCCGGCGCGATTTCACCATCAACGCGATTGCCCGTGACCCGGCCAGCGGCGAACTGGTTGACCCGTATGGCGGCGCGGACGACATCGCCAAGCGGGTGCTGCGCCATGTCGGCCCGGCCTTTGTCGAAGATCCGCTGCGGGTGCTGCGCGCAGCGCGCTTCATGGCCCGCTTCGCCCCGCTGGGCTTTACCGTGGCGCCGGAAACCCTGGCCCTGATGCGCCAGATCGCCGATTCCGGCGAGCTGGATGCGCTGGTGCCGGAACGGGTCTGGCAGGAGCTGCGCAAGGTGCTGGCCAGCCAGCAGCCATCGGCCTTCCTGCGCACCCTGCGCGATGCCGCTGCGCTGCGCACTTTCCTGCCCGAGGTGGATGCGCTGTACGGCGTGCCGCAGCGGGCCGAGTACCACCCGGAAATCGATACCGGCCTGCATCAGGAACTGGTCAGCGACATGGCCGCGCAGCTGGCCCCGGGCGACAGCCTGATCGGCTTTGCCGCCCTCACCCATGACCTGGGCAAGGCACTGACCCCGGCCGGTGAACTGCCACGCCATATCCAGCACGAACAACGTGGCCTCAAGCCGCTGGCCGCGCTGTGCGAACGGCTGAAGGTGCCGGCCGACTACCGCCAGCTGGCCGAGGCGGTGTGCCGCGAGCACCTCAACGTGCACCGCCTGGCCGAACTGCGCGATGCCACCGTGCTGACCCTGCTGCAGCGCTGCGATGGTTTCCGCCGGCCCGAGCGCATTGCCCAGATCGCCCTGGCTTGCGAGGCCGACAAACGCGGCCGGGGCGGCATGGCCGACAGCGATTACCCGCAGGGGCCGCTGCTGGTGGCCCTGCACCAGGCGGCGCTGGCGATCAATGCACGCGACATCGCCACGGAGGGGCTGAAGGGTCCTGCCATCGGCCAGGCGCTGGAAAACGCACGCATCGCCGCCATTGCGGCCGCACGCGCAGCGGCGACCCGCTAACCGGGTAAAAACAACAAGGCCACGCCCCGATCGGCGTGGCCTTGTTGGCTGGCATCCGGCCTTCGCGGGCCGTAGCCCAGGCACGGGCTCAGGGGCCTACCGGATACCGGCTGCAGATGGCGATACGGTTCCAGCTGTTGATCACCACGGCCAGCCATTCCACTGCCGCAATCTGCGCGGCCGACAGTTGCGCGGCCGCCTCGGCGTACACCGCTTCCTCGACCTGGCCCTCGGCAACCATGGTCACCGCCTCGACCAGGGCCAGCGCGGCCCGCTCCTGCGCAGTGAAATACACCGTCTCACGCCAGGCCGGCAGCACCGCCAGACGGTCGGCCGCCTCACCGCTTCCAAGCGCATCGCGCGCATGCAGGCGGATGCAGAAGGCGCAGCCGTTGATCTGCGAGGCACGCAGGCGCAGCAGATGGGAAAAGCCCTCGGCGATACCGGCGGCGGCCAGGGCCTGGCCGGCCAGACGGTCCAGCTCGACCACGGCCTGGTACAACGCCGGGGCCGCCTTGCCGATGTTCACGCGTTCATTGCTCACGTTGTTTGCTCCAAGTGCGGGCCGGGCCTGTGGATCAGAGCCCGGCAATCCAGGTGCGCTGCACCTGCAGATGGGTATCGAGCAGCACCAGGTCGGCAATGCAGCCTTCCGCGATATGGCCACGGAACTCATCCAGGCCCAGCAGCTGCGCCGGGTAGGTGGAGGCCATGCGCGCGGCCTCGGCCAGGTCCACGCCCAGCCAGGACACCGCGTTGCGCACGGCGCTGGCCATGTCCAGCGCCGAGCCGGCCAGGGCACCGGCGGCATTGCGCACCACCCCGTCCACGGCGGTGATGGTTTCCCCGTACAGCACATAGCTGGGGTCTTGCGCGCCGACCGGCGGCATCGCATCAGTGACCAGGAACACCTTGCCGGCCGGCTTGGCCGCCAGCGCAAGGCGCAGGCTGGCCGGGTGTACATGCACGCCGTCGGCAATGATGCCGACCCAGCTGTGCGCATCATCCAGTGCCGCACCGACCGTGCCCGGCTCGCGCCCGGTCAGCGGCGACATCGCGTTGTACAGATGGGTGAAGGCACGCACCCCGGCATCCAGCCCGGCACGGATCTCTTCATAGGTAGCCGCCGTATGCCCGGCTGCCACCACCACGCCACGGTCGGCCAGGGTGCGGATGCTCTCCAGCGGCACCCGCTCCGGGGCCAGGGTGAGCAGGGTCACCCCGTTGTCCAGCGAACTGGCCAGGGCCAGCTCGTCGGCGCCGGGCACGCGGAAGGTGGCCGCATCATGGGTGCCCTTGCGCGCCGGGGCGATGTAGGGGCCTTCCAGATGGATGCCCAGCACCCCCGGCACACCCTGCTCGATGGCGCGGCGCACCGCATCAATGGCACGCGCCATCACTGCCGGCTGGTCACTGATCAGGGTCGGCAGCAGGCCGGTGGTACCGAAGCGGCGATGGGCAGCGGCGATGGCGGCAATGCCTTCCACGGTCGGTGCGTTGTTGAACAACACACCGCCACCGCCGTTGACCTGGGCATCGATGAAGCCGGGCAGCAGCCAGCCACCGGCCAGGTCAACCTGGCCGGCACGCACCGGCGCTTCCGGATCCGGGTCGCGCTCCAGCGCAACAATGCGGCCTTGTTCGATGACCACGGTCAGGTCATCACGGAACTGTGCGCCGGCCAGCACGCGGCCATGGCGCAAAACGGTGGTGGTCACGGCAACAACGGCATCACACAGGCAAGGGAAGGCCATTGTGCGCCTGCCCGTGCTGCCCTGCACAGCCTGCGCTTTGCTAAGGTGGCGCCACTGTACTGCCGGTGTTGTCCGTGTCTGCTGCGCTGCCCCCTCCTGCCCCGTCCCACCGCCTGCTGGTTGCCGATATCGGCGGCACCCATGCCCGTTTTGCCTGGGCCGACCGCCACGGCCAGCTGGCCAGCCACTGCCGCACCGCCGTGGCCAGCCACCCGGACCTGCGCACCGCCCTGGCCCAGTGCGTGCCCGACGCCGGCCAGGCCAGCGCCTTGTGCCTGGGCGTGGCCGGCCAGATCGATGCCCAGGGCAACGCCCGCAGCGCCAACCTGCGCTGGGCGGTGAGCGCGCCGGCCCTGCAGCAGCAGCTGGGCGTGCCAACCACGGTGATCAATGATTTCCAGGCCCTGGCCCTGGGTTGCAGCCCGCTGGGCGCGGACGCCGGCACGCTGGTGCACGGGCCGGCGCAGGCAGCGGCAGGTGATGTCCGTCTGGTGATCGGCCCGGGCACCGGGCTGGGCTGTGCCACGGTGCTGGCCGGCAACCGTGTCCGGGTGCTTGCCGGGGAAGCCGGGCAGATCGCCCTGGCCGCCGGCAATGCACGCCAGGCCGCGGTGATCGAGCAGCTGCGTGCAGTCGCACGCGATGGCCATGTCAGTGTGGAACAGGCCGTCTCCGGCCCCGGCCTGCTGGCGGTCTACCGTGCCCTGTGCACCCTGGAAGGCCACCCACCGGCACATGACGGGCCCGAGGCCGTCAGTGCCGCGGCCCTGCCCGGCAGCGACCCTCTGGCCGGCGAAGCACTGCGTCTGTTCTGCCAATGGCTGGGCGGGTTTGCCGCGGATATGGCCATGGCCGTCAATGCCGACAGCGTGTGGCTGGCCGGCGGCATCGTGCCGCAACTGGCCGCCGGGCTGGACGCACACGGCTTCAACCAGGCCTTTGTCCAGCGCGGCGTGCTGGCCCCGTGGCTGGCGCAGCGCCCGGTGCGGGTGATCGAACACGGCCAGCTGGCCTTGAGCGGCGCGGCACTGGCGCTGGGCTGACGCAGTGCGCGCCGCCGTCAGCGGCGGGCAGGAAAGTGGCGCACCAGCACATTGCCCAGACGCGTGGCGGCCAAGGCCAGGCCTGCCAGCAGCCCGGCCAGATTGGCCAGCACGTCGGCCGCATCGGCCTGGCGCTGGGCACTCATGGCCGCTTGGGCCAGCTCAATGGCGATGCCCATCAGCAGCAGGCCGATACCCAGCGTGAGCAGTGCACGCCGGCCCTGCCACAGCTGCACCGCGCTGCCGGCGAGCAGGAAATAGGCCAGCGCGTGCTGCCACTTGTCCACGCCGGAGGGCAGTGACGGCAGCGGCGGTGGCGGGATCAGGCAACCGACCCAGACCACCAGCAGTGCCAGCAGCCACAGGCCCAGCCAGGCGTTGAACGCGGCAACCGGTTTGCGCGCGCTTACAGGCGCCACGTCAGGTCGCCCAGGGCAAAGGCCGGCTCGAAATCGACATCACGCTGGAAACCGATCACGCCGAAACGCTCGCCCATTTCGCTGGGCAGGGTCAGGCGCTTGAGCTGCTCGCGCAGGGCCACCTGGCCGACCTCGTCGGTGCGGCTCTCGGCCGCGCCCAGCACCTGGTCGATGCCGTTGCCGAGCAGGAAGCTGGCCTGGTTGGTGTAACCGGCCAGTTCGAAACCGGCGCCGGTGCCGGCCTCGGCCATCGCGGTGAAGTCCACCGAGGCGGTGATGTCCTGCAGGCCCGGCCAGGCGAACACATCGTTGTGGACCTGGTGGCGGTAGAAGGCGCGGATCGTGCCCTGGTCGCGGTCATCCAGGTAGTACTCGCGGCGCACATAGCCGTAATCGACAAACAGCATGGCCCCGCGCTTGAGGCCACCGGCCACCGCCTGCACCCAGTACGGCAGCTGCATCAGTGCCTCGGAGCGGAATCCCTCGGGCAACTCCTGACCAAGGTCACGTTCGATATGTCGCACGGCGCGTTCCAGCAGCACATCGGCCGGGGCCTTGTCGGCGATGAAACGGCCATCGGCGCCCACGCGCACGGTTTCTTCCCAGACCAGGCCATCGGCGATGACAAAGCGCGGGGTCGGCAGCGCATCGATCACCTCGTTGGCGAACACGATGCCGTCCCAGTCCTCGTTGATCGGGCCATCGATCCACTCCACCAGTGCGGCGACCTCGGCCGGCAGCTGGGCGGCCACCCGCTGCGCCTGGCGCTGGCGCAGGTCGGCACTGGGTTCCAGGATGGCGTAGCGCGCCGGCAATGCATCCAGCGCGGCCAGCGCGCGCAGCGCCTCCACCGCGAACGAACCGGTGCCACCGCCCAGCTCCATCACCTGCGCATGCGCGCCGATCTGGCCGATCACCGGGGCGATGGCACGGGCCACGGTGGCGGCAAACAGGCTGCCCATTTCCGGGGCGGTGGTGAAGTCACCGGCCGCGCCGATCTTGCTCGAGCCGGCGCTGTAGTAACCCCAACCCGGGGCGTAGAGCACCAGCTCCATGAAGCGCGAGAACGGAATCGCCCCGCCCTGGGCGGTGATTTCCTGGGTGAGCAGCTGGGTCAGCTGCTGGCTGTGGCGCAGGGCATCATCGGGCGGGAACGGCAGGGAGGCGTGCATGGCGAAGGCAATTACAGGGACAATGGCCTACAGGATAGCCGAGCCAGGAACACCCTCCGATGACCGAATCCGCCCGCGTGGTGTTGATCACCGGTGCTGCCCGCCGGATTGGCGCGCAGATCGCCCAGACCCTGCATGCGGCCGGCTGGTCGGTGGCGGTGCATGCGCACCAGTCCGCCGATGCCCTGCACACCGCCGCCTTTGCCATGGAGATGGCACGCCCGGGCAGTGTGCTCAGCCTGCAGGCCGACCTGGCCGACCCACAGGCGCCGGCACAGCTGGTGGAGGACACCCTGGCCCATTTCGGCCGGCTCGATGCGCTGGTCAACAACGCCTCCAACTTCTTCCCCACCCCGCTGGGGCAGATCGATGCGAGCGCGTTCGACCAGTTGATGGCGGTCAATGCGCGGGCCCCCCTGCTGCTGGCCCAGGCCGCGGCGCCGGCACTGCAGCGCGCCGGCGGCGCCATCGTCAACCTGACCGACCTGCATGCGGCCACACCCAAGCGCGAGCACGCCGCCTACTGCGCGGCCAAGGCGGCACTGGCGATGATCACCGCCTCGCTGGCACTGGAGCTGGCACCCCGGGTGCGGGTCAATGCGGTGGCTCCCGGCGCCATCCTGTGGCCGGAAGAAGGCAAGCCCGAAGCCGCGCGTATCGCCCTGATGCAACGCACCCCGCTGGCCCGCCTGGGCACGGTGGAGGAAGTGGCCGAGGCGGTGCGCTGGCTGATCGAGGACGCCAGCTACCTCACCGGCCAGACCCTGGGCCTGGACGGTGGGCGCAGGCTGACCTGATCAGGCCAGCGGCAGCTCGACGATCTCCACGTCCTGCCCGTACTGCGGATGGGCCTGCCACAGGGCCGCCAGGGTCTTGCCGCTGACCGGGTCGATGAAATCGGCAGCGATGTCGGCCAGCGGCTGCAGCACGAAGGCGTGCTTGAGCTCCGGGCGCGGGATGCGCAACTTGCCGTTTTCCTCGATCACGGTATCGCCGAGAAACACCACATCCACATCCAGGGTGCGGTCGGAAAACTTCGGCCCGCTGCGGTCACGCCCGTGCGCGTCTTCCAGCGCATGCAGCCAGTCCTCGATACGGGCCAGCGACCAATCGCTTTGCATGGCCAGTGCGTTGTTGAGGAAGGCCGGCCCGTCAAAACCCACCGCCGGGGTGCGGTAAGCCGGCGACACGGCCGTGACGGTGAACTGCCCACGCAGGGCGGCAATGGCGGCAGCCAGATGGACGGCCGGCTGGACATTGCTGCCCAGGCTCAACAAGACGGTGGTCATGGCATGACGCGGATCACATCGATCCGGGCAGGACGGGGGGCGCATAGGATAACGCCGGCACCGCTCACAGGCGCAGCAGGTGCTCGCCGTTGCACACCACCAGCACTGCCGCGGCATGCGGACGCACCCGCCAGCCGCCGGTGAACGCACCGAAGGCCGGCACGATCAACTGCCCGTGCTGGTAGTGGAAGGCCGGCAGCTGGCGGGCCAGGCCGGGCAGCCGCACCACCGGATGCACATGCCCACAGATGGCAGCCCGGCCATCGCCCACCGGCTCATGGCACAGCCACAGGCCTGCTTCGTCGATGCCCTCACCAAGCAGCTCGACCCCCAGACCGGCGCGGTCCAGTGCGCGGTCATGGTTGCCACGCACCGCCTGCACACACAGCGCGCGATGGCGCTGGCGCCATTGCTGCCATTGCTCCAGCCAGTGCGCGGCGTGGATCGGCCCGTGCACCACATCCCCCAGCAGCATCAGCCGGCGTGCACCGGTCTGCGCCAGCAGGGCATCCACGCGCAGCAAATCCTGGCCGGTGCCGCCGCGGGGCACGGCAATGCCATGGCGGCGGAACACATCCCCCTTGCCCAGATGCAGGTCGGCCAGCAACAGCATCTGCTGCTGTGGCCAGTACAGCGCACGGTCGGCCAGCAGCTGCAACCGTGCAGGGCCCAGCGTGAAGTCCATCTGCTCGATCATGTGCCCGCCTCCAGCTGCCTGGCTGCCCGCCCGACCCGGGTCTTCCAGCTTTCACTGCTGAGCTGGCCACGCAGGCGTTCGGCCCACAACGCGAACGCCAGCGGGGTGAGTTTGCGCGGTGCCTGCCAGGTCAACGTGGCCACGCTCAGGCGCTGCAACAACGACTCCAGTGCATCGGCCTGCAGCGCCTGCAGCACCTCGGCATCGGCCTGGCGCAGCAGCACGTGGCCGGGATCATGCTCGCGCAGCACGTCGTGCAGCAGCCCGGCGGAGGCCTGCAACTGGCGCAGGCCGCGCGGTTGCCGGCCTGGCAGGTTGGGTGGCAGCAGGCCGGCGATGCGCGCGATGGAGCGGAACTGACGCCGGGCCAGCTCGCCCAGGTTGACCGCCGCCAGCAAGTCTTCGCGCAAGGACCGCGGGCAAAGCCAGTCGCGCAGTTGCCGCGCTTCGATGGCAAGCGCGCTGGGTGTGCTCAACATCAGGCCGTAATCATTCACGCTGAAGGACACGGTCAATGGCTGCCTGCTGGCCATGCGCCAGGCCAGCAGGCTGGCCAGGCCCTCGTGGGCGGCGCGCCCGGCAAATGGGAACAGGCACAGGTGATGACCATCGCGGGTCCGGTGCTGTTCCACCAGCAACGCATCGGCAGGCGGGCGTGCCGACAGCCGGGCTTGTGTATCGAGCAACGGTTGCGATGCGATGGCCTCGGGCGAGCGGTCGGCCACGCCGGCAACCAGGGCCTGCATCTGCGCGCCCAGCGCGGTGGACAACGACAGCTGCCCGCCCTGCCAGCGCGGTACCACGCCCTTGCCCGGTTTGGCCGCGCGCACCCAAGCGGTCATCTCGTGCAGGCGCACCAGCTCCAGGGTGCGGCCGGCAAACTGGAACAGATCGCCCGGCTTGAGGCGGCCGGCAAAGGCTTCCTCCACCGAACCCAGGCTGCCACCGCGCAGCACCTTGACCAGCACCGCGCCATCGCTGCTGATGGTGCCCACGCTCAGGCGCTGGCGCAGGGCCACGCGGCGGTCAGTGACGCGATACCGGCCGTCAGTCACGACCACGCGGTGAAAATCCGGGTAGTGCGACAAGGCCGCCCCGCCCTGCACGATGTAATCCAGCACCGCGTGCCAATCGGCGTCGGCCAGCCCGGCAAAGGCATGGGTGCCCCGCACTTCGGCCAGCATCGCCGCAGGCTCGAAACCACCGGCCAGGGCCATGCTGACCAGATGCTGGGCCAGCACATCCAGGCAATTGACCGGTGGCGTGCGCGCTTCGATCTGCCCTGCCGCCAGGGCGCGCCGGGCCGCCGCGTATTCGAGCACTTCCAGGCCGTGGGTGGGCACCCCGACCACATGCCCGGGCTGGCCCGGGCGATGCCGGGCACGACCGGAGCGCTGCAGCAGGCGGGCCAGGCCCTTCGGGCTGCCCAGCTGCAGCACCTGGTCCACCGCCGGAAAGTCCACCCCCAGGTCCAGCGAGGAAGTGGTGACCACACAGCGCACGCTGCCCTCGCGCAGACCCTGCTCCACCCGCGCGCGCAGCCCGCTATCGAGCGAGCCGTGGTGCAGTGCCAGGGTGGCCGGGTCATCCAGCCACACCGCCGCCAGCGCACGGTGCCAGAGCTCGGCCTGGGCACGGGTGTTGGTGAACAGCAGGCTGGTGCCGGCCGCGGCAATGCGCTGGGCCACCTGCGGCAGCTGGCCCAGGCCCAGGTTGCCGGCCCAGGGGAAGCGTCGCGCGCCATCGGGCAGCAGGGTTTCCAGGGTCATCGGCCGCGGCGGCGCATTGCGTACGATGGCCGCTGGCGGGCCATGCGGCAGCAATACCGCCAGCGCCTGCTCCAGGTTGCCCAGGGTGGCCGACAGGCCCCAGATACGCAGGCCCGGATGCCAGCGGCGCAGGCGAGCCAACCCCAGCTGCAGCAGCACGCCACGCTTGTTGCCCAGCAGCTCGTGCCACTCATCCACGATCACCGCTTCCAGCCCGGCGAACACGGCCTGGCTGTCGGCATAGGTCAACTGCAGGGCCAGCGATTCGGGCGTGGTGACCAGCACTTCAGCCAGACCATGGCGGGCCAGGCGACGGTCGCGGCTGCCGGCATCACCTGTGCGCAGGGCCACCGTCCAGGCCAGGCCCAGTTCCTCCAGGGTCTGCTGCAGCGAGGCGGCCGTATCGGTGGCCAGCGCGCGCAGCGGGGTAATCCACAGCACCCGCAGGCGCGGCTTTTTCGCCTGCCCCCGGCGCGGCTTCGGTGCCGGCGCTGCAGCCAGCCCGGCGATCAATGGCCCACCGATCGCGGCCAGGGTCTTGCCGCTGCCGGTGGGGGTGACGATCAAGCCGGATTCGCCGCGCAGCCAGCGCGCCCAGGCCTCGCGCTGGAACGGTGCCGGCGTCCAGCCACGGCGGGCGAACCAGTCGCGCAGTGGCGCATCGCGGGTGCTGCGCGGGCTGCGGCTCATGGCGCCAGCGCCTGCAGCGCTTCCAGCCGGTCAGCCTCGGCGGCCGGCTTGTCGCTGCGCCAGCGCAGGATGCGTGGAAAGCGCACCGCCACCCCGGCCTTGTGCCGGCCCGAGCGGTTCACGCCTTCAAAGGCCAGCTCGAACACCTGCAGCGGCTCGACCTGGCGTACCGGGCCGAAACGGGCCACGGTGTGGCTGCGGATCCAGCGGTCCAGTGCCAGAATCTGCTGGTCATCCAGGCCCGAGTAGGCTTTGGCCACCGGCACCAGTTCACCGGCCTGATTCCATACCGCGAAGGTGTAATCGGTATACAGGGTGCTGCGCCGGCCATGCCCGGCCTGGGCATACACCAGTACCGCATCGATGGTGAGCGGGTCGATCTTCCACTTCCACCAGCTGCCGCGCTTGCGCCCGTGCAGATACGGCGAGCTGCGCTGCTTGAGCATCAGCCCTTCCACCCCACGCGCGCGCGATCCGGCGCGCAGCGCAGCGGCCTGCTCCCAGCTTTCCACGGTGATGGCAGTGGAAACCTGCAAGCGGGTATCGCCCAGTGCATCCAGCAACGCGACCAACTGCTGCCGGCGCTGCTGCAGCGGCCTGTCACGCAGGTCCTGCCCATCCTGCTCGAGCAGGTCATAGGCCAGCACCCGTACCGGGGTGGCGGCGAGCACCTTGGGCCCGGGTTTGCGGCGCTGGATGCGGGTCTGCAGCGCGGTGAACGGCGACGGTTGGTCCGCCCCATCGGCCCAGGCCAGCAGCTCGCCATCGATCACCGCATCGCCGGGCAGCCGGGCCAGCACCGCTTCGATCTCCGGGAAGCGTCCATCCAGCCGCTCCTCGCCGCGCGACCACAGGGCAATGTCACTGCCACGCCGGATCAGCTGCACGCGGATGCCATCCCACTTCCATTCCAGCAGCCAGTCCTGCAGCGGGCCCAGCGCGGCGACCGGCTGTTCCAGTGGCGAGGCCAGAAAGAACGGATACGGCTGGGCGCGATCAGCGGGCTGCGGCGCCGGATCCAGCAACGCACGGTAGAAAGCGACCGATGGCGCCCAGCTGCCGAGCAGGCGCTGGGCCAGCAGGGCTATGGGCACCCCGCTGACCTGGGCCAGGGCCTGTTGCACCAGGCCGGCCGACACGCCGATGCGCAACGCACCGGTGAGCAGCTTGTTGAACACCAACCGTTCGGTGCCGCCCAGCTGTTGCCAGGCGGTGAGCACGCGCTGGCGCCGCTCTTGCTCGGCCGCATTGGCCAGCGGCAGCAGTTCGCCTTCGATCCACGCAGCCAGGCCGAGCGGCGGGGCCGGCGCGCTCGGCTCGTCCAGCAGCAGGCTCAGGGTTTCGGCCAGGTCGCCGACATGGCTGTAGCTGTCCTCCACCAGCCAGTCCGGCAGGCCGCTGGCCTGGCTGACCCAACGCCGCAACTCGCCGGATGCGGCAATCCGCGCCCGCGCGCCACCGACCTTGCCGCCGGACAGCAGCCACACCGCCCAGGCGGCATCCGCAGCCGGCGCGGCGGCGAAGTAGTCGACCAGCGCGGCCCGCTTGTCGTTGGTGGCGGTACTGGCATCCAGACGCGCATACAGCGCAGCGAAGGCCCTCACGCCTGCTCCTCGTCACCGTAATGGGTGGCAAACCCGGCGGCCTGGATCCCCTGCGCATTGAGCCAACGCACCATGGCCTCGATGTTGCCGTGGGTGGCGATGACCCGCCTGGCCCCGGTCTGCTCGATGGTACGCAACAGGTCCGGCCAATCGGCATGGTCGGAAATCTGGAAGCCGCGATCGTAGTTGCGCCGGCGGCGGTTGCCACGCACGCGCATCCAGCCCGAGGCAAAGCCCTGCTGCACCTGCTTGAAGCGGCGGGTCCAGCTGCTGCCGGCCGCCGATGGCGGGGCGATCACCAGCTGCCCGGCCAGATCGGCCGTGGACGGCAGTTCGGACAGGCGCTGGGTCGGCACCATGTCGATCCCGGCGGCGCGGTACACCTGCACCCCGGCATCCACCGCACCATGCAGGTAGACCGTCTGCCGGCCATGGGCCAGCAGCTCGGCCAGCACCCGCTGCGCCTTGCCCAGTGCATAGCAGTACAGCAGGGCCACCTCGCCGCGCGCCGCGCATTCGGCACGCCAGGCCACCAGCTCGGCAATCACCTGGGCCATCGGCGGCCAGCGGTACACCGGCAGGGCGAAGGTGGCCTCGGTGATGAAGGTGTCGCAGGGCACCACCTCGAACGGCGCACAGGTCGGATCGAACTGGCGCTTGTAGTCACCGCTGGCGACCCAGACCTGGCCATCCACCTCCACCCGCACCTGGGTGGAGCCAAGCACATGCCCGGCCGGATGCAATGACACCTGCGCCCGGCCGAGGGTGAAACGCTCGCCGTGCCGATGCACGCGGTAATCCTGCCCGCCCAGCCGCCATTGCAGGATCGGCAGGCCGGCATCGACCACGTGGTAGCAGCCCATGCCGCTGCGGGCATGGTCACCATGGCCATGGGTGATCACCGCCCGTGGCACCGGCTGCCACGGGTCGATATGGAAATCACCGGCCGGGCAGTACAGGCCTTGCGGGCTTTGCACGATCAATTCGCTCATCGGCACTGGCAGCAGCAACGGGGTTCTTGACCCTACCCAGCAGCGTGAGGCATCGCGGTGAAAGCCGGGTTACCCTGCCGTTTCTTCCCAAGGAGCCCGCCATGGCCAAGGTCCGCATCACCTCCACCGGCACCGATTTCGCCCACAGCGTCAGCAGCGCCAGCGGCCATCAACTGACCAGTGACGAGCCACCGGCCCTGGGCGGTGGCAATGCCGGCATGGCTCCGTTCGAGCTGTATCTGGCCGCGCTGGCCTCGTGCACGGCCATTACCCTGCGCATGTACGCGCAGAAGAAGGGCTGGGAGCTGGGCCGGTTCCACGCCGAGCTGGAGTCCTCGCGCGATGCCGACGGCAACTTCCAGGTGCACCGCACCCTGCATGCCGATGGCCCGCTCGATGATGCCCAGTGGGCGCGCCTGCTGGACGTGGTCGAGCGCACCCCGGTGACCCTGGTGATGAAGCAGGGCGCGGCCATCACCTCCTCGCGCGGCTGATTGCCGCGCTGCACGCCCGGACACTGTCCGGGCAGTGTCCGCGCACTGTCCGCGGACACCCGGCGCCGCCACCACATTGCGCTATCTCCTTGATATTCAAGGGAACAAAAGTTGGCACGCTACGTGCTTTTGATTGGGCATCCGCCATCACCGTCGATGCCCATGATCCGCGATACCGCTGCCCAGGACCAGGTTGTTACCCCGCCACCCCATCACCGCCTCAAGCGCTGGCTGCTGCCCGCCGGCGCGGCCGTGGTGGTGATTGCCGGCATCGCCTGGATGGCCCTGAGCTGGCTGGACAGCAGCGCCTCGGTGGACAGCGCGCGGGTGCGCATCGCCACCGTCAGCCAGGGCGACCTGGTGCGTGACATCGCTGCCGATGGCCGGGTGATCGCGGCCAACAGCCCGGTGCTGTATGCCATTTCCGCCGGCACCGTGGAGCTGAAGGTGGTGGCCGGCGATGTGGTCAGCAAGGGCCAGGAGCTGGCGGTGATCGACAGCCCGGAACTGCGCAGCCGCCTGGTCCAGGAGCAATCCACCCTGGCCGGGCTGCAAGCCCAGGCCAACCGCGCCGAACTCGATGCCCGCCTGGCCCGCGCCAGTGCCGGCAAGCTCACCGACCAGGCCAGCCTGGAACGCCAGTCGGCCGCCCGCGAACTGGAACGCAACCAGCGCGGCTTTGACGGTGGCGCGGTGCCCCAGGTCAACCTGGCCAAGGCCCAGGACGACCTGCGCAAGGCCGAGATCAACCTGCAGCATGCCGGCACCGATGCCCGCCTTCAGTCCCAAGCCGCCAGCCTGGATGCCAGCAATGCGCACCAGCTGGCCCAGCGCCAGCGCGCAGTGGTGGCCGAGGTGCAGCGCCAGGTCGACCTGCTCACCCTGCGCGCACCGTTCGATGGCCAGGTCGGCCAGGTCCAGGTCAGCCAGCACACCCAGGTCCAGGCCAATGCGCCGGTACTCGGGGTGGTGGACCTGAGCCGTTTCGAGGTGGAGGTGCGGGTGCCGGAAAGCTTCGCCCGCGACCTGTCCATCGGCATTCCGGCCCAGCTGACCAGCGGCAACGGCCAGCCCTTCCAGGCCGAGATCGCCGCGGTATCGCCGGAAGTGGTCAATGGCGAGGTCACCGCACGCCTGCGCTTTACCGCCGAACAACCGCCCGGCCTGCGCCAGAGCCAGCGCATGAGTGCACGCATCCTGCTCGATACCCGCAAGGGGGTGATCAAGCTGGAGCGCGGGCCGTTTGTCGAACAGTCCGGCGGCCGCCACGCCTGGGTGATGGAAGGCCGCACCGCCGTGCGCCGGCCGGTCCAGCTCGGGGTCAGCAGCCTGGGCGAAGTCGAAGTACTTTCCGGCCTGCAACCCGGTGACCGCGTGGTGGTCTCCGGTACCGAACAGTTCAACGACGCCGAACGCGTCGCCATCCATTGATGCCACCACGCCCCTCTTCCTACAGGAACATCCTCATGCTCCAGATGCACGCCGTCTCCAAGGTCTTCCGTACCGAGCAGGTCCAGACCCATGCCCTGCGCTCGCTCGACCTGCAGGTCCGCGAGGGCGAGTTCGTTGCCGTCACCGGCCCCTCCGGCTCGGGCAAGACCACCTTCCTCAACATCGCCGGCCTGCTGGAAACCTTCACCTCCGGCCAGTACCTGCTCGATGGCCAGGATGTCAGCCACCTCGGTGATGACGCCCGCTCGCGCCTGCGCAACCAGAAGATCGGCTTCATCTTCCAGGGCTTCAACCTGATTCCGGACCTGAACCTGTTTGACAACGTCGATGTGCCGCTGCGCTATCGCGGCATGGCCGCCGCCGAGCGCAAGCAGCGCATCGAGAAGGCCTTGAGCGATGTCGGCCTGGGCTCGCGCATGAAGCACTACCCGGCCGAGCTGTCCGGTGGCCAGCAGCAGCGTGCGGCCATCGCCCGCGCCCTGGCCGGCAGCCCGCGCCTGCTGCTGGCCGACGAACCGACCGGCAACCTGGATACCGCCATGGCCCGCGGAGTGATGGAACTGCTGGAGCAGATCAATGCCGCCGGCACCACCATCGTGATGGTCACCCATGACCCGGAGCTGGCCGCACGCGCCCAGCGCAACGTGCACATCGTCGACGGTCAGGCCACCGATCTGGTGCGCGAGCCGTCCCTGGTGCGCACCACCTCCCTCCCGGCCTGAGCAGGAAACGGACATGTTCAGCTATTACCTCAAGCTGGCCCTGCGCAGCTTCGGCCGCAACAAGATGCTCACCGCACTGATGGTGCTGGCCATTGCCCTGGGCATCGGCGCGGCGATGACCACCCTGACCGTGTTCAAGGTGCTCTCCGGCGACCCGATCCCGCACAAGAGCGAGCGCCTGTTCTACGTGCAGGTGGATGCCGGCGTGCGCGATGGTTACCAGCCCGGGCAGGAGCCGGAATCCCAGCTCACCCGCTTTGACGCCGAAACCCTGCTGGCCCAGGCCAAGGGCAAGCGCCAGGCCCTGATGACCGGCGGCAGCGGCATCATCGACCCGGCCAGTGCAGTGCTCAAGCCCTTCAACATCGGCATGCGTTACACCAGCACGGACTTCTTCCCGATGTTCGATACGCCCTTCCTGTATGGCCAGGGCTGGAGCGCCGGGGATGACCAGGGCCGCGCCCGGGTGGCGGTGATCAGCCGCCAGCTCAATGACAAGGTGTTCAACGGCAGCAACAGCGTGGGCAAGGACATCCTGGTGGAAGGCCATTCCCTGCGCGTGGTCGGCGTGCTGGACCAGTGGCAGCCCTCACCGCTGTTCTATGACCCGTTCGTGGGCAAGTTCGACCATACCGAAGAGGTGATGCTGCCCTACACCACGGCACTGGACGCCAAGCTGCCGCGCAACGGCAACATGAACTGCTTCGGCCGCGAGATCGTCAACGACCCGATGGCCTTGAACGTGCCCTGCGCCTGGATCCAGTACTGGGTCGAGCTGGATGCGGCCGCCGATGCCCCGGCCTACAAGACCTATCTGGACAACTACTCCGAACAGCAGCGCGCCGCCGGCCGCTTCGAACGCCCGGCCAATACCCGCCTGCGCAATGTCATGCAGCTGCTGGACTACATCAATGCGGTGCCCGGCGATGTGCGCCTGCAGGTCTGGCTGGCCTTCGGCTTTTTGCTGGTGTGCCTGGTCAACACCGTTGGCCTGCTGCTGGCCAAGTTCCTGCGCCGCAGTGGCGAGATCGGTGTGCGCCGCGCCCTGGGCGCCAGCCGCCGCGACATCTTCCTGCAGTGCCTGGTGGAAGCGGGCAGCATCGGCCTGGCCGGCGGCCTGCTCGGCCTGCTGCTGGCCCAGCTGGGACTGTGGGCGGTGCGCCAGCGCCCGGCCGAGTACGCCTCCCTGGCCCATCTGGACGGCAGCATGCTGCTGCTCACCTTTGCCCTGGCCCTGCTGGCCAGCCTGCTGGCCGGGCTGATTCCTGCCTGGCGGGCGATGCAGGTGACCCCGGCCATCCAGCTCAAGAGCCAATGAAGCGAGCAACGAGTGCGCAGCAACGAGCAAAGAGTCTCAAGCGCTGCACTGCTGACCGTTCAAAAAACAATCAAGCAAGAAACGAGTGCCGAGCAACGAGGAAAGAGTCAAGGCGCTGCACTGCCGGCCGGCTTGATTGTCGGCAGATCTGCGCTGCAGGTGCCCCTTGCCGTCCCGTTCAAGAGCCAATGAAGCGAGCAACGCGCACAGAGCAACGTGTTGAAAGCAACACAAATCCACCGTCCTGACTCACTCGATATCCCGCTGCCTCTCGTTCCTCGTTCCTCGTTCCTCGTTCCTCGTTCCTCGTTCCTTGTTCCTTGCTCCTCATTTCCATTCATTCGTTTCACGCTTTCGGAGAGCCCCATGGAAATCCGCCCCATCCTGTCCACGCTGAGCCGGCACAAGACTGCCGCCGCGTTGATCGTGCTGGAGATCGCGCTGAGCTGCGCGATCATCTGCAATGCCTTGTTCATCGTGTCCCAGCGCATGGACACCCTCAACCTGGCCAGTGGCCTGGATGACAACCAGCTGATCGAGATTGCCCTGAGCGGTATCGGCAAGCAGGACAACGCCGATGCCCGCACCGCCCAGGACCTGGCCTCGCTGCGCGCGATCGCCGGGGTGCAGAGCGTGGCCATCACCAACCAGCTGCCGTTCCAGCGTGGCTCGTGGAACACCGGTGTGGCCACCAGCACCGACGCCGACGCGGCGGTGCAGAGCGCGGCCCAGTACATGATCGGCGAGGACACCCTCAAGACGATGGGCCTGCAACTGGTGGCCGGCCGCGACTTCAACGCCGACGAGTACAAGAGCAGCCGCCTGCTGGAAGAAGAGAAGGACCTCAGCGCCCTGCGCAGCCCGCTGATCATCACCAGCGCGCTGGCAGGCAAGCTGTTCCCCGATGGCCAGGCCGTGGGCAAGACGGTGTACATGGCCGACATCCCGCTGACCATCGTCGGTGTGGTGGACACCCTGCTGCGGCCGAACCTGATGGGCAACAACCGGACCTTTTCGGTGCTGCTGCCGATCCGCATGAACTTCAACAACGGCGGCCGCTACCTGATCCGGGTCGGCGACCCGGCACGTCGCGATGAAGTGCTCAAGCAGGCACTGGCCGTGCTGGAGGGCAACGATCCCAACCGTCTGGTATGGCGCCAGCTCACCTATGCCGAAGGCCGTGCCAACTACTTTGCCAATGACCGCGACATGATCGGCATGCTGCTGATGGTCAGCGTGCTGCTGTTGCTGGTCACCGCGCTGGGCATCGTCGGCCTGGCCAGCTTCTGGGTCGGCCAGCGGACCAAGCAGATCGGCATCCGTCGCGCCCTGGGCGCCACCCGCGGGCAGATCCTGCGCTATTTCCTGACCGAGAACTTCCTGCTCACCGGTATCGGCATCGTGCTTGGGATGCTGCTGGCCTACGCACTGAACCACTGGCTGATGCGCACCTACGAGCTGCCGCGCCTGCCGCTGGCCTACCTGCCTGCCGGCGCCCTGGTGCTGTGGCTGCTCGGCCAGGTCGCGGTGTACTGGCCGGCACGCAAGGCCGCAGCGATTGCCCCGGCCGTGGCCACCCGCAGCAATTGAGGACGAACATGCGTACTGCCCTGCTGCGTATTGTCGCCACCCTGCTGCCGGCACTGGCCCTGCCGGCCAGCGCCAGCAGCGCCGGGCCGGCGCCGCTGGAAACGGTCATGGCCACGCTGGACCAGGCGGTGTTTGACAGCTTCAACCGCTGCGCCGATCCAGCCCAACTGGCCCTGCATGCCGCGCATTTCGACCCCCAGGTCGAGTTCTACCACGACACCGGCGGGGTCACCCAGGACCGCCGCGCCATGCTCGACAACACCGCCAGGCACGCCTGCGGCCGTTACACCCGGCAACTGGTGCCCGGCACCCTGCAGGTGCATGCGGTGAAGGATTTCGGTGCCATCACCCAGGGCCAGCACCGCTTCTGCGACATGGAGGGGCAGCACTGCGATGGCCTGGCCGAGTTCGTGATGGTCTGGCAGCAGCGCGGCAGCCAGTGGCAGATCACCCGCGTGCTCAGCTACGGCCACCGCCCCAATCTGCCGGCCGCAGCAGACAAGCCGCCTGCCGGCTGCGATCATCCTTCCCACCTGCCTGTTGCTGCCACTGAGTCGTGATGCCCCGGATCCTGATCATCGATGACAACGCCGCGGTGGCCATGGCCCTGGAAGTGCTGCTGGAACTGCAGCACCTGCACAGTGTCAGTGCCAGCACCCCGGAGCAGGGTCTGGCCCTGCTGGCCAGCTCCCGCTTCGACCTGGTCATCCAGGACATGAACTTCAGCGCCGACACCACCTCCGGGGTGGAAGGCGAGCAACTGTTCGCGCAGATCCGCCAGGCCCATCCGGACCTGCCGGTGATCCTGCTCACCGCCTGGACCCATCTGGACGCAGCGGTGAACCTGGTCAAGGCCGGCGCCGCCGACTACCTGGCCAAGCCCTGGGATGACGCGCGCCTGCTGACCACGGTGAACAACCTGCTGGAGCTGGCCGAAACCCGCAACGAGCTGGCCCGCCGCCAGCACCACGAGCAGCGCGCACGCCAGCAGCTGGCCGAACGCTATGAGCTGGGCACGATGGTGCTGCATGACCCGGCCAGCCTGCGCGTGGTGCAGATGGCCTGCCAGGTGGCGCGCTCGGACCTGCCGGTGCTGGTCACCGGCCCCAACGGCGCCGGCAAGGAAGGCATCGCCAGCATCGTCCACGCCAACAGTGCGCAACGCCGCGGGCCACTGATCACACTCAATTGCGGCGCCCTGCCCGGCGAGCTGATCGAGGCCGAGCTGTTCGGTGCCGAGGCCGGCGCCTATACCGGGGCAAGCAAGGCCCGCGAGGGCAAGTTCGAGGCCGCCGACGGCGGCACCCTGTTCCTGGACGAGATCGGCAACCTGCCGCTGGCCGGGCAGATGAAGCTGCTGCGGGTGCTGGAAACCGGCCGTTTCACCCGACTGGGCTCCAACCGCGAGCGCCAGGTGCATGTGCGTGTGGTCAGCGCCACCAATGCCGACCTGCCGGCGATGATTGCCGATGGGCGTTTCCGCGAGGACCTGTACTACCGTCTCAACACGGTGGAACTGGCCTTGCCGCCACTGGCCGAGCGCCCGGCGGACATCCTGCCGCTGGCACGTCATTTCCTCGATCAGGCGCACCAGCTCGGCGAGGACGCGATCAGTGCGTTGCGCCATTACCCCTGGCCGGGCAACGTGCGCGAGCTGCGCAATGTGATCGCCCGCGCCTGCCTGCTGGCCAGCGCGCCGTTGATCAGCGCGGCCGACCTGGCCCTGCCGCGCAGCACTGCGCCGGCACCGGTGCACAACGGCGAGGAACCGGACCAACGACGCATCGAGCAGGCCCTGCACAACGCTGGCGGGGTGATCAGCCAGGCGGCCAGCGAACTGGGCCTGAGCCGGCAGGCGCTGTACCGGCGCATGGACCGCTTCGGCATCCCCCGGCCATGAGTGCCCGCTCCCTGACCTGGCAGCTGTGCCTGCGCCTGCTCCCGGCCCTGGCCCTGCTGGTGGCCGCCGCGGTGTGGCTGGGCGAGCGCTGGCTGCAGCCGGCCTGGGCGATTCCGACCGCCTTGGTGATGGCGGTGCTGCTGTGGCTGGCCGTGCACCACGCCACCGCGCCACTGCGCTCGCTGATGCGCGCCCTGGCCGGCCTGACTGCCAGCTACTGCGACGGCGAATTCAATGTCAGCGTGCACTGGAACGGCGATGATGAAATCGGCGAACTGGCCCGTGCCCACATGGCCCTGGGGCAGGTCCTGCGTGACCAGCGCCAGGACCTGGTGCAGCGGGAGCTGTTGCTGGACACCATGATCCAGAACACCCCGGTGGCCATGCTGTTGACCAGCCCCGGTGGCGATGGCGCCGACCGCGTGGTGTTTTCCAACCTGGCCGCGCGCAAGCTGCTGCACGGTGGCTGGAAACTGGAAGGGCAGCGCATCGATGCCCTGCTGGCCACCCTGCCGGTGGCCCTGCACGATGCCCTGGCCCGCAGCGGCGACAGCCTGTTTGCGGTGCCCGACGAGGATGACGAGCAGATCTACCACCTGTCGCGGCGACGCTTCCAGATCAACGGCCGCGCCCACGAGCTGACCCTGATCCGCCTGCTCACCAACGAGCTGCGCCGGCAGGAAGTGCACACCTGGAAGAAGGTGATCCGGGTGATCAGCCATGAACTCAACAACGCCCTGGCCCCGATCGCCTCGCTGGCACACTCCGGTGCCGAGCTGGTCCGCCGTGGCAAGGCCGAGCGCCTGCCCGAGGTGCTGGGCATCATCGAGGAACGTGCGCGCCACCTGGAAGGCTTCATCCGTGGCTATGCACGCTTTGCCAAGCTGCCGGCGCCGCAGCTGCAGACCATCCACTGGGCCAGCTTCCTGGAAAACCTGCGCCTGCAGATGCCGTTCGAACACCTGACCGTGGACCCAGAGCTGAGCTCGCGTGCCGATCCGGCCCAGCTGTCCCAGGCTCTGCTCAACCTGGTCAAGAACGCCCATGAAGCCGGCAACGGCAAGCACGTGCAGGTCAGCGTGGAGGTCAGCCGCCAGCAGGACTGGGTACGCATCGCCATCAGCGATGACGGCAGCGGCATGAACGAGGCGGTGCTGCACAACGCCCTGCTGCCGTTCTATTCGACCAAGCGCGACGGCACCGGCCTGGGCCTGGCCCTGACCCGGGAAATCGCCGAGGCCCACGGTGGCCGCATCGCGCTGGCCAACCGCGCCGAAGGCGGCCTGTGCGTAACCCTGATGTTGCCGCTGCAGGGAAGTTGATTATCAAAAAATCCTGCAGATCTTTATTGACCACGGATTGGAACGAATCACCCGCGTTACCCTCATCAAAAAACGCAACCATCAAATTCTTGGATATACCGCTGCAAAAAAGGTATGGTCGACTTTCAGGGAAGGAATATGGGTATGGAAAATGTCTTTCTACGCTCACTCGACCGGGCGCCTTGACAAGCAAGACTGGCAGCCACTGGCCTCACATCTGCTTGCGACTGGAAACCGAGCATCAGCCAATGCCGCGATGTTTGGAGCAAGTGCTCTGGCAGAAGCAACAGGACGCCTCCACGACCTCGGCAAATACACCCATGAGTTCCAGAGACGATTGTCTGGAGACTTTCACAGGGTTGACCATGCCACATGGGGAGCTCGAATCGCCAAGGCACGCTACGGCCCACCGGGCACACTGATCGCCTACGCGATCGCCGGCCACCATGCCGGGTTGGCCAATGGCCAGCATGGCCACGAACGTACACCGCTGAGCGAGCGGCTGTCTGAAGAATATCGGGAGGCATGTCTCCCCAAATTGCTTCCCGACTGGGAAAACGAAATCCCGCTACCGGGAAAGCTTGAATTACCCACTGGGTTCAAACCACTGCGGCCGCGTGTGGGTTTCCAGTTTTCGCTACTGGCGCGAATGATCTTTTCGTGCTTGGTCGATGCCGACTACATCGACACCGAAAATTTCTATCGCCATGTGGAAGGCCGCGGACCACGAGACGAAAACACGGGGCCATCGCTCCAGGTTCTCCGCGACAGGCTGGATGCCCATCTTGCCAGCCTGCCAAAAGAAGGCGGCATCAACCCGCTACGAGCCCGCATCCTCACCCATGTCAGGGCACAAGCGGCTGATGCTCCCGGGTTGTTCACCCTGACCGTGCCTACTGGTGGCGGCAAAACCCTGGCCTCGCTGGCCTTTGCGCTGGACCATGCGCTGGCCCATGGCTTGCGCCGGGTGATCTATGTGGTGCCGTTCACCAGCATCATCGAACAGACCGCCGCGGTGTTCCGCTCCGCCTTCGGTGAGTATGGACAGGAGGCTGTACTGGAGCACCACAGCGCCTACGTCGACGACCCGAACAGTCAGCCGCAGGCCCGCGAGAAGCGTGAGCGTGCCATGGAGAACTGGGATGCGCCGGTAGTCGTCACTACGTCCGTGCAGTTCTTCGAAAGTCTGGCCGCCGACCGTCCTTCGCGTTGCCGCAAGCTGCACAACATCGCTGCCAGCGTGGTGATCCTGGACGAGGCACAGACACTGCCCTTGCCGCTGTTGCGTCCGTGCGTACAGCTGATCGATGAGTTGGCACTCAATTACCGTGCCAGCCTTGTGCTGTGCACCGCCACCCAGCCGGCACTGGGCAAGGTGGATGGTTTCCCGGATGGGCTGGAGAACGTCCGGGAGCTGGCTCCCGATCCCCGGCATCTGTACGAACAGCTCAGGCGCGTTAGCGTGCGTCATGCCGGCGAACTGGACGATGCAGCGCTCACGAAGAAATTGCATGCAAGCGAGCAGGCCTTGTGCATCGTCAACAACAGGCAGCATGCACGCACCTTGTTCCAGTCCATTGCAGACCTGCCCGGTGCTCTCCACTTGACCACCCTGATGCATGCCCGCCATCGCAGCAGGGTGCTGGACAAAGTGCGCTCACACCTGCGGGATGGAGAGCCGTGCCGACTGGTCTCGACAAGCCTGGTGGAAGCCGGTGTCGATGTGTCCTTTCCCACCGTGTTGCGTGCCGAGGCCGGGCTGGATTCCATCGCCCAGGCAGCCGGCCGGTGCAACCGTAATGGAGAGCGTCCAGCACAGGACAGCCAGGTACTGGTCTTTGCCAGTCCCGACTGGAAGCCCCCCCGCGAATTGGAGCAGTTTGCCGGCGCCTTCCGGGCCATCGAACGCCGGCATCGTGATGACCTGCTGGCACTTGAGGCCATAAAGGCCTATTTCCAGGAAATCTACTGGCGCAAGGATGGCAGGCTTGGTGACGATGTCCTGGCCCTTTTCAAGGGCGTCGGCATCGAGGATTTGCCGCTGGAATCACTGGCAGCCCGTTTTCGCATGATCGAGACCCGCATGCGGCCGGTGATCGTTCCCTACGATCCTTTTTCCGATAGCCCGGGAAAGGAAGATCCTGCTGCTGATGAAGCGCTCAAGGACCTGCGGGATGGCAAGCCTGTTTCTGCAGCCGCCAGGAAACTGCAGACTTTCCTGGTACAGGTTCCCGAACAGGCCTACCAGGCACTCTGGCAAGCCGGTGCCATCGAACCGGTGGCACCGGAGCGTTACGGGGAACAGTTTGTCCGTCTGGTCAACGCACGGCTGTACGACCCGCGATTCGGTTTGCACTGGGAAGATCCACACGTGAGGGATGCAGAATCCAACGTCTGGTGATTGGCAAGGACCGAAGTAGATCCCGTCTCATCCTGTGAGACGAGGACACATCAATAATCTTCTGGAACGAAATTCTTGGAGGATGCATGGCTTACGGCATAAAACTCCACGTATGGGGTGAACGGGCGCTTTTCACTCGGCCCGAAATGAAAGTCGAGCGCGTTTCCTACGATGTCATCACGCCGTCGGCCGCACGGGGCATCCTGGAAGCCATCCACTGGAAACCGGCAATCCGCTGGGTGGTGGACAGCATCCAGGTCTTGAACCCCATTCGGTTCGAATCGATCCGCAGGAACGAGGTGGGTGGAAAACTGTCCGCCACAACTGTCAGCAAGGCCATCAAGGCCGGCCGCGTTGATGGCGTGGTGACCTGTGTGGAGGATGACCGTCAACAACGTGCTGCCACGGTGCTGCGTGATGTGGGATACGTCATCACCGCGCATTTCGAGCTGAGCGACAAGGCCGGCACGGACGACAGCATCGGCAAGCATCTGGACATCTTCAACCGTCGGGCGCGTCGCGGGCAGTGCTTCCATATGCCGTGCCTGGGAACACGCGAGTTTCCTGCCAACTTCGCTCTGGTCGAAGAGGGGGGGCATCAAGCACCACCACCCGATCCGGCACTGGCAGGAGAACGCGATCTTGGCTGGATGCTGCACGACATCGACTTCGCCGCCGGCATGACCCCACGTTTCTTCCGGGCACAGATGGTCGATGGCCTGATCACCGTACCGCCGTTTTCCAGTGGGGAGGTCAGGCAATGATTCTTTCCGCCCTGTTCGACTACTACCAGCGCCTGAGCGATGAGGAAGACTCCGGCATCGCCCGGCCCGGTTACAGCCAGGAGAAGATCAGCTTCTGCATCGAGCTGGATGGGTCCGGTGACGTGGTCGATGTGATCGACCTGCGTGATGTCTCAGGAAAGAAGCCGCTGCCACGAGCGCTCGATGTTCCCCAGCCTGAAAAACGGACAGCCGGCATCAAATCCAATTTCCTCTGGGACAAGACCAGCTATGTCCTGGGTGTGAGCGCCAGCAGCAAGCGATCCGCGCAGGAGCATGAAGCCTTCAAGGCCTTGCATCGCGACGCGCTGAAGGGCTTTGAAGACGCCGGACTGCAGGCACTGTTGTCATTCCTGGACAAGTGGACACCGGAAAACTTCACAGACAGCGTGCTTTTTTCCCGCCATAGCGATGCCATCCAGGATGCCAACGTCGTATTCCGTCTGACAGGCGAGCAACACTTCCTGCATGAGCGTCCAGTCGCACGTGATGTCTGGCAGCAGCAACAAACAACTGGCACTTCCGAAAATCAAGGAATGTGTCTTGTTACCGGACAGCAGGCACCCCTTGCACGCCTGCATCCGGCCATCAAGGGCGTGAATGGCGCACAGAGTTCCGGGGCGTCCATAGTTTCGTTCAACCTGGATGCCTTTTCTTCCTATGGAAAAAGCCAAGGAGGGAATGCCCCGGTCTCCGAACAGGCGGCCTTTGCCTACACCACCGCACTCAACCACCTGTTGCGCCGCAGTGATGACAACCGGCAACGCCTGCAGCTGGGTGATACCACGGTGGTGTTCTGGGCTCAGGGAAAGAATGCGACCGCTGCCGAGGATTTCGTTGCGCTTTTCCTCGGCACTGCTGAAGGCCTGGATGACATGCAGGCCACCCGTCGGCTTGGTGATGCGCTGGAACATGTGCGCAAGTTACGGCCACTGCGGGAACTGGATGCGCGCCTTGATGACGACACCGCCATTTTCATCCTTGGCATTGCACCCAATGCTTCACGCCTGTCGATCCGGTTCTGGGAAACCGCATCACTGGGCCGGTTCGCCCAGCGCCTGTGCGATCACTACCACGACCTTCAGCTGACCCCCTTGCCCTGGAACCGGCCGCCGTCACCTCAGTTCCTGGCACTGCAGACGGCCCCGGTGTATGGCGAAAAGGGCAAACCCAAGGCAGAGGACATTTCACCCTTGCTCGCTGGCGAACTGGCCCGCGCCGTCCTTGCCGGCACCCGCTATCCCCGCAGTCTGCTTGGAAACATCGTCATGCGCTTCCGCGCCGATGGCCAGATCCGGCCACTGCGTGTGGCGCTGTGCAAGGCCGTGCTGGCCCGCGATGCGCGCCTGGCAAGGAAGCAAGACCCAACATCGACAAAGGAGGGACCACCCGTGAGTCTTGATACAGGCAATACCGATCCCGGCTACCTGCTGGGACGGCTGTTCTCTTCGTTGGAAAACCTGCAACGTGCTGCTCTCGGCTCGCAGGTCAATGCCACCATCCGTGACCGCTACTACGGCGCTGCCTCGGCAACACCGGCCAGCATTTTCCCGGTGCTGCTGCGCAATGCACAAAATCATCTGGGAAAACTGCGCAAGGACAGGCCAGGTCATGCCGTGAACATTGAAAAAGAAATCGGTCTGATCATCGATGCATTGCCTGCCCAGTTCCCACGAAGCCTTCCGATCGAGGAACAGGGCAGGTTTGCCATCGGCTACTACCACCAGACCCAGTCGCGCTTTGCCCCAACCTCAGAAAGCAACGCCGAACAAACCGACCCGTCTGAATCCGAAGGAGAAGCTGCATGAGTGCCATCGCCCACCGCTACGAATTCGTCTACCTGTTCGATGTCACCAATGGCAATCCGAACGGCGACCCGGATGCAGGCAACCTCCCCCGCCTTGACCCGGAAACAAACAAGGGTCTGGTCACCGATGTGGCGATCAAGCGCAAGATCCGCAACTACGTGGCACTGGAAAAGGAGGACGCACCAGGCTACGCGATCTACATGCAGGAACGTTCTGTCCTCAACAACCAGCACAAGCTGGCCTACCAGGCGATCAAGGTGGAACCGGAAGCCAAGAAGCTGCCCAAGGAGGAAGCCAAGGCACGGGAACTCACTGCCTGGATGTGCACGAACTTCTTCGATGTGCGCACCTTCGGCGCGGTGATGACCACCGAAGTCAATGCCGGCCAGGTACGCGGCCCGGTACAGCTGGCTTTTGCCACATCGATCGAGCCGGTCCTGCCAATGGAAGTGGCCATTACCCGTGTGGCCGTGACCAACGAAAAGGACGTGGAGAAGGAGCGCACGATGGGTCGCAAGCACATCCTCCCCTACGGTCTGTACCGCATGCATGGGTTCGTTTCAGCCAAGCTGGCCGAACGCACCGGCTTTTCCGAGGATGACCTGCAGCTGCTTTGGCGGGCGCTGACCAACCTGTTCGAACACGACCATTCAGCGGCCCGTGGCGAAATGTCCGCACGCAAGCTCATCGTGTTCAAGCACGACAATCCGATGGGCAACGCACCGGCGCATGTCTTGTTCGACAAGGTAAAAGTGAGCCGTGCAGATGGCCTCGACAATGGTCCTGCACGCAGATTCTCCGACTATGTCGTACAGATCGACAACAACCTTCCTGCTGGTGTGTCGGTCACCGAGCTCTTCTGATCAAACAGCGAGTGGTGCCATGGATGATGTGGATCTGATTCCGATTTCCTCCCTCCAGCACTACCTTTATTGCCCACGTCAATGTGCGCTCATCCATATCGAACAACAGTGGGCTGAGAACCGGCAGACGGCCGAAGGCCGTCTGCTGCACCAGCGAGCCGATATGCCGCAGTCGGAAAAGCGCCGGGGCGTGCGCACCATCACCGCCATGCCCTTGCTCTGCGAGAGATTGGGGGTGACCGGCAAGGCGGATGTCGTTGAGTTCCTACGTGAAGGTCAAGGCGATGAGGAACGGGCCTTTCCTGTCGAGTACAAGCGTGGTCGCCCAAAGTCCCACCGTGCCGACGAGGTCCAACTCTGTGCACAAGCCATGTGCCTGGAGGCAATGCTGGGACAGCCTGTACCTTCTGGCGCATTGTTCTACGGAAAAACCCGACGCCGCAAGGATGTCCAATTCGACACGACACTGCGCCAGCTGACGCATGAAACAATCCTTGCCACCAGGGCGATGCTTGCCTCAGGCCAGACACCCACGGCCCGTTATGAATCGCATCGTTGCGATGCCTGCTCGTTGATCGACATCTGCCAACCACGCCTCCTTGGACAACCCGGTGTCCAAGCCTGGCTGTACCAGCAACTGCAGGAGGAGTGAGATGCGACGTCAACTCAACACACTCTATGTCACCACCGAAGGTGCCTGGTTGCGCAAGGAGGGTGCCAACATCGTGATGGAGGTGGACCGCCAGGAACGGGCAAGAGTCCCCGCGCACATGCTTGAAGGCCTGGTCTGCATCGGCCGTTCAAGCATTTCACCGCAACTGCTTGGCTTCTGCTCCGAGCAGGGCATCTGCATCAGCTATCTGACGCCACAAGGTCGCTTTCTTGCACGAGTAGAAGGGCCGGTTTCAGGCAACGTGCTGTTGCGGCGTGCTCAGTATCGTGCCACTGATGACATGAGCCGTTGCGGTGCCATCGTCCGCAACGTGCTGATCGGCAAGATCCACAACCAGCATGCCGTGCTTGCTCGCGGCTGGCGTGACCACAGTGGAAAAATAGGAAACACTGACGCTTTTCAACATAGCCTGAAAAGACTCAAGCGCATTCCCCACCGCATCATGACCGAAACGGATCTCGATACGCTACGAGGTCTGGAGGGAGAAGCTGCGCAAGCCTATTTTGGCGTTTTCGATCAACTGATCCTGGTGGATTCACCGACATTGCGCTTTTCTGGAAGAAGCCGCAGACCACCGCTTGACGCCTTCAATGCGCTGCTTTCCTTCCTCTACACCCTGCTGACACACGATTGCCGATCAGCACTGGAGAGTGTTGGCCTCGACCCAGCAGTCGGCTTCCTGCACCGCGACCGTCCTGGCCGACCAAGTCTGGCTCTGGATCTGGTTGAAGAGTTTCGCCCACTACTGGGAGAGCGCCTGGCGTTGTCACTGATCAACCGTCGCCAGTTGAACGAAAAAGACTTCACACACTTCGAAAACGGCGCAGTCCAACTGAAGGACGATGCACGCAAGACCGTTCTGGTTGCCTACCAGGAGAGGAAGCGTGAGCAAATGCAGCATCCTTTCCTTGGTGAGAAGGTCGACATCGGCCTGCTTCCATTTGTCCAGGCACAGCTGTTGGCCCGCCATTTGCGCGGCGATCTTGATGGATATCCACCATTCCTGTGGAAATGACCTGGAGACTGCACCATGATGGTTCTGGTCACCTACGACGTCAGCACGTCATCTGCCGGCGGCAGCAAGCGTCTTCGCCAGGTGGCAAAGGCATGCCGGGATCTGGGCCAGCGCGTGCAATACTCCGTGTTCGAGATCGAGGTCGATCCCGCCCAGTGGGTCGAATTGCGCCAACGTTTGTGCGACTTGATTGATCCTACGGTAGACAGCCTGCGGTTCTATCAGCTTGGGTCCCGTTGGGAAGGCCATGTCGAACACATCGGCGCCAAGCCTGTCCTCGACATGAAAGGCCCCCTCATCTTCTGACGCGAACCCCAAGCGACCGCCGTCTTTGCGGGAGGTTCGCACTTTTCCAACAGATTGATTTCAAATCGAAAGTTGTCCCTTCCCGCCATGTAGGCCTGTGGCTTCCACGCGGCACGGTCGCATTCGCGAAATTCAGCTGATTGGCTCAACAGTACCAAGCAGTTATCTTCATGGAGTCGCGCCCCACGCGGGCGCGTGGATTGAAACTTGGGCATTGCCGACCGTTGCGATTGTGCTCTGCGTCGCGCCCCACGCGGGCGCGTGGATTGAAACTCGCTGGAGATGACCGACTCGGCCATCTACAACCGGTCGCGCCCCACGCGGGCGCGTGGATTGAAACCATGCTCGTCGCAAGGCGCGCAGGAAGATCACAGTCGCGCCCCACGCGGGCGCGTGGATTGAAACCCGTTCGATGCGGCGTTTGCCACCGATGCGGCGAGTCGCGCCCCACGCGGGCGCGTGGATTGAAACTACAGTTCCACCGCTACCTGAGGCCCGCACATGCAGTCGCGCCCCACGCGGGCGCGTGGATTGAAACCACCAGGGGCCAGCCCAGGTTACCGCCGATGGAGTCGCGCCCCACGCGGGCGCGTGGATTGAAACGTCCCTGGTGCAGCAGTGCGCCACGGAAATCTATGTCGCGCCCCACGCGGGCGCGTGGATTGAAACCTGTTCGAGGCCGTGGGCCGCGATGCGGTGGTGGAGTCGCGCCCCACGCGGGCGCGTGGATTGAAACATGCCAGGCCCCCCGCGTATGCGGTCATGTGTCGTCGCGCCCCACGCGGGCGCGTGGATTGAAACTGGATGCTGACGGTGGTGCCGCCCTGGCCGCCAAGTCGCGCCCCACGCGGGCGCGTGGATTGAA
The DNA here is from genome assembly GCF_001431485.1 of Stenotrophomonas ginsengisoli. Taxonomy (GTDB): domain Bacteria; phylum Pseudomonadota; class Gammaproteobacteria; order Xanthomonadales; family Xanthomonadaceae; genus Stenotrophomonas; species Stenotrophomonas ginsengisoli. Next base: position 93,283 of record NZ_LDJM01000011.1, on the reverse strand, counting down.
ACATCGACATACAGGCCGCAATTGCCTTGCTCTTTCAGTCGCGCCCCACGCGGGCGCGTGGATTGAAACGGCCCAATGCTGCGACACAGATAAGGCAAGCCATGGTCGCGCCCCACGCGGGCGCGTGGATTGAAACCAGCAACTGGCCGTTGAGCTGCTGGAGCATGTAGGTCGCGCCCCACGCGGGCGCGTGGATTGAAACCAGTCCATGACGCTGACGGTGGGTTCGTTCCAGAGTCGCGCCCCACGCGGGCGCGTGGATTGAAACTGGAAGCCGTCCACCGAAATGCCGGCCTCGGTCGTCGCGCCCCACGCGGGCGCGTGGATTGAAACAAGACCATGGTTGTAAATGGCCAAGCGCTGCTGCAGGTCGCGCCCCACGCGGGCGCGTGGATTGAAACTTTGACGATCAGGCCCGCAACCTGTTCCTGGGCCGTCGCGCCCCACGCGGGCGCGTGGATTGAAACCGTTTCCAAGTGCACACGCCACAAACGTTGCGCCAGGTCGCGCCCCACGCGGGCGCGTGGATTGAAACATGCCAGGCCCCCCACGTACGCCGTCATATAGCCGTCGCGCCCCACGCGGGCGCGTGGATTGAAACAGCGCATACCCGCCGTCCTTGTCCCAGCCGCTGGGTCGCGCCCCACGCGGGCGCGTGGATTGAAACGCTTTTCCTGTTTGCCCGTAGGTCGTTTGTGGTGTGTCGCGCCCCACGCGGGCGCGTGGATTGAAACATGGCCAACGCACGTCAGGCCAAGGTGGATTGCAAGGTCGCGCCCCACGCGGGCGCGTGGATTGAAACTGCTGCCGTGATCCCCATGCGCTTGGCCAGCGCGTCGCGCCCCACGCGGGCGCGTGGATTGAAACTCTATCACCCTTCGACTGATGACGGCCTGACATGGTCGCGCCCCACGCGGGCGCGTGGATTGAAACTCATAGTGTCGCTCCAGGGTAAGGGCCTGCTCTAGTCGCGCCCCACGCGGGCGCGTGGATTGAAACCACGACGTGGCCAAGGCCTACATGGATGCCGACGGTCGCGCCCCACGCGGGCGCGTGGATTGAAACTTCGATGAGTACATGAAGCTCTACGGGGAATATGGTCGCGCCCCACGCGGGCGCGTGGATTGAAACAGCGTGACCGTGCCGCTGATGATCGTGCCGGTGGTCGCGCCCCACGCGGGCGCGTGGATTGAAACTGCACCGAAGAGCTGAAGACCCTGCCGATCACGCGTCGCGCCCCACGCGGGCGCGTGGATTGAAACACGGCTGCCCAGTCCTCGCTGTTGTCTGCCGGCCGTCGCGCCCCACGCGGGCGCGTGGATTGAAACCTTGCGCACGCGGAAATACGGCAGCCCGGTGCGCGTCGCGCCCCACGCGGGCGCGTGGATTGAAACTGCAGTAAGCCGAGACATAGACGCATGACCAAGGTCGCGCCCCACGCGGGCGCGTGGATTGAAACTTCGCAGTGGCCGACGCCATCACCGGCACCCCAGGTCGCGCCCCACGCGGGCGCGTGGATTGAAACGCTGGCATGGTGATGCGGCAGCTCAAGCCTGGCAGTCGCGCCCCACGCGGGCGCGTGGATTGAAACTATGACCACCCGATCAGCGAGGAGGGCGCGATAAGGTCGCGCCCCACGCGGGCGCGTGGATTGAAACATCCATACCGCGCCGCCCTGGCGTTCCGTGCTGAAGTCGCGCCCCACGCGGGCGCGTGGATTGAAACCCGTGAAACATCAACCACGCGCCCGGCTGTGCCGGTCGCGCCCCACGCGGGCGCGTGGATTGAAACTTAAAAGAGCTTGCCTGTAATTCTGCCGGCTTGGCGTCGCGCCCCACGCGGGCGCGTGGATTGAAACATGTATGGCCCATCTACGCGCGACCGCGCCGCCATGTCGCGCCCCACGCGGGCGCGTGGATTGAAACAGGGAGGACTCCGCCTGCCAGTTAGCCACCACAGCGTCGCGCCCCACGCGGGCGCGTGGATTGAAACAACCTGTATCGCGACAACCGCAACCTGGGTCTGATGGTCGCGCCCCACGCGGGCGCGTGGATTGAAACCAACACCAGCGCGCACCGAAGCGGTGAGGCGGTGGGTCGCGCCCCACGCGGGCGCGTGGATTGAAACGCTTATTCCGATACTCGAGCCGAACTTCGTCCAGCCGTCGCGCCCCACGCGGGCGCGTGGATTGAAACCTGACCCTCGAGCTGGTTTACCACGGCACCACCGGTCGCGCCCCACGCGGGCGCGTGGATTGAAACGAGTGGGCGGACACCTACCTCGGCCAGATCTGGCGTCGCGCCCCACGCGGGCGCGTGGATTGAAACATCGTTTCTGGCCCGATCTGGCGGGCTAGGCCCGTCGCGCCCCACGCGGGCGCGTGGATTGAAACTCGCAGGATGATAGCAACGTCTGCTGCGGTCATCGTCGCGCCCCACGCGGGCGCGTGGATTGAAACTCTGGATGGCGGGCAGACTTGGATTGATAGCCAGGTCGCGCCCCACGCGGGCGCGTGGATTGAAACATGCCGGTACTGTGCGAGCACGCAGCTCCCGTCGAGTCGCGCCCCACGCGGGCGCGTGGATTGAAACAGGACTGCGAAGCGACCCACGGTCACACCGTCAGGTCGCGCCCCACGCGGGCGCGTGGATTGAAACTGGCAATCCCGCCACAATCTGCGCAGCGCCCCGGCGTCGCGCCCCACGCGGGCGCGTGGATTGAAACGACCGACAGGCCCAGTGCGGCAGCCAAGGTGCCGGGTCGCGCCCCACGCGGGCGCGTGGATTGAAACTCGAACTGGCCTTCGCTGTTGACGATGCTCATGTGTCGCGCCCCACGCGGGCGCGTGGATTGAAACCGCCACGCGCCGGCCGACAAGGCCGATCGGCTGAGTCGCGCCCCACGCGGGCGCGTGGATTGAAACATCGTTGCGGCTTGGGAACAGGCCGCAGCTGCGAACGTCGCGCCCCACGCGGGCGCGTGGATTGAAACTGCACTGCTGCCCAAGCCAATCTACCTGACCTGTCGCGCCCCACGCGGGCGCGTGGATTGAAACAATATATGCGGCCGCATCCGCTTTGGCTTTGGCTGTCGCGCCCCACGCGGGCGCGTGGATTGAAACAGCTCATCGCCAAACGACAGCACCGGAAGCTCGGGGAGTCGCGCCCCACGCGGGCGCGTGGATTGAAACTTGTAGCCGATGCCATCGCGCAGCAGGCCCTTGAGTCGCGCCCCACGCGGGCGCGTGGATTGAAACTTATATATGAGGACACCCTGATGGCTGCAGCAAGTCGCGCCCCACGCGGGCGCGTGGATTGAAACATTATTTAAGCCCCAAGCATTGCGCCGCGTAGGCCGTCGTGCCCCACGCGGGCGCGTGGATTGAAACCTGGTATCCGCACGGCATGTTGTCGATGGTTTTGGTCGCGCCCCACGCGGGCGCGTGGATTGAAACCAGTTCGGCGTCCTCGGCGGCCTTCTTCGCGGCTTGTCGCGCCCCACGCGGGCGCGTGGATTGAAACTCCACCGTGGTGGCGATGTTCAGGCGCGCCTGAGGTCGCGCCCCACGCGGGCGCGTGGATTGAAACATAGGTGCGACGGGCGCCGATGCGCACGGCCATGGTCGCGCCCCACGCGGGCGCGTGGATTGAAACATGAACTTGCGCGCATCAAGCGCCTGCGCCTCGGTGTCGCGCCCCACGCGGGCGCGTGGATTGAAACTGCTACCCGCCGGCGGTGATGCAGGCGCTGCAGTGGTCGCGCCCCACGCGGGCGCGTGGATTGAAACTTCGACGCCAAGTTGCCTATCGGACAGCTGCGCGTCGCGCCCCACGCGGGCGCGTGGATTGAAACTTGACCACGCCCTGCTGCGGGAAGCTGCCGCGCATGTCGCGCCCCACGCGGGCGCGTGGATTGAAACAGGGCGAGGAGTTCCTACTGGACGCTGGCGCCCGGTCGCGCCCCACGCGGGCGCGTGGATTGAAACTGAGCACCACCACGATCATCACCGAGCATGGCGCGGTCGCGCCCCACGCGGGCGCGTGGATTGAAACCGGTATCCGATTGCAGGACGACGTTTGCCGCCTTGTCGCGCCCCACGCGGGCGCGTGGATTGAAACGATTTCCTGGTGTGGAACGACGTCCTGAGTCGCTGTCGCGCCCCACGCGGGCGCGTGGATTGAAACCAGATGTGCGACAGAAGGGACTTCTCCCGGTTTGGTCGCGCCCCACGCGGGCGCGTGGATTGAAACCCGTGGTGGAGCGGTGACCGCTCGGCTGAGGAGAGTCGCGCCCCACGCGGGCGCGTGGATTGAAACCGCTACCTCATCGGCCGGCCAGCCTGACATGAAGGGGCGCGCCCCACGCGGGCGCGTGGATTGAAACTTCATTACCTGCGACGTGACGCGCCAGCGCGTGGTGTCGCGCCCCACGCGGGCGCGTGGATTGAAACACTTGCCGGCCTTGCCGCTGATGGACTTCTGCGGAAGTCGCGCCCCACGCGGGCGCGTGGATTGAAACACGATTCAGCATTTTGACCACCCAGGCGCGCGGCGGGTCGCGCCCCACGCGGGCGCGTGGATTGAAACTGCAGCCAGGCAGTCAGCTCATAGGTGTCTGAGTGTCGCGCCCCACGCGGGCGCGTGGATTGAAACGACCAGCGCAACATGGTTACCCTCAATCCCACGCAGTCGCGCCCCACGCGGGCGCGTGGATTGAAACTTCTGCCGGGTGCTGGTGCTGTACTGCTCGACCGGTCGCGCCCCACGCGGGCGCGTGGATTGAAACTGCATGGCGATGCGGTCGGCCTGCTCACGCGCTAAGTCGCGCCCCACGCGGGCGCGCAACTTGACACCGTTATCACTGGGTAAGGGAACTCACCAATCGTTGGGCATGAGCCTCGCGGCCAGCCGCAAGAAACAACAACGCCGGCCTTTGCCGGCGTCGTTGATTACAGCGTTGCACCGCATAAACGGGGGAGGGCTTATTCCACCGTCACGCTCTTGGCCAGGTTGCGCGGCTTGTCCACGTCGGTGCCACGGGCCAGGGCCGCGTGGTAAGCCAGCATCTGCACCGGAATGGTGTGCACGATCGGGCTGAGCACGCCGACATTGCGCGGGGTGCGGATCACATGCACGCCTTCGGAGGCGCTGAAATTGCTGTCCTGGTCGGCGAACACGAACAGCTCGCCACCACGCGCACGCACTTCCTGCATGTTGGATTTGACCTTCTCCAGCAGGCTGTCGTTGGGAGCGATCACCACCACCGGCATCGCCTCGTCCACCAGGGCCAGGGGGCCGTGCTTGAGCTCGCCGGCCGGGTAGGCCTCGGCGTGGATGTAGGTGATTTCCTTGAGCTTGAGCGCACCTTCCAGGGCGATCGGGTAATGCAGGCCACGGCCCAGGAACAGGGCATTGGCCTTGGTCGCAAAGCGCTCGGCCCAGGCGGCGATCTGCGGCTCCAGGTTCAGCGCGTGCTGCACGCTGCCCGGCAGCTGGCGCAGCTGCTCCAGGTAGTCGACTTCCTGTTCGGCGTTGACCTTGCCATGCAGCTTGCCCAGCACCACGGTGAGCTGGAACAGGGCCGCCAGCTGGGTGGTGAAGGCCTTGGTCGAGGCCACGCCGATCTCGGCACCGGCACGGGTGTAGCAGACCAACTCGCTGGCGCGCGGGATAGCACTTTCCTGCACATTGCAGATGGACAGGGTGTGGGTGTGGCCCAGCGACTTGGCGTACTTGAGCGCCTCCATCGTGTCCAGGGTTTCACCGGACTGGGAGATGGTCACCACCAGATGACGCGGGTCAGCGAAGGCCTGGCGGTAACGGTACTCGCTGGCAATTTCCACATCGCACGGCAGGCCGGCAATGGACTCGATCCAGTACTTGGCGGTGGAGCCGGCGTAGTAGCTGGTGCCGCAGGCCAGGATCTTGATCCCGGTGATGCCGCTCAGCACAGCCTCGGCGTTGGCGCCAAACAGGCTGGCATCGAAACTGCCGGCATTGATCACCGCATCGATGGTGTCGGCCAGGGCACGCGGCTGCTCGTGGATTTCCTTCTGCATGAAGTGGCGGTAAGGACCCAGCTCCAGCGAGGCCAGCGACACATCGGACAGGTGCTGCTCGCGTTGCACCGGCGCATTGTCCTCACCAAACACCTGCACCCCATCACGGGTCAGTTCGGCGGTATCGCCCTCTTCCAGGAAGATCACCCGACGGGTGGCCTGGATGATGGCCGACACGTCCGAGGCCACGAAATTCTCGCCCTCGCCCAGACCCACCAGCAGCGGGCAGCCCATGCGGGCCACGACCAGACGCTCCGGCTCGGCGGCACTGATCACTGCCAGCGCATAGGCACCGGTCAGCTCCTTGACCGCCGCCTGCAGCGCGGCCAGCACATCGGCACTGCCATGGGACAGGTGGTGGTGGATCAGGTGGGCGATGACCTCGGTGTCGGTCTGCGACTCGAACACATAGCCCAGACCACGCAGGCGCTCGCGCTGCTCTTCGTGGTTTTCGATGATGCCGTTGTGGACCAGGCTGACGCCCTGGCTGATGTGCGGGTGGGCATTGGCCTCGGTGACTCCACCGTGGGTGGCCCAACGGGTATGGCCGATGCCGAGCTGGCCGGCCACACCCTTCTCCAGGGCCGCGGCCTCCATTTCCGCCACACGGCCGATACGACGGACACGGCGCACTTCCACGCCATTGAGCACTGCGATGCCCGAGGAGTCATAGCCGCGGTATTCCAGACGCTTCAGGCCCTCGACCAGGACCGGGACCACATCGCGACCGGCAATCGCACCGACAATTCCGCACATAGGGAAGTTCATCCAGTTACTGAAGCGACCATTCTAGCCAGCCGCAGCGATAATTGGATGTACGGCGCCCAGCGAACCGTGCAGGTCAGTACTGGCCAGCCGGCCACGGCTCGTGGCTCATGCAGACAGCCGCCAGTCAGCCCGCAATACGCGCAGGCGCACCGCCGCCCAGGCGGCAGCACGCCGTGCGCCGGAGACAACTCAGGATTTCTTGAGCGGGCGCTGCCAACCGTCAATGGTGGTCTGGCGCGCACGCGCAACCGTCAGCTTGCCTTCGGCGGCCGGCCTGGAGATCACCGAGCCGGCACCGATGGTGGCGCCGTCGCCAATGCACACCGGTGCCACCAGCGAGGAATTGGAGCCGACAAAGGCGTTGTCGCCGATCTGGGTGATCGACTTGTTGACCCCGTCATAGTTGCAGGTGATGGTGCCGGCGCCGATATTGCTCTTGCTGCCGATACGGGCATCGCCCAGGTAGGTCAGGTGGTTGGCCTTGCTGCCCTGCCCCATCACCGTGTTCTTGGTTTCCACGAAATTGCCGATATGCACGCCATCGGCCAGCACCGTGCCCTGGCGCAGGCGGGCGAACGGGCCGATCTGCACCGCCCCTTCGGTCACCGCACCTTCCAGGTCGCAGTGCGCACGCACGATGGTGCCGGCGGCCAGGCGTACATCCTTGAGGCGGCAGAACGGGCCGACCTGGACACCATCACCCAGCTCGACCTCACCTTCAAACACCACGTTGACATCCACCTGGACGTCACGACCCACGCGCACCGTGCCACGGATGTCGACACGGGCCGGATCCAGCACCCGCGCGCCATCCACACACAGCTGGCGCACCGCACGCAGCTGGAACGCGCGCTCGAGCTGGCTCAGCTGCCACGGGTCATTGGCGCCTTCGGTTTCCTGGGCATCGTCCACCAGCACCAGCTCGGCCGGCGCATATTCGGCGGCAGCGGCGGCGAACACGTCGGTCAGGTAGTACTCGCCCTGGGCATTGCGGTTGGACAAGCCCCCCAGCCAGCGGCGCAGGTCGGCGGCATCGGCCGCAATGATGCCGGTGTTGACGGTGCGGATCTGACGCTGTGCATCGTCGGCATCCTTCTGCTCGACGATGGCGGCCACCTTGCCCTCGGCGCTGCGCACGATGCGGCCGTAACCGGACGGATCATTGAGCTCGGCGGCCAGCACCGCCAGCGTGCCATCGGCCGCCAACAATGCCTGCAGGGTCTGGGTACGGATCAGCGGCACATCGCCATACAGCACCAGCACACGGGCATCATCAGGCACCTGCGGCATGGCCTGGGCCACCGCATGGCCAGTCCCCAGACGCTCTCTCTGTTCGCTCCAGCGCAAATCAGTCTGCCCGGCAAATGCCGCCCGCACCTGCTCGCCACCGTGGCCATACACCACATGGATCGCCGCCGGAGCCAGACCGCGGGCTGCGGTGATGGCATGGCCAAGCATCGGCACCCCGGCCACCGGCTGCAGCACCTTGGGCAGCGAGGACTTCATGCGCTTGCCCTCGCCGGCGGCGAGGATGATCACGTGCAACGATGGGCTCATGGGACTTTACGGACAGGTTGGCAAGCAGCCATTCTACCCCCTGCCCGCAAGCGCATGCGGGCACGTACGGAGCACACAGTGAACCTTCCCCGCCAACTGCTGGCCTATACCGGCATCGGTGCCCTGCAGTGGCTGATCGATACCGCGGTGATGATCGGCAGCAGCCACCTGGGGCTGCAGGTCGGCCTGGCCACGGTGGCCGGGCGGCTCAGCGGCGCCGCCATCGGCTACGCGCTCAATGGCCGTTACACCTTTGCCCACGGCGCGGGCGGACACCGCCTGCACCGCACCAGCCTGCGCCGCTTCATTACCTTCTGGCTGCTGGCCACGGTCCTCAGTGCGCTGCTGCTGGAGGGCATAGACCACTACCTGGGCCTGCATGCCAGCTGGCTGTGCAAGCCACTGGTGGACATCGGCTTTGCCGCTGCCGGCTTCATTGCCGCGCGGCACTGGATCTACCGCGACCATCATCCGCGCTGAAGCCGGCACTCAGCCCTGCCCGGCCTGCGGGCGAAAGCGCCAGGCCATCAGCGCCAGCACCACGCAGCCGGCGATCATGATCGCCCAGGCCAGCTCCAGACCGGCATCACCGCTGCGCAGCAAGCCGGCAATCAACGGCATCACGCTGGACAGCATGTAGCCGCCGCCCTGGACAAAACCGAGCAGGGCGCCGGCATGCTGCGGCGAGCGGGCGTGATCCAGGGTGATGATCAGCGACAGCGGGAACAATGCACCGATGCCCAACGAGAGCAGCGCGGTGATCGGCACCACCCCGCTCAGCGGCATCAGCAACAGGCCCAGCAAGGCCAGCGCAATCAAGGCCAGGACGAGCAACAACAGCGGGCGACGGTCCGGGAAACGGCCAATGAACAGCGATACCAGCAGGCCGGCGCAGACCTCGCCGACACTGATCCCGGCCAGCAGCAGCCCGCTCTGGGTCGCGCTCCAGCCCAGCTGCATGTAATACGGTGCCAACCAGGCCAGCACCAGGGTGTAGGCACCGGTACCGATACCGAAGAACAACATCAGCAACCAGGCGCGGGCACTGCGCCAGACCGACACTGGGTCAGCCGCGTGCACCACAGCCGAGACGCTTGCCTGGCGGGGTTGGCACTGCCACCACCACAACAGTGCGGCAGCCATTGCCGGCAGCGCCCACAGGGCCTGTGCCGCCGACCAACCCAGGTGTTCGGCCACACTGGGAGTCAAGGCCGCCGCAAACGCGGCACCGCCCATGATGCCGGTCGAGTACAGGCCCATCAGCATGCCGGCGCGGTTGCCGAACTGGTCCTTGATCACGCTGGGCATCAAGGCCTGGACCAGGGCGATGCCCAGCCCGCTCAGTACCGCGGTGGCAATCAGGCTGCCGGCGCTGGGCCACAGCCAGCGCCCCACACATGCCGCGGCGATCACCAGTGCACCCAGGCTGATGCCCCAGCGTCCACCCAGCCAGCGCTGCAACGGGCCGGCCAGCAGGGCGCACAGGCCCATCACGAAGATCGGCAGGGTCGTCATCAGGCCGGCTTGCTGGTCGCTCAGCCCGGTACTGGCCTGGATGGTCTCCAGCAAGGGACCGGTTGCCGCCAGGATCGGGCGCAGGTTCAGCGCGATCACCACAATGGCCAGCAGGCCCAGCCACGGCAGTGGCTGGGAGGAAGTACGCTCGGAAGACATTCAACAATCCCTTGGAAACAACGGCCGCATGGCTGCGGGCAGCAGGTTGCATGGCAACGCGCAGGCCCAACCGACAGCAGGCCGTGACAGCGTCACAGTGTGGCCGATGGCGGCTGTACCGCCCTTGTGTCGAGCGCGCCAGCGATGGCGGCAACAGTGGCCCAGGCCCTGGCAACCATGACAGCGGGCAATCGCAGCACAATCTGCAGTCCGCACAAGGAACAACAAAAAACGCCGGCTTGCGCCGGCGTTTTCGTCAGCCACCTGCCAGCACGATCAGTGCTTGAGGTTGCGGCGCAGACGCTCCAGCGCCTGCAGCTGTGCAGTGACTTCGGCCAGCTTCTGCTGTGCTTCGGCCAGGTCCATGGCTTCGCCACGGCCAGCCAGCACGCGCTCGGCTTCTTCCTTGGCCTTGCGCACAGCGGCTTCATCGATGTCGCCGGCACGGATGGCGGTGTCAGCCAGCACGGTCACGACCTGCGGCTGCACTTCCAGAATGCCGCCGGAGATGGCGAAATCCAGCTGTTCACCGGATTCGGTGGTCACCACCACCTTGCCCGGCTTCAGACGGGTGATCAGCGGGGCATGCTTGGGCGCGATGCCCAGTTCGCCCAGTTCGCCGGTGGCCACCACCAGGGTCGCCTGACCACTGAAGATTTCCTGCTCGGCACTGACGATGTCGCAACGGATCGTGCTCATGAAACTCTCTTCGCCTGATTGGGTGGGCCTGCGCCCACCGCAGGATCCCGTGGGGGTGGGCTTGCGCCCACCCTACGGTGCTCTTAGGCCTTTTCAGCCATCTTCTTGGCCTTTTCGACCGCTTCTTCGATGCCACCGACCATGTAGAAGGCCTGTTCCGGCAGGTGATCGTACTCACCGGCCAGGATGCCCTTGAAGCCACGGATGGTGTCCTTCAGCGAGACGTACTTGCCCGGCGAGCCGGTGAACACTTCTGCCACGTGGAACGGCTGGGAGAAGAAGCGCTCGATCTTGCGGGCGCGCGACACGGCCTGCTTGTCTTCTTCGGACAGTTCGTCCATGCCCAGGATGGCGATGATGTCCTTCAGCTCCTTGTACTTCTGCAAGGTGGCCTGGACGCCGCGGGCGGTGTCGTAGTGTTCGTTGCCGATCACCAGCGGATCCAGCTGGCGCGAGGTCGAGTCGAGCGGATCGACGGCCGGGTAGATACCCAGCGAGGCGATGTTGCGCGACAGCACGACGGTGGCGTCCAGGTGGGCGAAGGTGGTCGCCGGCGACGGGTCGGTCAAGTCATCGGCCGGCACGTAAACGGCCTGGATCGAGGTGATCGAACCGGTCTTGGTCGAGGTGATGCGTTCCTGCAGAACGCCCATTTCCTCGGCCAGGGTCGGCTGGTAACCCACGGCCGACGGCATACGGCCCAACAGCGCGGACACTTCGGTACCGGCCAGGGTGTAGCGGTAGATGTTGTCAACGAACAGCAGAACGTCCTTGCCCTTGCCGTTGGCGTCCTTCTCGTCACGGAAGTACTCGGCCATGGTCAGGCCGGTCAGTGCAACGCGCAGACGGTTGCCCGGCGGCTCGTTCATCTGGCCGTACACCATCGCCACCTTGTCAAGGACGTTGGAGTCCTTCATTTCGTGGTAGAAGTCGTTGCCCTCACGGGTACGCTCACCCACGCCGGCGAACACGGACAGACCCGAGTGTGCCTTGGCGATGTTGTTGATCAGTTCCATCATGTTGACGGTCTTGCCCACGCCGGCGCCGCCGAACAGGCCGACCTTGCCGCCCTTGGCGAACGGGCACATCAGGTCGATGACCTTGATGCCGGTTTCCAGCAGTTCGTTGGCCGAAGACTGGTCTTCGTACGACGGGGCAGCGCGGTGGATTTCCCACGAAGCAGCCTGGTCAACCGGGCCGGCTTCGTCGATCGGGTTGCCCAGCACGTCCATGATGCGACCCAGGGTGCCCGGACCGACCGGCACCGAGATGGCGCGGTTGGTGTTCACGGCAACCAGGCCACGCTTCAGGCCGTCGGTGGAGCCCAGCGCAATGGCGCGGACGATGCCGTCGCCCAGCTGCTGCTGAACTTCCAGGGTGATGGCGGTGTTTTCCACCTTCAGTGCGTCGTACACCTTCGGCACGTCGCTGCGCGGGAATTCGACGTCGACGACGGCGCCGATGATCTGAACGATCTTGCCCTGACTCATTGCTGCATCCTCTAAATGTGTGCGTGTGACTGCGCGCGGCGGGTTAAACCGCAGCCGCGCCGCCGACGATTTCGGAAATTTCCTGGGTGATCGCTGCCTGACGGGCCTTGTTGTAGACCAGCTGCAGGCTGCCAATCAGCTTGTTGGCGTTGTCGCTCGCTGACTTCATCGCCACCATGCGTGCTGCATGCTCGGAGGCCACGTTTTCCAGCACTGCCTGGTAAACCAACGACTCGATGTAACGCGTGATCACGTGCTCCAGCACGGTCGCAGCATCGGGTTCGTACAGGTAGTCCCAATCGTGCTCGGCAACCTTGGTGTCAGCAGCGGCCAACGGCAGCAGCTGATCGAAGGTGGCCTTCTGGACCATCGTGTTGACGAAGTTGTTGTAGACCAGGTACACGCGGTCGACCTTGCCTTCGGTGAAGGCGTCGAGCATGACCTTGATCACGCCGATCAGCGTTTCCAGCTTCGGCTGATCACCGATGTTGGTCACGCTGGCTGCCATGTTGACGTTGACACGACGGAAGAAGACGCTCGCCTTCGTACCGATGGTCACCACGTCAATCTCGGCACCCTTGTCCTGCCATTCCTTCATTTCCGCAACGGTCTTGCGGAACAGGTTGTTGTTCAAGCCGCCGGCCAGACCGCGATCGGAAGAGATCACGATGTAACCCACGCGCTTGACCTGCTCACGCTCCACCAGGAACGGATGCTGGTAATCGGTACTGGCCTGGGCCAGGTGACCGACAACCTGCTTCATCGCCTGCGCGTACGGACGCGAGGTCTTCATCCGATCCTGCGCCTTGCGGATCTTGGAGGCCGAGACCATTTCGAGTGCGCGCGTCACCTTGCGGGTGTTCTGCACACTCTTGATCTTGGTTTTGATTTCGCGTCCGCCTGCCATTTGTCGCTCGCTTTGCTAACTGGGTGTGGGGCTGGCCAGCTCTGGCCAGCCCTTCCGGGAAGTGCTGGTGCGATTACCAGCTGCCGGTGGTCTTGAACTCGGCAATGCCCTTCTTGAAGGCAGCCTCGATCTCGTCGTTCCAGCCACCGGTGGCGTTGACCTTGCTGACCAGCTCGCCCTGGGTGTTGGCGAAGTGGGCGTGCAGGCCGGCTTCGAAAGCCAGCACCTTGCTCACCGGCACGTCGTCCAGGAAGCCTTCGTTGACAGCATAGATGGACAGCGCCTGGTCGGCGATGGACATCGGTGCGTACTGCTTCTGCTTCATCAGCTCGGTGACGCGCTGGCCGCGCTCCAGCTGCTTGCGGGTCGCTTCGTCCAGGTCCGAGGCGAACTGCGCGAACGCAGCCAGCTCACGGTACTGGGCCAGCGAGATACGGATGCCGCCGGACAGCTTCTTGATGATCTTGGTCTGGGCCGAGCCACCAACGCGCGACACCGAGATACCGGCGTTCACGGCCGGGCGGATGCCGGCGTTGAACAGGTCGGTTTCCAGGAAGATCTGGCCGTCGGTGATCGAGATCACGTTGGTCGGAACGAAGGCGGAGACGTCGCCGGCCTGGGTTTCGATGATCGGCAAAGCGGTCAGCGAGCCGGTCTGGCCCTTCACTTCACCGTTGGTGAACTTCTCCACGTACTCTTCCGAGACGCGGGCTGCACGTTCCAGCAGACGGGAGTGCAGGTAGAACACGTCACCCGGGTAGGCTTCACGGCCCGGCGGGCGCTTGAGCAGCAGCGAGATCTGGCGGTAGGCAACAGCCTGCTTGGACAGATCGTCGTACACGATCAGGGCGTCCTGACCGCGGTCCATGAAGTACTCACCCATGGTGCAGCCGGCGTAGGCGCTGATGTACTGCATGGCAGCCGATTCAGAAGCGGTCGCAGCCACCACCACGGTGTGGGCCAGGGCGCCGTTTTCTTCCAGCTTGCGCACGATGTTGGAGATGGTCGAAGCCTTCTGACCGATCGCCACGTACACGCACTTGATGCCGGTGCTCTTCTGGTTGATCACCGCATCGATGGCCATCGCGGTCTTGCCGGTCTGACGGTCACCGATGATCAGCTCGCGCTGGCCGCGGCCGATCGGAATCATGGAGTCGACCGACTTGTAACCGGTCTGCACCGGCTGGTCGACCGACTTGCGCCAGATCACGCCCGGAGCAACGCGCTCGACAGGAGCGGTCAGCGAGGTGCCCAGCGGGCCCTTGCCGTCGATCGGCTCGCCCAGGGCGTTGACGACGCGACCCAGCATTTCCGGACCCACCGGAACTTCCAGGATGCGACCGGTGGTCTTGGCCACGTCGCCTTCGCGCAGGTGCTGGTACTCACCCAAAACCACGGCGCCGACCGAGTCGCGCTCCAGGTTCAGAGCCAGTGCGAAGGTGTTGTTCGGCAGTTCGATCATTTCGCCCTGCATCACGTCAGCCAGGCCGTAGATGCGCACGATGCCGTCGGACACCGAGGTAACGGTGCCTTCGTTGCGCGATTCTGCGGACAGGGCGACCTTCTCGATGCGGTTCTTGATCAGTTCGCTGATTTCGGAGGGGTTGAGCGTGGTAGCCATCGTCAAGTCCTAGTGCCGGCGATCAGGCCGGACGTTCAAATGAATTCAGTGGGCGAGCGCAGTCTGCAGGCGCGACAGCTTGCCCTTCAGGGAGCCATCAATCACCACTTCGCCAGCATCGATGACGGCACCGCCGATCAACGACGCATCAACTGCGGTGGTGATCTCGACCTCGCGGCCGAAGCGCTTGCGCAGGGAGGCAGCAAGCTTTTCGATCTCGTCGGCCGACAGTTCGGCAGCCGAGGTCACACGCGCCTTGACTACCTTCTCTTCTTCAGCGCGCAGCGCTTCGAACAGCCCGGAGATTTCCGGCAGGGTCGACAGGCGACGGGCGTCAGCCAGCAGTTCCAGGAAGCGGCCGAACTCGGCGGCAGCCGAATCGGGCATCAACAGGGAAACTGCTTCAGCACGCCCCAGGTTGGGGTTGCCCAGCAGGGCGGCCACGCCCGGGTCATTGGCGACTCGGGCGGAGAAGGCCAACGCGTCGGACCACGACGCGAAGGAGCCTGCCTCACGGGCGATCGCAAACGCGGCGCGGGCGTACGGACGGGCAAGCGTGAGGGCCTGGCTCATCGTTTAAATCTCCGAAGCCAGTTCGTCGAGCAGCGCCTTGTGGGCGTTGGCATCGATTTCCTTACGCAGCAACTTCTCGGCACCGGCCACGGCCAGGGTCGAAACCTGGGTACGCAGCGCTTCACGTGCACGGTTGGCGGACGCGTCGATTTCAGCCAGGGCCAGCTCCTTTTGACGGGTAGCTTCGGCAATGGCGTCGTTCTTGGCCGACTCGATGATCTGGTTGGCACGCACGTTGGCCTGATCGATGATCTCGTTGGCCTTGGTGCGGGCTTCCTTCAGTGCTTCATTGACCTTGTCTTCGGCATCAGCCAACGCCTTGCGGCTGTTGTCGGCGGCGGCCAGGCCTTCAGCGATCTTCTGCTGACGCTCTTCGATCGCATTCAACAACGGCGGCCAAATCATCGTGGCGATGATCCAGATCAGGCCCGCGAAGGCCAGAGCCTGTGCAAACAGGGTGAAATTGATATTCATGGGTTCGCTCAATCGCTGGTTCAAGGTGGGCGCGCCGCGCAAAGCGGCGCGTCCGGGCCTTCATCCGCGACCGGACACCTGTAAACAGGCGTCCGGCCGTCTCACTTCAACCGGCTATCAGCCAGCCAGCTTGGCGGCTTCGGCCAGCAGGGCAGCGGACAGCGGGTTGGCGAAGGCCAGCAGCAGGCCGACAGCGACCGAGATAATGAACGCGGCGTCGATCAGGCCGGCGGTGATGAACATGCGGACCTGCAGGACCGGGATCAGTTCCGGCTGGCGAGCGGCCGACTCCAGGAACTTACCAGCCATGATGGCCAGACCCAGACCGGCGCCCAGCGCGGCCAGGCCGATCATGATGCCAACGGCAAGGGCGGTGGAGCTCTGAATCTGGGCGAGATTGGTCAGGACGGCGAAGTACATGGTTTTCTCCAGGAACTTAATTAACTAAAGGATGATGAAACGGATGAAGGTGAAACTGATTGCAGCGGTGAAACGTTAGTGGCTGTCTTCGGACAGGCTCAGATACACGATGGTCAGCATCATGAAAATGAAAGCCTGCAACGGGATCACCAGCAGGTGGAACAGCATCCAGCCAAGGCCGAATGCACCGCCGGCGATGGCGCCGAACAGACCAGCACCGCCCAGCACCCAGATCAGCAGGAAGACGATTTCGCCGCCGAACATGTTGCCGAACAGTCGCATCGCCAACGAAACCGGCTTGGACAGCCATTCGACGATGTTCAAAATCAGGTTGAACGGCAGCATCCACTTGCCGAACGGGGCAGTCAGGAACTCATGGACCAGACCGCCGATGCCCTTGGACTTGAGGGCGAAGAAAATCATCAGGAAGAACACGCTGATCGACATGCCCAGGGTGGCATTGACGTCGGCGGTCGGCACCGGCTTCCAGTAATGGACGCCGACCCAGCCCAGCGGAATGGCGAAGAAGTCTGCCGGAATCATCTTCAGCAGGTTCATCAGCAGGATCCAGAAGAAGATGGTGATCGCGATCGGCGTCACCAGCTTGCTCTTGCCGTGATAGGTGTCCTTGGCCTGCTTGTCGACAAACTCCAGGCAGATTTCAACAAATGCCTGCCACTTGCCCGGCACGCCGGCAGTCGCCTTGCGGGTTGCCATCCAGAAGGCAAACACCATGATCAAGCCCATGACCACGGCGGTCAGGAAGGTATCAACGTGCAGCGTCCAGAAACCACCGCCCTCACCGACCGGAGCGGTCAGATTCTGCAAGTGATGCTGGATGTACGTGGTTGGAGTTAGAGCCTCGCCCGCCATGTGTCCGGAACCTTATTAGTGTGCGATCAACGTCTGGCCAGAGCCAGAACCTGGAACATCATCCCGACAGCAATGCCAGCCAGCAGCGCCATCGGGGGAAAACGGAACTGGATGATGCCAATGGCCAGAACGCCGATCACCAGAACCCATTTCAACGCCATGGCCGCCACCAGCCGGCCTACAGCCGAGGCTGCAGCCTGCGCACCGCCGTTCAGGGCGATACGTGCGGCAAGCCAGCCCCCGGCCACCACTGCCAGACCGGAAGCCAACACCGCAACGGCGTGGAGCTTGCTGATCAGCAGGAATATCAAGGCCAGAGCAACAATTGCAGCCAGCGGGTAAACCGCCGCACGCAACATCAGCCGCCGACCCGCATCAACGGAGTTCAGCATGTCAATCCAGCCAGGTATCAAGGGAGGGGGCCAGGTAGGAAGCAACGCCCTACCCGTCGAGCCGCGAGAGTATAGCAAGTCGGCATTTTGTCAGACAACCGCCACGTATGCACCACCAAATACAGGCAAGCACTTGAATAAAAAGAGTTTTTGCCAATAAAGCTAGACAAGATAGGGCAAAAATCAGGCAAATTAAGCCTGTCCGGGGCCTGTTTGCGCGCCCTGCCTTCACATTGCCTGCGCCTTTGCTGCCACAAGGTAGACCACCTGTTCGATAGACAGGAAGCATCGATGCGCACTACCCCGCTGAACCTGATTGCCCTGGCCCTGCTGGCCGCCACCGGTACCGTCCAGGCCGCCGACGAGGATGACCGCTTCACCCTGCGCCTGGGCGCAATCAACCTGGATGCCGACAATACCCTGCGTGGCAGTACCGTGGTCGATGGCCGGCCGCTGTCCTTCAACGAGGATTTCAGCCTCGGCGGCAAACAATGGGAGCCGCGCGTGGACGGCGTGTTCCGCATCAGTGACCGGCAACGCCTGATCTTTGATTACTTCCGTTATGGCAAGGACCGCCGTGAGACCCTGGATGAGACGGTGAGCTTTGACGATGTGGTGGTGCCGGCCGGCAGCTTCGTCAAGGCCGAGCTCAAATACCAGGTCGCCAGCCTGGTCTACGACTATGCCGTGATCGACAGCGAGCGTTTCGAGCTGGGCCTGCAGCTTGGCGCCGAATATGCCAAGGTCAGCGCCGATGGCTATGCCGACATCGGCGAGCTGTACAGCGGCCGCTTCCTCGACGAGCAGGCCGACGGCATCGCCCCGGTGGTTGGCGCCCGCCTGACCTTCCAGCCCGGCGAACGCTGGCTGGTCAACCTGCAGGGCCAGTACCTCAACACGCGCTGGGGCAACTTCGACGATTACGACGGTGACCTGTCGCGCGCCAACGCGATCGTGGAGTACCGCTTCACCGACAATTTCGGCCTGTTCGCCGGCTATGACTGGTTCCGCCTGGATGTGGACCAGTCCGGCAGCGATGGCGTGATCGGCCTGAAGCAGGAGTTCAAGGGCCCGGTGGCCGGTATCACCCTGGCCTTCTGACAACCGCCCTACCCGGCCAATTGATAGTCAAAAACTATTGATTGACCGGTTCATTTTCGATTGGATTGAAAACACCGATCGGCGCAGAGTAGCCCTTTCCGCTTTCACTGCCTTGATCCCATGCGCAAGACCCTCAGCTTTGCCTGCCTGCACTTCACCGTCGCCTTCGTGGTCGGGTGGGCCCTGAGTGGTGACTGGCGCATCGGCGGCGCCCTGGCCCTGGTCGAGCCCCTGTGCAACACCGTGGTGTTCTACTTCCACGAAAAATTCTGGCAGCGCCGCCAGGCCGGCCCGGATGAAACTGCGGCGCGTCGCAGCTCCATCATCTGCTGATGCCCCTTCGATCAGGCAGCCCCGATCGGGGTCGAGAGCAAAAAAAAGCCCGGCATTGCCGGGCTTTTTTGCTTACTTCTTCTTGGGCAGGTACAGATCGGTGATCGTGCCTTCGAAGATTTCCGCGGCCATCGCCACCGACTCACTCAGGGTCGGGTGGGCGTGGATGGTGTGGCCGATGTCGCCGGCTTCGGCGCCCATCTCGATGGCCAGGCCAATCTCGGCCAGCAGCTCGCCGGCATGCGGGCCGACGATGGCGCCACCGATCACCCGCTCGGTCTGCTCATCGAAGATCAGCTTGGTGAAGCCTTCGGTGCGGCCGATGCCAATGGCACGACCACTGGCCGCCCACGGGAACTTGGCCACGCCCACCTTCAAGCCCTTGGCCTTGGCCTCGGTCTCGGTGACGCCGACCCAGGCGATTTCCGGGTTGGTGTAGGCCACCGACGGGATCACCCGTGCCACCCATTCCTTCTTCTCGCCAAAGGCCACTTCGGCGGCCAGCTTGCCCTCGTGGGTGGCCTTGTGGGCCAGCATCGGGTTGCCGACGATGTCACCGATGGCAAAGATGTGCGGCACATTGGTGCGCATCTGCCGGTCCACCGGGATGAAGCCACGCTCGGTGACGTTGACCCCGGCCTTGTCGGCGGCAATCTTGCTGCCGTTGGCCGAGCGGCCCACGGCGACCAGCACGCGGTCGAAGGTGCCGCTGGCCATGGCCGGCTGCTCACCTTCATTGGCGGCCTCGAAGCTCACCGTGATGCCCTTGGCATCGGCACTGACGCCGGCCGCCTTGGTCTTCAGGTGCACGGTGATGCCCTGCTTGGCCAGACGGTCGGCCAGCGGCTTGACCAGGTCCTTGTCGGCGCCCGGCATCAGCTGGTCCATGAACTCGACCACGGTCACCTTGGCGCCCAGGGCGCTGTACACGGTGGCCATCTCCAGGCCGATGATGCCGCCGCCCACCACCAGCAGCGAACCCGGCACCTCGGCCAGCTCCAACGCATCGGTGGAATCCATCACCCGCTTGTCGTCCCACGGGAAGTTGGGCAGCTTCACCGCCTGCGAACCGGCGGCGATGATGCACTGCTCGAAACGCAGCAGCTGGCTGCTGCCATCGGCAGCGGTGATTTCCAGCTCGTTGGCCGAAGCAAAGCGGGCCACGCCATGCACGGTGCGCACCTTGCGCTGCTTGGCCATGCCGGCCAGACCCTTGGTCAACTGGCCGACGACCTTCTGCTTGTAGCCACGCAGGGTGTCGATGTTGATCGTCGGTGCGCCGTAATCGATGCCCAGCTCGCTGGCATGGGCGGCGTGGTCGATGATCTCGGCCGCATGCAGCAGGGCCTTGGACGGAATGCAGCCGACATTGAGGCAGACGCCGCCCAGGCTGTCATAGCGCTCCACCAGCACCGTATCCATCCCCAAGTCGGCCGAACGAAAGGCGGCGGTGTAACCACCCGGGCCGGCGCCCAGCACCACCATGCGGCAGCTGATGTCGGCCTGGCGCCCGCTGGGCGGCAAGGCCTTGGCCGCCACGGCCGGGTCCGGGGCGCGGTGTGACGGCGTCACCGGCGGCTTGCTGGCCGGAGCCGGAGCCGGAGCCGGAGCCGGAGCCGGAGCCGGAGCCGGAGCCGGAGCCGGAGCAGCATCGGCGCTCTCAGCGGCTTCCAGTTCCAGCACCACGTCGCCCTGGCTCAGGCTGTCGCCGAGCTTGACCCGCAGGGCCTTGACCACGCCGGCCGCCGAAGACGGCACCTCCAGGGTGGCCTTGTCCGATTCCAGGGTCACCAGGCCCTGGTCCTTGGCCACGGTGTCACCCACCGCGACCAGGATCTCGATCACCGGAACGTCGTTGTAGTCACCGATGTCCGGGACCTTGATTTCAACAGTTGCCATGCCTTTCTCCCTGCCTCAGACCTTGCCCTTGGCAACGCGTTCGTCGTACTTGTCCAGCGCTTCGCTGATCGCTTCGTAGCGCTTTTCGTGCTTCTTTTCCTTGCTGCCGGCCAGCTCTTCGAGCAGGGCGCGCTGGCCCAGCAGACGCGGCAGGGCGCCACAACTGGGGGCACGACCGCTGACGCGCTGGCCGGCAATCTGGATGGACAGCACATCCTCGTCTTCCATCAGCGGGGCCTGCGCGGCCAGGCCGGCACCATCCAATGCCCGCTGCCAACGGTCCACCAGACGCAGGGCCAGCTCGCTGGGGATCGGCGCACGTTCGATCTTCGGCTCCTGGTCCAGACGCAGCTCGACGCCGAAATGGTTGTAGTTGTTGCTGGTGTGGTAGATGCGGCGGTCAGCGCGGGCACGACTCACCCACCACTGGCCATCGGCATCGGGGGCCAGCACCAGCTGGCTTTCCTCGCCACGGCGCGGCAGCGACAACCAGGCAATGCCCTGTTCGTGCACGCCACCGAGCAGGTTGGCCGCACCTTCGCCGTAGTTGCCGGTGGCCGCCGGCCAGCCGGCGCCCATGTTCACGCTGCAGGCCAGCGCCGGCAGTGCCGGCAGGACGGTCAACAGCAGGCCGCTAGCAATCTTGGCAATGGAACTCACAGCAGCACCCGGCGCATGTCGGCCAACACAGTGGACAGGTAGGTGGTGAAGCGCGCGGCCGCGGCACCGTCGATCACCCGGTGGTCATAGCTCAGCGACAGCGGCAGGGTCAGCGCAGGCTCGAAGCTGCTGCCATTCCAGACCGGCTGCATCGAGGACTTGGACACACCCAGGATCGCCACTTCCGGCGCGTTGATGATCGGGGTGAAGGCCGTGCCACCGATGCCGCCCAGCGAGGAGATCGAGAAGCAACCGCCCTGCATGTCGGCCGGGCCGAGCTTGCCGTCGCGGGCCTTCTTGGCCAGCTCGGAGGTTTCCTGGGCAATCTGCAGCACGCCCTTCTTGTCCACGTCGCGGATCACCGGCACCACCAGCCCATTGGGGGTGTCAGCGGCAAAACCGATGTGGAAATAGTTCTTCAGCACCAGGTTCTCGCCACTGCCATCGAGGGAGGCATTGAACTGCGGGAACTGCTTCAGCGCCGCGGCACTGGCCTTGATCAGGAAGGCAAGCATGGTCAGCTTGATGCCGGCCTTCTCGTTTTCCTTGTTCAACTTCACCCGCAGGGCTTCCAGCTCGGTGATGTCGGCCTGGTCGAACTGGGTGACATGCGGAATCATGGCCCAGTTGCGGGCCAGGTTGGCACCGGAAATCTTCTGGATGCGGCTCAGCGGCTGGGTCTGCACCTCACCGAACTTGGCGAAGTCGACCTTCGGCCACGGCAGCAGGTTCAGGCCATTGCCACCGGCAGCGGCCGGGCTGCTGCCCACGCCACCGGCCAGGGCGCCCTTGACGAACTTCTGCACGTCAGCCTTGGTGATGCGCCCGCCCTTCTCGCTGCCGCTGACCTGCATCAGGTCCACGCCCAGCTCGCGGGCAAACACGCGCACTGCCGGGGTCGCATACGGCACCTTGGCCGGCAGCACGGCATCGGCATTGAAGGCCACCGGCGGGCTGCTCGGCTCACCGGCCGGCAACGCAGCGGCGGCGATCTCGCGGGCGGCCAGACGGTCCGGCTCGGCGGCCACGGCCACCGGCTCGACCACCGGATCATTGCGCACCACCGCCGGGGCCGGCGCAGCTGCAGCCGGTGCAGGAGCGGGAGCCGGCGCTGCCGGTGCAGCCGCGTCCTCGGCCACTTCGATCATCGCCACCAGCGCACCTTCAGACAGGTTGTCGCCGAGCTTGACATTGATCTCGCGCACGATGCCGGCAAAGGCCGAGGGCACTTCCAGGGTGGCCTTGTCCGATTCCAGGGTCACCAGACCCTGGTCCTTGGCCACGGTATCGCCCACGGCCACCAGCACTTCGATCACAGGAACATCGCTGTAGTCACCGATGTCCGGGACAAGTGCTTGCTTGATTTGCGCCATGGGCTACTCCAAGTACATAGATGTATTAATGAACCCCTTATTGTGGTGCCCACGCGCAGCGGTGCCAACCGTTCAAACGGGCAGGTGTGCACACTATTTATGTGCACCTGCAGCATTCAGCCGCCCGTGCCACCGCCACCCTGCCCCTCCAGGGCGGCACGCAGCGGCTGCCATTGCTGCTGCAGGCGGGACAGGGAAAAGGCCGCATTGGCCGGGCTGGTGGACGGCAGCGCCAGCCATGGCAGGTCCGGGCGCAGCTGCTGCACCGGCCCGGACAGGTGCCGCGCATACAGGGTGGCGGCGGCCTTGCCGTTGCAGGCAATCAGCTGCAACTGCGGGCAATGGGGCAGCAACCCCGGCAAATCCACCACGATCTCACTGCCACGGCGGATCGATGCATCCAGGCTGCCGGGGCGCTGGCAGGCGGCCAGCACATCCCACAAGCCCACCCCAGCGGCCAGCAAGGCCTGCACACGTTGCGGGTAAACCAGCCCGGCATCCACCCCGCACAGCGCCTGCATCAAGGGCCAGAAACGGTTGCGCGGATGGGCGTAGTACTGCCCGGCCAGCAGCGAGGCATCGCCGGGCATCGAGCCCAGCACCAGCACCCGGGTGCGTGCACAAACCTGCGCATCAAAGCCGTTGAGAACCGGCATGTCATCACACTCCTGTGACACCAATGAACCTCACTGCGCGAAAAATTGCCGAAACAGGGGCCTTCACGCCGATTGAACTGAATGAGCCGTGGTTGAACGTGAAATGTCGGCAACCGTTCATCGTGCAGCGCCAAGCATGGCCCGGTCTTGCGACAAGCCCGGCACATCGCCGGCCCCGCAAGGATGACAGCCAATGCATCCGGTACGAAGAAGGAGATCCACCATGCGCATCATTTCTGCTCTGGCATTGACCACTGCCACCCTGATTGCCGCCCCGGCCTTTGCCCAGGACAGCACCGATACCGCCTCGGGCAAGCGCTTTGCCGTGGTCGGCGGCGTGGCCCAGCTGCAGCCCAAGGGCGATGCTGGCGCCGGCGTGGGTGACATCGACGGCAGCCCGGCCCCGACCCTGAGTGCCAGCTGGTACGTCAATGACAACGTGGCCGTGGAGCTGTGGGGTGCTGCGGACAAGTTCAGCCACCGTGTCAACAGCCCGGCCGGTGCCAAGCTGGGCACGATCGAACAGCAGCCGCTGGCCCTGAGCGCCCAGTACCACTTCGGCCAGGCCGACAACACCTTCCGTCCGTTCGTCGGCGTGGGCTATTACGAGTCCAACTTCAGCAACGAGGACGTGGCCGCTGTGGATGGCCTGCACGTGGGCGTGGATACGGCCAAGGGCGCGATCGGCACCGTCGGTGTGGACATGAACATCAACCCGACCTGGTTCGTGCGGGCCGATGCGCGTTACCTGCACGCCCGCCCGGAGCTGACCGTGGCCGGCCAGCGCACCGGTGACGAGCTCAAGCTCGACCCGTGGGTGGTGGGCCTGGGCATCGGCGCACGCTTCTGATCCCTGCCGCCGCTGCACGCATAAAAAACCGGCCCCGTCAGGGGCCGGTTTTTGCTGTATCAGGCCGCGGAGAGCTTCATCAGCACCAGCCCGCTGACAATCAGTACCGCCGCGGCGATGCGCATCGGGGTCACCGGCTCGCCCAAGGCGACAATGCCCAGGATGAAGGCACCCACCGCACCAATACCGGTCCAGATCGTGTAGGCCGTGCCCAGCGGCAGCGAGCGCATGGCCATGGCCAGCAACACGAAGCTGCCGATCATGGTGACCACGGTGATCGCAGCCGGTACCGGCTTGCTGAAACCTTCGGACAGCTTCATCGAATAGGCCCACACCACTTCCAGCAGGCCAGCGAGCAACAGATAGATCCAGGCCATCAACGGGCCCTCCTTGCGATAGGCCCGGGCCGTCCCGGCAGTGAATTCCCAAGCTGGGCGGGGTCGTCCCCGTGATGCCTGCGCCATGGCAGGCAAGTGCGGCACATCCTCGCAGACGCAGGATGAATGCCCTGTCACCCAGACCTCAGCGATGCCCCTGCAGCCGCTGGTGGCGGGCCAGCTCGTAGCCCATCCAGCACACATTGCCCAGCGCGCTGCCAACCAGCAGCGCGGCCAGGCCGAGCAGGCCGGCATGGCTCATCCATCCCGTTGCCGGCCAGACGGCGCCGCCCAGCATCACCTGCAGGCTTTGCCACAGGCCCGCCCCCAGACGCAGCAGCACCACCGCCAGCAGGCCCCAGACAAACCCGCGGCTGGGAGTGACGAACACCCCGGCCGGGCCGGAGCGCACCGTGGCCGGCAGACGCGCCAGCAGGCCCAGCACGATACCGATGGCCAGCCCGCCACTGGCATGGACCAGGGCACCGGGCCACCAGTGCCCGGCAACCCAGGCCATCAGCAGCAACAACGCCGCCGATGCCAGACAGCCGGCCAGCTGCAGGCGCAATGGCCAGCGCTGCAGCCGCCGCGGCGCCACCCCGCGGCGCAGGCGCAGGTAGAAAGCCAGCGGCCACAGCGCCACCATCAGCACCAGCATCAGGGCCATGGACAGCGGCAGGGCCAGCAGCAAGGGCATGGGTCAGGGCTCAGAAGGCCGGCAGCACCGCGCCGGCGTACTTGTCCTGGATGAAGGCCTTGACCGGCTCGCTGGTCAGCGCGGCGGCCAGCTTCTGCACCCGCGCATCGTCACGGTTGTCCATGCGCGAGACCAGGAAGTTCACGTACGGGGACTCGGCAGACTCGATCGCCAGCGCATCCTCGGTCGGCTTCAGGCCGGCATCCAGGGCGTAGTTGGTATTGATCAGGGCCAGGTCGACCTGGTCCAGCACGCGCGGCAGCATCGCCGAATCCAGCTCGCGGAACTTCAGCTGCTTCGGGTTGGCGGTGATGTCGCGCTGGGTGGACAGCGCATTGGACGGATCGGCCAGGGTGATCACCCCGGCGCTGTGCAGCAGGATCAGCGCGCGCGAGTTGTTGGACGGGTCATTGGGGATGACCACATCGGCACCGGTGGGCAGCGCATCCAGCGAGGCGTACTTGCGCGAATAGGCGCCGAACGGCTCGATGTGCACGCCGGTCACGGTGACCAGGGCGGTGCCGCGGTCCTTGTTGTAGGCGTTCAGATAGGGCTCGGTCTGGAAATAGTTCACATCGACCTGGCCCTGCACCAGCTGGTCGTTGGGCTGGACGTAGTCGTTGAACACGCGCACGTCCAGGTCCACGCCCTGCCCGGCCAGGATCGGCTTGACCACTTCCAGGATCTCGGCATGCGGCACGGCGGTAGCCGCCACCACCAGCTTGTCGCCCTGGGCGGCAGGCTTGCCGCAGGCAGTCAGGGCCAGGCTTGCGGCCAGCAACGGAAGGGCCAACAACTTGATCATCGATGCATCCTGTTCAAATAGGGGGAGTCGCCGTCCAGTGTAGACGGCTTACTTGCGTGTGTAGCGCGCCACCAGCCAGTCGCCGAACATCTGCAGCAACTGCACCAGCACCAGCAGGGCCACCACGGTGACCAGGGCCACATCGGTGTGCGAGCGCTGGTAGCCATCGCGGAAGGCCAGGTCGCCCAGGCCACCGGAGCCGATCGCACCGCCCATCGCAGTGAAGCCGACCAGGGCAACCACGGTCACCGTGGCCCCGGCAATCAGGCCCGGGCGGGCTTCGGGCAACAGTACCCGGGTCACCAGTTGCCAGCGGTTGGCGCCCATGGCCAGGGCAGCCTCGACCACGCCGCGGTCGACCTCGCGCAAAGCGGTCTCCACCAGCCGCGCATAAAACGGCGCCGCCCCGATCACCAGCGGCAGGATCGCCCCGCGCACGCCCAGCGAGGTGCCCATCAGCATCAGGGTGACCGGGATCAGCACGATCATCAGGATGATGAAAGGCACCGAGCGCAGCAGGTTGACCACCAGCGCCAGCACGCCGTAAAGCCACGGCCGACGGCCCAGCTGCGGGCTGCCGAACAAAAACAGGGCCACGCCCAGCGGCAGGCCGATGGCGATGGTCAGCGGCAGCGAGCCGGCCAGCATCAGCAGGGTGTCGATGCAGGCCTGGCCGATGTCGGCCCACTTGCCGGCATCAAGGTGGCGGAAAAAGCCGTCCGCCGCGGCAATCTGTGTACTCATGTTCATGCCTGCACCTGCTGTACATCCACGCCGGCGGCGGCAAAGGCCGCCAGTGCCGCCTCGGTATCGCCGCCGGTCAGGGCGACCATCAACTGCCCATAGGGGGTATCGCGGATGCGGTCGATGCGCCCGGACAGGATGCTGTAGTCCACCCCGGTCTCGCGGGCGATGCGGCCCAGCAGCGGCTGGTAGGTATCGCTGCCGACAAAGGTCAGGCGCACCACCCGGCCACCGGCTGCGGCCAGATCGGCCAGCAGGCTGTCCTCGTCGCTGTGTTCGTATTCGCTGACAAAGCGCTTGGTGGTGGGATGCTGCGGGTGCAGGAACACATCGGCCACCGCACCGGTTTCCACCACCTTGCCGGCATCAAGCACCGCCACGCGGTCACACACGCGGCGGATCACATCCATCTCGTGGGTGATCAGCACGATGGTCAGGCCCAGCTCGCGGTTGATCCGGGCCAGCAGCGCCAGCACCGCGGCCGTGGTCTGTGGGTCCAGCGCACTGGTGGCCTCGTCACACAGCAGGATCGACGGCCGCGTGGCCAGGGCGCGGGCAATACCCACACGCTGCTTCTGCCCACCGGACAGCTGCGCCGGGTACTTGTCGGCATGTTCGGCCAGGCCGACGGTGGCCAGCAGTTCGGCCACCCGCGCATCGATCTGCGCACGCGGCTGCCCGGCCAGCTCCAGCGGGAAGGCGACATTGCCGGCCACGGTGCGGCTGGAGAGCAGGTTGAAATGCTGGAAGATCATGCCGATGCGCTGGCGCAGCGTGCGCAGGCCATCGGCATACAGGCCGGTCAGCGACTGGCCATCGACGATCAGCTCGCCACCGGTGGGCATTTCCAGGCCGTTGATCAGCCGGATCAGGGTCGATTTGCCGGCACCGGAATGGCCGATGATGCCGAACACCTCGCCGGCAGCCACGGACAGGTCCAGCGGGGCCAGAGCCTGCACGGCGCGGCCGGCAACCGGGTAAGACTTGTGAATCTGACGAAATTCGATCACGGCAGGAAGCGGTGCCATACAACGCGGGGGCATGCAGCCTACCAGCGCCGGGCCGCCAACGCTCACCTGTGGCAGGCCATGCTCATGCTTTTTGCTTATATCGGCGCATAAAGCATGGGCCAGCGAATGCTGGCCCATGTCGTTCATGCCGGGGACAACGCCGCGATCAGGCGTTCCACCACATCAGCAGGCTGTGCCACAGGCGCTTGAAGAAGCCGGCCTCTTCCACCGCAGCCACCGCCACCAGCGGTGCTTCGGCCACGACCTTGCCATCCAGGCTGACCTTCACCGAGCCGACGGCCTGGCCGGCAGCGAACGGGGCCACCAGCTCACGCGGCACGTCCATCACCGCCTTCAGTTCGTCATAGCGGCCGCGCGGCACGCTGACCAGCAACGGCGCAGCCACGCCCAGCTGCAGCTCGGCGGCCTTGCCCTTCCACACCTTCTGGGTGCTGATGGCGGTGCCCGGCTCGTACAGCTTGTGGGTTTCATGGAAACGGAAACCCCAGTTGAGCAGGGCCAGCGAGTCATCGGCACGCTGCTTTTCCGAAGCGCCGCCCAGCAGCACCACGATCAGGCGCTGGTCACCGCGCTGGGCCGAGGACAGCAGGCAGTAGCCGGCGGCCGAGGTGTGACCGGTCTTGATCCCGTCCACGCTCGGATCACGCCACAGCAGCAGGTTGCGGTTGTGCTGGCGGATGCTGCCGACGGTGAATTCCTTGATCTTGTTGTAGGCGTAGGTTTCCGGGTGGTCATTGACCAGCGCACGGCCGAGCAGGGCCAGGTCGTAGGCGCTGGCCTGGTGGCCGTCGGCGGTCAGGCCATGGGCGTTGACGAAGTGGCTGTCCTTCATGCCGATCTTGGCCGCGTAGCTGTTCATCAGCTCGGCAAAGGCTTCCTGGCTGCCGGCCACGTGTTCGGCCAGGGCGATGGCGGCATCGTTGCCGGACTGGATCGCCATGCCCTTTTCCATTTCCTCCAGCTGGGCGGTCTGGTTGACCGGGAAGCCGGAGTAGCTGCCGTCGGTACCGGCACCGCCTTCGCGCCAAGCCCGCTCGCTCATCATCACCTGGTCATCCAGGCTGATCTTGCCGGCGGCCACTTCGGCGGCGATCACGTAGGAGGTCATGACCTTGGTGATCGAAGCCGGCGGCAGTGGGGTGTGGATGTTCTCGCCGGCCAGGACCTGGCCGGTGGCATGGTCCATGACCAACCAGGCGGTGGCCGTGGTCGGTGCCGGTGCGGCGGGGATCTGTACGGCCGCCGGGGCAGCCGGTGCTGCTGCGGCAGGCCTGGGCGACGGAGTCTGGGCGAACACCAGGCCGGTGGTCAGCGCAACGGTGGCAGCAACAGCAAAGCGGAATTTCATCGGACAGCGACCCTGCGGGAGCGTGAAAGGGAGATCAAACCATTGTAGGCCGGCGAGGCGGACATGCGCGCCCGGCCAGCACCATGACAGCGACGATTCAGTCGGTCACCACGCGCGGCTGGCCCAGCCCGAGTGCGGCAATGCGCTGCACCAGCTGGGGCACCACGGCCGGGTCATCGGCGGCCACGCGCAGGCGCCACAGGGTGCGGCCATCGGCGACCACGTCCTGCAGGCGGCCACCGGAAATACCGGCCAGCAGCAGTTGCTGCAGGGCACGCTCGGCATTGTCACGACTGGCGAAACTGGCCACCTGGAGCAAGGCCGCACCGGCATTGCCCGCCACGGTCATGCCCTGCCCGCCACTGCTGGGCGGCAAGGGCGCGCTGAGCACCGCAGGCGCCGCAGCGGCCAGCGCGGTGGTGGTGGCCGCAGCAGCCAGCGCAGTGCTGGCACTGGTGGTAGCAACCGGCGCCGGCGTCGCCGCCGCCAGCTGGCGACGGCTGCTGCGACTGCGTTCCTGGCCCGGGGTCAGGGCGCGGACCCGCACCTGGCCGGTGCCGCGCTGGGTGATGCCCAGCTTGACCGCGGCGGCGTAGCTGAGGTCGATCACCCGGCCTTCGTGGAACGGGCCACGGTCATTGACGCGCACCACCACGCTCTGCCCGTTCTCCAGGTTGGTGACCTCGGCAAAACTGGGCAGCGGCAGGGACTTGTGCGCCGCGCTGAAGGTGTACATGTCATACACCTCGCGGTTGGAGGTCAGGCGGCCGTGGAACTTGGCCCCGTAGTAGGAGGCGATGCCGGTTTCCTCGTACTTGCCGGCCTTGTTGTCCTCCAGCACGTGGTACTGCCGGCCCAGCACGGTGTACGGGGTACGGTTGCCCACTGCCGAACGCGGCTCACGGGTGACCACCGGCTCGGGAATGCAGGCCACATTGGGGATGTAGTCCGGCGTGGTGTCACGCACGCCCGGGCGGTACAGGCCACCGGCGGTGTAGTTGCCGCGCGTGTTCGGATCCTCGGCCGCGGCCGCGTAGGGCGAGCCCTCCGGGCAGCCATCGCGCGAACCGACCAGGGTGCCACCACTGCCGGCCTGGGTGCTGCCAGACGTGCTGCCGCCCGCCTGTCGCGACGGGCTGCTGCTGCAGGCCGCCAGGGCCAGCACGGTCAGGCCGAGAAGCCAGCGCGAGACCTTCATGCCGGCGGCAACTCACGGCCGGCGATGGCCTCGGACAGCTGGAACACCGCCATCGCATACATCTTGGAGATGTTGTAGCGGGTGATGGCGTAGTAGTTCTGGTAACCCAGCCAGTACTGCTTGCCGGCGGCCCCTTCCAGGCTGACCGGGGTGGCCGTGGCAGCGGCCGGCACCGGCACCGCCGCGGTGTAGCCGCGCTGCGCCAGTTCGCCCTGGCTCCAGCGCGGGGTCCAGTCTTCCGGGTTGAATTCCTCGTGGCCGCTGGCCAGGGTGGCCGGCACGGCGACCAGGCCGCCGCGCTGCCAGCCGCCCTTCTTGACGAAGTAGTTGGCCACCGAGGCAAACACGTCGGCGCGGCTGGTGAACAGGTTGCGGCGGCCATCACCATCGCCGTCCACGGCGTAGTCCAGGTAACTGGAGGGCATGAACTGGCCCATGCCCATGGCGCCGGCATAGCTGCCCTGCAGGGCAGTCACGTCCAGCTGCTCGTCACGGGCCAGCACGAACAGCTTGGCCAGCTCGTCACGGAAGAAGGCGGCGCGGCGGATTTCGCGGTCCAGCTTGGCCGGGTCGCCACTGCGCGGGTAGTTGAAAGCCAGGGTGTACAGCGCATCGAGCACGCGGTGGCTGCCGGTGTTGCGGCCGTAGCTGGTTTCCACCCCGATGATGGCCACGATGATCTGCGCCGGCACCCCGGTCTGCTGCTCGACCTGGGCCAGGGCCTGACGGTTGTCGGCCAGGAACTGGCGGCCACCATCGATACGGGCCTGGCTGATGAACATCGGCCGGTACTCATGCCACGGCTTGACCCGTTCGGCCGGACGCGACATCGCGGTGATGATGGCCGGCTTGGTCTGTGCCTGGGCCAGGCTGGCACGCAATGCCGCCGGATCCAGCCCGTGCGCGGCAGCGGCTTGGCTGACAAAGCGCGCGACCTGCTGCTCCTGACTCAGGTGTGCCCAGTCTTCGGCAGGTGCCTGCGACGCATTTTCCGGCGCGGCTTCGGCCGGTGCGGTATTCGTGGCCGGTGCCGGCGCCGCAGCGCTGGTCATCGGTGCGGGGGCGTGTTGCTCGCCGGTTGCGCAAGCAACCAGGGACAGGGACGCCAGACAGGCCAAGGCTCGAAATTTCATGTCCGGCAGGTTAGCAGCCACAGGCACGGCCGCCTACTCCCCAGTCAGCTGCCGCTGCATCCGGACAACAAAGGATCACCGGCTGCGCCCCCCATCCCCAGCGGACGCAACCGGCAACCCGGGCCGACACCCACCGGATCGCGTCTCCCCACGCTTTCCACGTCGACCTCCGGAGCGCGCGTTGTCGCGCTGCACCCGGATCGCATCGCAAACCAACGTGATCACGCTGCTGCTGTGCGGGCGCCATTGTGCACGCGCACAACGGCTTTTGATTTGATTTTGATCAAGGAAAGGCGTTTGTCCACCACAAAATCAGGAGTAGTTGACCGGCCGGTGTGCCTGGGCCGCCATCACCAGGCCAAAACTCACCAGCAAGGACACCGCCGAGGTGCCGCCATAACTGATCAACGGCATCGGTACCCCCACCACCGGCAGCAGGCCGGAGATCATCCCGCCATTGACCAGCACGTACACGAACAAGGCCAGCCCGGTGGCCCCGCACAGCAGCCGCGAGTAGCCGTCCTTGCACTGCAGGGCGATCCACAGGCAGCGCCCGACCACGAACAGGTACAGGGCCAGCACGGTGGCCACACCGAGCCAGCCGAACTCCTCGCTGAGCACGGAGAAGGCAAAGTCGGTGGTCTGCTCGGGGATGAAATTCAGGTGGGCCTGGCTGCCCTGGCCCCAGCCCTGCCCGGTCCAGCCACCGGAACCGATCGCGATCTTGGACTGGATGATGTTCCAACCCGCCCCCAGGGCATCGCTCTCCGGGTCCAGGAACATCATGATCCGGTCCTTCTGGTAGGGCCGCAGGAACCAGAACCAGGCTACCGGCGCAGCCGCCAGCACGCCGCCCACGCCCACCCCGACCCACCACCACGGCAGGCCGGCCAAGAGCAGCACGAAGACGCCGGAAGCGGCAATCAGTACCGCGGTACCGAAGTCCGGCTGCAGCATCACCAGGCCCACCGGCAGGCCGATGATGGCCCCGGCCACCAGCACCACCGGCACCCGCGGCGGCAACGGCATCCGGTTCAGATACCAGGCCACCATCATCGGCAGGCACACCTTGAGCAGTTCGGCAGGCTGCAGGTAGACCACCCCCAGGTTGAGCCACTGCCGCCCGTATTTGCCGGTGCCGATCACGAACACCGCCAGCAACGGCAGCATCGACAACGCATAGATCAGCGGGGTCAGCTCGCGGATGCGCAGGATCGGGATGCGCGAGATCGCCCACAGTGCCGCCAGGCCGACCACGCAGCGTGCGCCCTGGGCCGCCACCAGGCCCATGCCGCCGGCACTGTCCAGCACCAGCAGGCCGATCAGCATCAGAGCGATCAGGGCACCGAGCAGGGGCAGGTCCAGGGTCCGGTTGAAACGGTAGGCCAGGTCGCCCAGCCAACGCAGCATGGCCTTCATCGACGCACCTGCTGGCCAGTGGCCGACGCCGGTTTCGGCGCGGCAGCCGGGGTCATGGCCGAAGCTGAAGCTGAAGCTGAAGCTGGAGCTGGAGCTGGAGCTGGAGCCGGAGCCGGAGCCGGAGCCGGTAGCGTGGCGGGCAGCGCGGCGCCTTCAAACGGCGGCAGGCCGACCTGCACCGGCGCATCGGCCGCGGCCAGCGCGGCACGGTTGGCCGCCTGCACCAGGGCGTGCGGCAGGCTGTCCTTGCTCGCCTCCAGGGTGCGCTGGGCCAGCGCGGTCAGGCCGCGCCCGCTGTCCAGCGGCTGCATGCCTTCGGGCAGCTTGCCCAGCAACCAGGCATCAAACAGCTTGCGTGCGATCGGGGCGGCCGAGGAGCCACCGTAACCGCCACCTTCCACCGCGATGGCCACCGCAATCTGCGGGTTCTCGGCCGGGGCAAAGCCGACAAACAGGGCGCGATGGCGCAGATGCATGGGCAGGCTGCGCGGATCCACCGCGGCGGTGCCGCGGCGGCTGACCACCTGTGCGGTGCCGGTCTTGCCGGCCATGGTGTAGGGAGCACCGGCGGCCACGCGCCAACCACTGCCGCCGGGCTGCATGGTGGCCATCATGCCCTCGCGCACCGCCTGCAGGTTGTCTGCACTCGGGCTGATCGGGGCCGCTGCCGGCTGTGCCAACGGCAGCCACGGCGCATCAAAGCCCTCGCGGCTGGCCACGGCCAGATGGGGCCGGCGCAGCTGGCCATCGGCCAGGCCGCCAACCGCATGCACCAACTGCAAGGGGGTCACCTTCCAGTCGCCCTGGCCGATCGCGGCATTGACCGTATCGCCCGGGTACCAGCGTTCCTTGCGGCTGGACGCCTTGTTGGCCGGCGACGGCAGGATGCCGGCGATCTCGCCGGTCAGGTCGATGCCGGTGGGCTGGCCGAAGCCGTAATGGGTCATGTACTGGTCAAAGCGCTCGATGCCCAGGTCCAGGGCCAGGCGGTAGTAATAGGTATTGACCGACTGCGCGATTGACTTGCGCAGGTCGGTCCAGCCGTGGCCGCCACGGCTGGCATCACCCCAGCCACGGCTGACCCCGGGCAGGTAGAACATGCCGGTGGACAGCACTTTGTCCTCGGGCCGGCGCACGCCGGCATCCAGCCCGGCCAGGGCGATCAGCGGCTTCAGGGTCGAGCCCGGCGCCACCCCACCCAGGACCAGGCGGTTGAACTGCGGCCGCGACGGGTTGTCGTTGAGGGCGCGGAAGTCGCTGTGCGAGATGCCGTTGACGAACAGGTTCGGGTCATAGGCCGGCAGGCTGACCATGGCCAGGATCTCGCCGGTGCGCGGGTCCATGGCCACGGCCGAACCCTCGAACTCACCAAAGGCGGTGACCATGGCCTGCTGCAGCTGGGCATCGATGGACAGGCGCAGGTCGCTGCCCGAGCGCGCCGGCACCCGGCCCACGGTACGGATGGCCCGACCCTGCACATTGGTCTCGACCTGCTCGTAACCGACCCGGCCACGCAGCTGCTGCTCGTAGTAACGCTCCAGCCCGGACTTGCCGATGTGGGTCAGCGCCGCATTGCCCTCCCCCAGCACTTCCAGGTCGCGGTCATCGACGCGGCCGACATAGCCGATGACATGGGCAAACAGTTCGCCATAGGGATAGCGCCGGGTCAGGTAGGGCTCCAGCTCCACCCCCGGATACTTCCAGCGATCCACGGCAAAGCGCGCCATTTCCTCTTCGCTGACGCGCAGCTTCAGGGTCACCGGCAAAAAGCGCCGGCGCGCCTTGCGCGATTGCTCGAAGCGCTCCACATCCTCGTCGGTCAGGGCAAAGATGCCGCGCAGCCCGTCCAGGGTGGCCGCCATGTCGGCGACCTTGTCCGGGGTGATGTCCACGCGGAAGGCCGGCACGTTCTCGGCCAGCAGGCGGCCGTTGCGGTCATACACCATGCCCCGGCCCGGCACCACCGGACGCGGCTTGATCCGGTTGGATTCGGAGCGGGTGGCATAGGTGTCGTGATCGATCACCTGCAGCTTGAAATACCAGCCCCCCAGCCCACCCAGGGCCAGCAACACGCCGGCAAAGCCGATCGCGGCCCGGCGACGGAACTGCTCGGCCTCGGCATGGGGGTTTTTCTGTTGCCGGCGCCGTCCCAGACTCATCGCCCGCGCCGCCCCTGGCCGATACGGTCAAGCAGCACGAACAGCAGCGGCCACAGCGCCACCCCCACCAGCGGCGCACACCACCACAGCGCAGGCTGCAGCGACTGCCCCAACACCAGGTGCAGCAGGGCGGTCAGGGCGCGGTCGGCCAGCAACAGCAGGCCGATGATCATGGCCTGCTGCAACAACGGGAAAAAACGCATGCGGGCACGGAAGTGCTGCAGCACGAAGGTCAGCAGGACCAGACGCAGGGCATGCTCGCCCAGCAGCGAGCCATACAGCATGTCGGCCACCAGACCGAGCGCGAAAGCCCTGCCGATACCGATGCGGGCAGGCAGCTCGATCACCATGTAAGCCACGATCAGGGCCAGCCAGAACGGCCGCAGCAACTGCACAGCCGGCGGCAAGGGGACTATGCCCAGCAGCAGCGCGACCACCACGCACAGTGGCACCACCCAGGCACGGCCACGCCAGCGGCTCATGGCTGCTCTCCCGCAGGGCGTTCACCGGTTGCCGCCGCGGCCGGATCAACCGCTGCCGGTGATGGTTGTGGTTGTGCTTGCATCGATTCAGCCGGTGCCGGCACGGCCGGGGTGGTAGCGGGTGCGTCACTGACCGGGTCAGTCGGGGCCGGGGCTGCGGTCGAAGCCGACGGCGTGGCTGCCGGCACGGCCGGATCACGCGGGCGCAGATGCGGCACGACCGGCTCCTGGCCAGCGGTGGTAGGGGCATCAGATTCCGACTGCACCGACAGGTCCAGGGCGGTCTGCCCTTCGGGCAACATCGGCAGGCTGCGCAGCAGCAGCACGTCCTGGCCACGGTCCAGCTTGGCTGCCGGGGTCAGTTCACCGATCAGGAAGGCATGGCTGTCATCCGGGCGCAGGGTGGTGACCTTGCCGACCGGGAAACCGGGCGGGAAGCGCCCACCCAGCGCGGAGGTGACGATTTCATCGCCCACCTCCACTTCCGCACTCAAGGGGATGTCGCGCAGCTCCAGCCGCGCACCACGGCCATAGGCGATCAGCCGTACCCCGTTGCGTGCCACGGTCACCGGGATGGCGTGATCCGGGTCGGTCAGCAGCAACACCACCGACTGCACCGCGGTGACCTCGATCACCTGGCCGACCAGACCACCGGCATCAATCACCGCCTGCCCCACATGCACACCGTGGCGGCTGCCGGCTGCCAGCACCAGGCGCTGGCGCACCGGATCCAGATCCACATCCAGGATCGGCACCAGCTGCACATCCAGACCATTGCGCTCGGCCACGCCCAGGCGCTCGCGCAGACGGGTGTTGTCCACGGCGGCAGCACGCAGGCGGGCCAGGCGGGCATTGGCCACCAACAATTCGGCACGCAGACGCTGGTTCTGTTCGACCAGGCTGGCCTGGCTGCTCATCCGCTCACCGACACTGCCCATGACCTGGCTGGGCAGGCCGACCAGGGCCCACACCGGCTGCACCAGCACATTGGCCCGCGCGCGCAGCTGGCTCAGCCA
Organism: Stenotrophomonas ginsengisoli; assembly: GCF_001431485.1. Lineage (GTDB taxonomy): Bacteria > Pseudomonadota > Gammaproteobacteria > Xanthomonadales > Xanthomonadaceae > Stenotrophomonas > Stenotrophomonas ginsengisoli. Next base: position 56,496 of record NZ_LDJM01000011.1, on the reverse strand, counting down.
GCCGCCCTGGCTGTCCAGCACCACCAGGCACACGGCCACGACGACCAACACCAACAGGCGCACGATCGCGCCGACGTCGGTCGGGCGTGAGGTCACTTGGGCTCCGGCGTAAGTCGGCACAGTGTCAGGCAAGGCTTGTCTGCAGGAAAAAACGAGGCCAACACGCTCCTGTACCCGCCGCATGGCGCCGCACGGGGCGGCCAGGGGCTGGGGGCAGGAGCGCGAGGTTCATCGGTTGCCCGAAGGCTTATTCAGGCGCGAAGAACTCGTTGCCGTCGATGTCCACCAGCTCCAGCGCACGGCCACCGCCACGGGCCACACAGGTCAACGGGTCATCGGCCACCTGCACGTGCAGGCCGGTTTCCTCGCTGATCAGGCGGTCCAGGTCGCGCAGCAGGGCGCCGCCACCGGTGAGCACGATGCCGCGCTCGGCCACATCCGCGCACAGCTCCGGCGGGGTCTGCTCCAGCGCCAGCTTGACCGCCGAGACGATGCCCGACAGCGGCTCGTGCAGAGCTTCGAGCACTTCGTTGGAGTTGATCTTGATCATCTTCGGCACGCCTTCGGCAAGGTTGCGGCCGGAGATTTCCAGCTCCTTGACCTCGGCCTGCGGGTAGGCACAGCCCAGCTCGACCTTGATCCGCTCGGCGGTGGCTTCACCGATCAGCATGCCGTGGTTGCGGCGCACGTAGTTGGTGATCGACTCGTCGAAACGGTCACCGCCAATACGCACAGAGGCCGAATAGACAATGCCGTTGAGCGATATCACCGCCACCTCGGTGGTACCACCACCGATGTCGATGACCATCGAACCACGTGCCTCGGACACCGGCAGGCCGGCACCGATGGCAGCGGCCATCGGCTCTTCGATAAGGTACACATCACGTGCACCGGCCTCTTCTGCCGATTCCTTGATCGCACGGCGCTCGACCTGGGTCGAACCGGCCGGCACGCAGACCAGCACGCGCGGGCTCGGACGCAGCACGCGTGACTTGTGCACCTTCTTGATGAAGTGCTTGAGCATCGCCTCGGTGTAGGTGAAGTCGGCGATCACGCCATCCTTCATCGGGCGGATGGTGGTGATGTTGCCCGGGGTACGGCCGAGCATCTGCTTGGCCTCGGCGCCGACGGCAGCCACCGAACGGGTGCCACCGATGGCACGGTCCTGGCGTACGGCGACCACGGACGGCTCGTTGAGCACGATGCCCTGGCCACGCACGTAGATGAGGGTATTGGCCGTGCCCAGGTCGATGGACAGGTCATTGGAAAACATGCCGCGCAGTTTCTTGAACATTCGGGGAGATGGTCCTGGAGGGCAGCCGCGCCCCGCCCGCGGACGGGGCGAAAATCGGGCGGAAATACAAGGTTGACAAGCCTAGCAACCCACCGGGGGGCGGGCAAGGCGGCAGGCCCGTCAAGGGCGACTTTGGTCGCGTTGCGTCAACCTTGCGACATCACCCGTTCAGACCCCGGTTCTGGTTCTGCGCGGCGACAAGCGTTAATCTATGCCGCTCGAGGCGCCTGTGGGCGTCCGCCTGCGCGCGTGCGCGTCAGGCCCTATCCCCATATACCCGAAAGGCTTTATCCGATGTCCGCTCTGATCTGTGGTTCCCTCGCCTTTGACACCATCATGGTGTTTCCGGACCAGTTCAAGAACCACATCCTGCCGGACAAGGTGCACATCCTGAACGTGTCGTTCCTGGTTCCGGCCATGCGCCGCGAATTCGGCGGCTGCGCCGGCAACATCGCTTACAACCTGCAGCTGCTGGGCGGCAAGCCGGTGCCGATGGCAACCGTCGGCCAGGACTTCGGCCCGTACCGCGAGCACTTCGCCAAGTGCGGCATCGACATGTCGCAGCTGAAGGTGATCGATGACATGTTCACCCCGCAGGCGTTCATCACCACCGACCACGACAACAACCAGATCACCGCCTTCCACCCGGGCGCGATGGCCAAGTCGTATGAAAACCACGTGCGCGATGTGCCCGGCGTGACCATCGGCATCGTCTCCCCGGACGGTCGCGAGGGCATGATCCAGAACGCGGCCGAATTCCGCGAATGCGGCATCCCCTTCATCTTCGATCCGGGCCAGGCCATGCCGCTGTTCAACGGCCCGGAACTGCGCGACTTCATCGAACAGGCCGACTACGTCGTGGTCAACGACTACGAGTCCAACCTGCTGCAGCAGCGCACCGGCTGGGATGAAAAGCAGATCGTGTCGCGGGTCAAGGCCTACATCACCACCAAGGGCCCGAAGGGTGCGGTCATCCACACCCCGGAAAAGAGCTATGACATCCCGCCGGCACACGAGCGCCGCGTGACCGACCCGACCGGCTGTGGCGATGCCTTCCGCGCCGGCCTGCTGTTCGGCATCGAAAATGGCTATGACTGGCTGACCATCGGCCGCATGGGCAACCTGATGGGCGCCCTGAAGGTCGAATATCCGGGCACCCAGAACCAGCACTTCGATTTCGCCCAGTTCAACGAAGAATTCAAGCAGCAATTCGGTTACTCGCTGTAATTTCCTGCTAAAATTCCGCTCCTGTTTACGGCCCCACACGGCCGTGAACGGCGCAGCGCTCACGTAGCTCAGTCGGTAGAGCACTTCCTTGGTAAGGAAGAGGTCGAAGGTTCGATTCCTTTCGTGAGCACCAGCATGCGCCCGGGCCCCCAGTGCTCACGTAGCTCAGTCGGTAGAGCACTTCCTTGGTAAGGAAGAGGTCGAAGGTTCGATTCCTTTCGTGAGCACCATCGCGGTGCCACCACAATCCGCTCACGTAGCTCAGTCGGTAGAGCACTTCCTTGGTAAGGAAGAGGTCGAAGGTTCGATTCCTTTCGTGAGCACCATGCTGCACCCCGCGTCGCTCACGTAGCTCAGTCGGTAGAGCACTTCCTTGGTAAGGAAGAGGTCGAAGGTTCGATTCCTTTCGTGAGCACCAGCTTGCTGTCATCATTGGGCAGCCGTTGAAGGGGATTTGCATGCAGTTGTTCTCGCGCAGCCGCCAACCCAGCGCCAGCCTGTTGCTGGGGTTTGGCCTGAGCCTGTTGGCCTGCTGCCTGCTCGGCATCTTCAGCCGGCCGGAAAACATGCTTGCCGTGGTCTGGATCAGCAACGCCCTGCTGATGGGCTGGTTGCTGCGTCGTCGCCGTCTGGCCGGCATCGCGGGCTGGAGCTGCGCCGCCGCGGCCTTCATCAGCGCCGACCTGGTCACCGGCAGCAGCCTGGAACTGAGCCTGCACATGACCGCCGCCAACCTGCTCGGGGTGGCTGCCGGCTATCTGCTGTTGCGCAACAGCCCGCATTTCAACCGCCTGCTGCTGGGCCCGTCCTCGATCCTGCTGTTGCTGCTGGCCAGTGCCCTGGCCGCCCTGGTATCGGCACTGGTGGCCATGCCGGCCACCCGCTTCCTGCTCGAAATGGACCACCTGCAGGCGATCAGCTACTGGCTCTCGGCCGAGCTGGTCTGCTACATGGCCTTGCTGCCCAGCCTGCTGCTCACTGCCAACAACCAGCCACTGGCACCCGCTGCCAGCCTTGGCCGCCTGCGCTGGGCGCCACTGGCCACGCTGTTGGCCAGCGCCGTGCTGGCACTGCTGATCGGCGGCCCCGGGGCCCTGGTGTTCTGCGTACCGGCCCTGCTCTGGTGCGCCCTGCTCTACCCACAGCGGCTCACCGCCCTGTGCACCCTGGTGGTGTGCATCGGCACCCTGCTGTGCATTGCCACCGGCCAGCTCCGGCTGGGGGTCAGCGAACTGGGCCTGGCCGAAGTGGTGTCCTTGCGCCTGGGCATGGCCATGCTCGCCGTGGCCCCGCTGATGGTCTCGGCGATGAGCGCCACCCGCGAACGCATGCTCAAGGCCCTGCACCACGCGGCGGCCCACGATGCACTGACCGGCATCCTCAGCCGCGCCGGCTTCTTCGAACAGATCCAGCAGCAGCTGCGTGACCGCCACCGCCAGATCGGCACCCTGATGATCGACATTGACCTGTTCAAGCAGATCAATGACCGCTACGGCCATGCCTCCGGTGACCGGGTGCTGTCCGAGGTGGCCCAACGCCTGCGCACCAGCCTGCCCGAAAGCGCGATGATCGGCCGCCTCGGCGGCGAGGAGTTTGCCGTGCTGCTACCCGACGCCGACCTGGAGCAGAGCCGTCAACTGGCCGAAACACTGCGCCAGCGCATCGACGAGGAGCCCTTCGTGCTGTTTCCCGGCCTGCCGCCGTTGGCGGTGACCCTGTCCATCGGGGTGGCCGTCCTGGGCCGGCATGACGAACGCCACATCGACACCGTGCTGCACCATGCCGACAAGGCGCTGTACCGGGCCAAGGGCAACGGGCGCAACCAGGTCATGGTCGCACCCGCGGCCTGATCGATCAGTTCCAGCGTGCCGGCAGGGTGGTGGCATCCACTCCCTTGGTCTCGAATACCGCCGTGCGGGTACCACCGGCCTTGACCGGGAATTCAATACTCAACTGGCTGGCCTGGGCGGCGTTCTTCCACAGCTGCTTGTGGTCGGTGATGAACATGGCGATCGCCTCGTCGGTGTCCGGGCGCCAGGCCGCCATCGAGCGCACCGGGCCATCATCAATGCGCACCTTGACCTGGCAACCACCGGCACAGCGGAAGTCCCCCGCCTGCAACACCAGGTAGGCATGCTGCTTCCACTGCGGGTGGTCACGGAACACCAGCTGCACCGCCTTGGCCCCGCTGCCGTCCACATCCACCGGGGTCTTGGCATAGATCGCCGCCGACTTCTGCAGGCCACTGCCGGCGGCGACCTGGTTGTAGTGCCACAACGCCTGCAGCCGGCGCAGTTCGCGCGCGGCCTCGGCCTTCTCACGCACCACGTCCATCTGCGCCGCCACGGCTGCCGCTGCAGCGCTATCGGGATACTGATCCAGCAAGGAGACGCCCTGCAGGCGGGCGCGATCCCAGTCCGCCGCCGCCACGGCCTGCTCGAAGTTGCCGGCGATCAGCGCCGCTTCCTGCTCCTTGCGTGCATTTTCAGCCGCTGCCGCCGCCTCGGCCTTGGCACGTTCGGCTTCCGGATCAGCGCAGGCACTCAGGGCCAGGACGGCCAGCAAGGCAGGCAGGGCAATCATTTTCATCGGACGGGCAACTCGCAAACCAAAAAGGTGACTGCAGTGTAGCCCGCACATGCTCAGGCCAGCACCGGTACCTCGGACCTTGTGGCCAGCTCGGCCAGGCGGTTGCCGACCGACTGCGCATGCAGCAGCAGACGTCCCAGGTTGACCTTGGTGTCGGCAGCGATCAACAAGACATGATCCTTGCCGGTGCCGGTCAGCAGCATGGTGCCTTCGGCACCATTGAGAATGACCTGGTGCAACGGCCCCAGTGCCACCTCGCGACTGGCGGCAGCCGACAGCGCCAGCAACGAGGCGCTCATCGCCCCGACCCGGTCCTGGTTGCCGGTCTGGAACAGCGCGGTCACCACCTGCCCGGCCCGGTCCACCCAGGCCAGCGCCTGGATGCCGGGCTCGGTGCCCTGCAACTGGCGCAGGATCGCACGCGCCGCCTTTTCAACGCTTTGCTCCACGTCCACTCCTCTGGCATTGCTGCCGCTCACTGCAATCCCGCACGCCCGGCCATCTGGCACTGCCACTGGTGCAATGCCGGCTCGGGATGACGCACGCTCACTTCCAGCAGCGCGGTCACCACCTGCAGCAGGCGCACCACACTGCCGCGCTCACGCGCATCCACCGGCACGATGGGCGGCTGGCACTGGCTGCACGGGCAGCCCTGCCCGGCAAAGCGCAGGCCAGCACTGTCCTGCACGGCATCGGCATGGGTCAGGCCGATCACCACCGGTACCGCCCGCCCCTGCCCTTCGGTCAGACGCCGGACCTGGGCCAGGTAGAAATCAAGCTCCTGCTGCGCCTGCACGCCGGCGCCGACCAGGATCACCACCGCCTGGGCCTGCGCCAGCAGGATGTCCCACATGTAATCAAAGCGCTGCTGGCCGGGCGCCCCCTGCAGGCGCAGGCGGTCGTCGCCGCCCAGCTCCAGCACGCCCATGTCCAGGGCCACGGTGGTGGTCAGCTTGCTGCTGTCCGGGCTGCCCTCGTAATGGGCCACCTCGGTATCCAGGCAGTCGATGTCACTGACCGAGCTGATTGCCGTGGTCTTGCCCGCTCCGACCGGCCCCATGAAGGCAATATTCCATTCCATAGACCCCTCCTGCGCTCAGTCCTGTCCCAGCCCCGCCAGACGCCGCCACAGGCGCACGATGAATGAACCTGCCGGCGTGGTGGGCGCCGGATCGGACAGGCTGCCGGCAGTCGAGGGCACCGCCCCCGGCCCGCTGCCCGTGCACTGCAGACAGCCCTGCCGCCACAGCAGCAGCAGCACCTGCTGACAACGCGCACTGTCCATGCCCAGCAACTGCGCAACCAGGAAAGCGGCGCTCTGGCGCCGGCCCAGCAAGGCACATACGCGCACCGTATTGCCCCAGCCCACCGCCTCGGGTACCTGGCGCGGATCCGGCCAGCGGACCAGGAACAGCAATTGCGGACGCAGCAGCGCCCATTGCAGGGCATCCTCGTCGGCACCAACGGCAGCCAGCCCGTTGTGCTGGCCATGTTCGGGCCCGCACGCCTGCCATGCCGCCGGCTTGAACCGTTCGTATGCGCCGTTTGCTGCCGCCTCGCCCATGCCTGTGCCCACCCCGATTGGAAACCGTCCGCTCGCTACGGCCGGCAATGCCCGCCTTGCGCCGGCAGGTTATGAAACGTATTTGTTCACGCCAGTTTCACACAAAAGATGCATGCGTGCAGTGACACCGGCATGACCAACTCCCCCGATGACGCACACACAAGCAAACGGCGGGCCTTGCGGCCCGCCGTTTGCTTTCACATCAATGGCTTGAAGCTCAGTTGGCCGGCTTGGCCTGGGCCAGCATGGCCTCCACCGACGCGGTGGTGATCGGGTGGTAACCGGCACGGGCGCGCTCGAAACTGGTGCGCGCCGCCTCCAGCCCGGCCTGGGTTTTCACCAGCTCGGCATAGATCGGCATGATCAGCTTGCGACGGCCGACCTTCTCGATGAAGGCCTGCGCCTGCGGCACCGCGGCGTCATAGCCGCTGCGGATGGCCAGCGGATACCAGCGCATGGCGATCTCGCCATTGCTGGTGCCGGTCAGGCCATAGGCCTTGTCCAGCTTGGCCAGCAGTTCCACCTCCTGGGTATCGCCCAGGCCGGAGATGAAGTGCACCCATTCCTGGGTCACCCAATGGCGGGTCACTTCACGGTTGGGCAGCTCGCCGCTGCCCTGCACCGCAATGCGGGCGCTGTCGACGATGGCGAAATTGCGCGAGATGGCCTTCGGCGCGGTGGACGGGATACCCGGCTGGTTGATCCAGGCATCCAGCTCGGCCGCACTGACCGCATGCGGGTTCTTGCTCACCAATTCGGCGTTGAGGTAGGCCACGAAGGTATCGGTATCGGTGCTGCCGAAGGCATGGCTGTCAAACCAGCCACGCAGGAAGGCATCGAACACCTCGCGGCCGAAGCGCTGCTCCAGGAACTGCAGGAACCAGGCGCCCTTGTCATAGGCCACGCTGGACAGCGCCTCGTCCGGGTCCAGCTCGCCCAGCGGGGCCAGGGCCAGCAACTGCTGGGCTTCCGGGGTATCGGCCAGCTCCTCCTTCAGCCCGGCCTGGTCGATCATGCGCTCCATGTCGGCCATTTCCTTGCCGTACACCGCCTCGACAATGCGGCTCTGCACGTAGCTGGTGAAACCCTCGTTGAGCCAGATGTCCTTCCAGCTGGAGTTGGTCACCAGGTTGCCCGACCAGCTGTGGGCCAGTTCATGGGCAATCAGCGACACCAGCGACTTGTCGCCGGTGATCACGGTCGGGGTGGCAAAGGTCAGGCGCGGGTTCTCCATGCCACCGAAGGGGAAGGACGGCGGCAGCACCAGCATGTCGTAGCGGCCCCAGCGGTATTCGCCGTAGAGCTTCTCGGTGGCCACAATCATCTTTTCGGTGTCTTCGAATTCCTTGGCCGCCTTGCCGACCATGCTCGGTTCGGCCCAGATGCCCGAACGCGGCGACACCGGCTGGAACACCAGGTCACCGGCGGCAATGGCCAGCAGGTAGGACGGGATCGGCTGCGGCATGGTGAAGCTGTACTCGCCATCACGTACCGCATCAGGCGCGTTGTCCGCACTCATCAGCACCATCACGTCCGGGCGCGAACGCACCGTGGCGCTGTAGGTGAAACGCACACCCGGGGTGTCCTGCAACGGAATCCAGGAACGGCCATGGATGGCCTGGGACTGGCTGAACATGAAAGGCAGCTTGCCGCCCTCGGTCATGCCCGGCTCCAGCCACTGCAGGCCCGAAGCGGTCGGCGCGGTGGCATAGGTGATGCGCACCTTGGCCGGCTGGCTCATCGCGGTAATGGTCAGCTTGGAGCCGAACACCTTGTCGGCCGGGGCCAGGGTGTAGGCCAGCTCGGCGGCACTGCCGTCAGCACCGATCGCCTCGACCTTGCGGATGTCCAGCTCGCGGGTGTCCAGCACCAGCTCGTTGGCGTCATCACGCTTCCAGTCCAGGGTGTAGGTGGCGGTGCCGCTGATCTGGCGGGCATCGAAATCCAGGTCCAGATCCAGCGCCAGATCGGTGATGACCACCTTCTCCGGCTGCGCGTAGGAGCTTTCATCGTGGCTGCGCGACGTGCTCATGGAAGCCTCGCTGGTTGCCGTGGCCGGAGCGGCCGGAGCGGTGGTCGATTCGCTGCAACCGGCGGTGCCCAGCACCAGGGCGATGGCCAGCGGCAGGATCAAGGACGAAGGACGCATGGATCAACCCAACTAGAGAAAGCGCCCAGTGTAACGCCCTGCGCCTGTGCAAATAAAAAACGGGCCACGCAAGGCGCGGCCCGTCCTGTCCCGGCGTTGGCCCGCCGGGTCAGAGCTTGTAGCCGGAATGGATCGCGCAGATCCCGCCGGACAGGTTCTTGTAGTGGCAGCGCTCGAAACCGGCCTGCCCCATCATGCCCTTGAGCTCTTCCTGCGGCGGGTGCTTGCGGATGCTCTCGGCCAGGTACTGGTAGCTGTCGCCATCACCATGGGCAAACAGCTTGCCCAGCTTGGGCAGCACCTTGAAGGAGTGGAAGTCGTAGATCGGCTTGAACCACTCGGCGGTGACTTCGGAGAACTCCAGCACGCGGGCCTGGCCACCGGGCTTGAGCACGCGGTACATCTCGGCCAGGGCCTTGTCCTTGTCGGTGACGTTGCGCAGGCCGAAGGCAATGGTGACCAGGTCAAAACTGGCATCGGGGAACGGCAGCGCCTCGGCATTGAGCTGGACGTAATCCAGGCCGAACACCAGGCCACGGTTGAGCAGACGGTCACGGCCAACGGTGAGCATGCCGGCGTTGATGTCGCCCAGCACGATGTAGCCGTCCTTGCCCACCCGGTCCTTGAGCAGCGCGGCGATGTCGCCGGTGCCGCCAGCCAGGTCGAGCACGCGGTCACCCGGCTTGACCTGCGCGGTGGCCACGAAATAACGCTTCCAGGCACGGTGGATGCCCAGGCTCATCAGGTCGTTCATCAGGTCGTACTTGCCGGCGACCGAGGTGAACACTTCTGCGACCAGCTTCTGCTTGTCCTTGGCCGCAACATCGCGGAAACCGAAGTGGGTGGTACCGCTTTCGTAGGGGGATTGGCTCATGGGTTCATTATCGCACTGCAGGCCGGCCCGTGGGCCGCGAAATGGCAGTGATAGCACAGCCTGCGCAAACGGTGCTGCAACGATGCGCGTGCAATCAGGCACACTGGCCGGCATCCACTTCAGGGACTGCCCCATGATCACCACCCCCGACTACCGTGCATTGCTGGAAACGGCCATTGACCAGGCCCGCGCCGGCCTGGCAGAAGGTGGCATCCCGATCGGTGCGGCGCTGTACCACAACGATGGCCGCCTGCTCGGCTGCGGCCACAACCGCCGCGTGCAGGAAGGCGACCCGTCCATCCACGGCGAGACCGACGCCTTCCGCAAGGCCGGCCGCCAGCGCTCCTACCGCGACACCATCATGGTCACCACCCTGGCCCCGTGCTGGTACTGCTCCGGCCTGGTGCGCCAGTTCAACATCGGCACCGTGGTGGTGGGCGAATCGGTCACCTTTGCCGGCGGCATCGACTGGCTGCGCGAGGCCGGGGTCAAGGTCATCGACCTGGCCGACGAACGCTGCATCGAGATGATGGAACGCTTCACCACCGCCCACCCGGCGCTGTGGAACGAGGACATCGGCGAGGACTGAGCAGCGCCGCCGCCCTGCAACACAAAAGGCCGCCCTCGCAGGCGGCCTTTTGCTGTACATCAACCCGGCATGGTTACGGCGTGGTGCCAGCCGTTTCCACCCAGCCACCACCCAACGCCTTGTACAGGCCGATGCGGTTGGCCTGCTCGGCCAGCTGCACGGCCACCAGCCCCTGACGGGCCGAATACAGGTTGCGACGGGCATCGAGCAGGACCAGGAAGCTGTCCATGCCGGCGTCATAGCGGGCCTGGGACAGGTCATGGGCCTGCTGCGCGGCGGCCAGCAGGGCTTCCATCGCCGTGCGCTGCTGGGCCAGGGTCTGGCTCAGGGCCAGGCCGTCAGCCACTTCGGCAAAACCGCTCTGGATCGCCTTCTCGTACTGGGCCAGGGCGATGTCACGGTCGGCATTGGCCATGCCCAGGTTGGCGCGCAGGGCGCCGCCCTGGAAGATCGGCAGGCTGATCTGCGGGGTGAAGCTCCAGATCTTGGTGCCCGACTCGAACAGCCCGGACAACTCGCCACTGGCACTGCCCACCCCGCCGGTCAGGCGGATCGACGGGAAGAACGCCGCCCGTGCGGCACCGATGTTGGCATTGGCACTGCGCAGCTGGTACTCGGCCGCCATCACATCGGGACGGCGCAGCAGCACATCCGACGGCACCCCCGCCGGCAAGGCATCGATGCCACTGCTGGCCAGGTCCAGTTCGGTGGGCAGCAACGAGGCATCCACCGGCTGGCCGACCAGCAGGTTCAGGGCATTGCGGCCCTGGGCGACCTGGCCGGTGTAGCGGGCCACATCGGCACGGGCCGATTCGACCAGGGTACGGGTCTGGTTGAGCTGCAGGGCCGAGGTGGCACCGAACTCGAACATCTTCTCGGCCAGGCCCAGCGACTCTTCGTAGCTGGTCAGGGTGTCGCGGGCAATGCTCAGGGCCTGCTCGTCAGCCCCCAACGACAGCCAGCTGCCGGCCACCTGGGCCACCAGGGCCAGCTGGGCCGAACGCTGCGACTGCTCGGTGGACAGGTAACGCTGCAACGCGGCGTGGCTGAGGTTGCGCACACGGCCGAACAGGTCCAGCTCGAACGCCGACACCCCGAGGGTGACGCTGTACTGCTCGGTGGTGGGCACATCACCGCCCACCCGTTCCATCTGCCCGGTCACGCCCAGGGCCGGCACACGGTCGGCACGGGCGATGCGGTACTGGGCCTGGGCACGCTCGACATTGAGCACGGCCACGCGCAGGTCGCGGTTGTTTTCCAGGGCCTGGGCGATGACCTGCTCCAGGCGCTCGTCGACAAAGAAGTCACGCCAGCCGATGTCGGCCACGCTCGGGGCATCGGCCACCGGCGCGCTGCCGGCTTCGGGCAACGGCCAGCTGACCGGGATGTCAGCCTGGGCGGCCGGCAGACGCGGCTCGAGCATTGCACAGCCGGTGAAAGCCACGGCAATTGCCAGGGCCATGGCCGAGGTCTTCAACTTAGCCATGGTTGGACTCCTTGTTCTTGTTGCGGTTGAACAGGCGCTGGATCACCACGAAGAACAGCGGGATGAAGAACACACCCAGGAAGGTACCCACCACCATGCCACCGAGCACACCGGTACCGATGGCACGCTGGGCGCCGGAACCGGCACCGGAAGCGATGGCCAGCGGCAGCACGCCCAGGCCGAAGGCCAGCGAGGTCATGATGATCGGGCGCAGACGGTCACGCACGGCGTGCATGGTCGCATCGATAACATTGGCGCCGGCTTCCAGATGCTCCTTGGCAAATTCCACGATCAGGATCGCGTTCTTGGAGGTCAGGCCGACGGTGGTCAGCATCGCCACCTGGAAGTAGATGTCGCGCTCCATGCCGCGCATGGTGTTGGCCAGCACTGCACCCAGGATACCCAGCGGCGCCACCAGCAACACGGCCGTCGGCACCGACCAGCTCTCATACAGGGCGGCAAGGCACAGGAACACCACGATCAGCGACAACGCATACAGCATCGGGGTCTGGTTGCCGGCAGCACGTTCCTGGTAGGACAGGGCCGTCCATTCGATGCTGAAGCCTGGCGGCAGCTGCTTGGACAGCTTTTCGACCTCGTCCATTGCATCACCGGAGGCCACACCCGGGGCAGCCTCGCCCTGGATTTCCACCGCGCTGACGCCGTTGTAGCGCTCCAGACGTGGGGAACCGTAATCCCAGTGATAGGTGGCGAAGGCGCTGAACGGCACCATCTCGCCCTTGCTGTTCTTCACCGACCACAGGTGGAAGTCTTCCGGGGTCATGCGGAAGTCCTGGTCAGCCTGCAGGTAGACGCGCTTGACCCGGCCACGGTCGATGAAGTCATCGATGTAGCTCGAGCCCCAGGCAGTGGCCAGGGTGGAGTTGATGGTGGCCATGCTCAGGTCATGCGCGCCGGCCTTTGCCGGGTCGATGTCCAGACGCAGCTGCGGGGTGTCGTCCTGGCCGTTCGGGCGCACATTGACCAGCTTGTCACTCTGCCCGGTCATGCCCAGCAACTGGTTGCGTGCGGCAGTGAGGGCCTCGTGGCCCTGGCCGGTCATGTCCTTCAGGAAGAAGGTGTAGCCGTTGCCCACACCCAGCTCGGTCATCGCCGGCGGAGCAAAGGCGAAGATGAAGGCGTCCTTGACCTGCATCAGCGCGCCCATCGCGCGCCCGGCCACCGCAGTGACCTGCTGGTCGGCCTGCTTGCGCTCTTCCCAGTCCTTGAGCTTGATGAAGGCCATACCGGAGTTCTGGCCCATGCCGGCAAAGCTGAAGCCCTGCACCGAGAACACCGACTCCACCAGTTCCGATTCATTTTCCAGGAAGTGGTTTTCCAGCTTGGCGATCGACTCCAGGGTACGTTCCTGGGTGGCGCCCACCGGGGTGGAGACCATCGCCATCAGGATGCCCTGGTCCTCGTTGGGCAGGAACGAACTGGGCAGGCGTGCAAACAGCACGCCCATCACCACGGCCAAGGCGACAAAGACCGCCATGAAACGACCCGGACGGGCCAGGATGCCGCGCACGCCGCCCTGGTACTTGCCGGAGGTGCGGTCAAAGAAGCCGTTGAACCAGTCAAAGAAGCGCCCCAGCAAACCGGTGTGCTTGACGTGGTGCTCGCCCTTGGGCAGCGGCTTGAGCATGGTCGCGCACAGTGCCGGGGTCAGCACGATGGCCACGATCACCGACAGGGCCATCGCCGAAACGATGGTGGCCGAGAACTGGCGGTAGATCACGCCGGTGGCGCCATCCATGAAGGCCATCGGCACGAACACGGCCGACAGCACCAGGCCGATACCCACCAGGGCGCCGGTGATCTGGTCCATCGACTTGCGGGTGGCTTCCAGCGGCGACAGGCCTTCCTCGGCCATGATGCGCTCGACGTTTTCCACCACCACGATGGCATCGTCCACCAGCAGGCCGATGGCCAGCACCATGGCGAACATGGTCAGCATGTTGATCGAGAAGCCCAGTGCCGACAGCACGCCGAAGGTACCCAGCAGCACCACCGGCACGGCGATGGTCGGGATCAGGGTGGCGCGGAAGTTCTGCAGGAACAGGTACATCACCAGGAAGACCAGCACCACGGCTTCGAGCAGGGTCTTGATCACGCCCTTGATCGACACCTTGACGAACGGGGTGGTGTCATAGGCCACCACCGACTTCAGGCCGGCCGGGAAACCGGCTTCCAGTTCCTTCAGGGTCTGGTTCACACCCTCGGCGGTATCCAGCGCGTTGGCGCCGGAGGCCAGGGTGATGGCAATACCGGTGGACGGCTTGCCGTCGAAACGGGTCACAAAATCGTAGGTCTCGGCACCGAGCTCGACACGGGCCACATCACCCAGGCGCAGTTCGCTGCCGGCATCACTGCTGCGCACGACGATGTTGCGGAACTGTTCCGGGGTCTGCAGGCGTTCCTGCGCATTGATGGTGGCGTTGAGCTGCTGGCCCTGGATCGACGGCGCGCCGCCGAGCTGGCCGATGGCCACCTGGGCATTCTGGCCACGGATGGCCGCAGCCACCTCATCCACCGACAGCTTGTAGGCCTGCAGCTTGTTGGGGTCCAGCCAGATGCGCATGGCGTACTTGCCACCGAACACCTGGATCGAGCCCACGCCCGGCACACGGCTGAGCGGGTCGGCCACGTTGGAGCTGACGTAGTCGGCGATGTCGTTGGCATCCATCGAGCCGTCTTCGGACACGAACGCGGCCACCTGCAGGAAGCTCTTGGAGGCCTTGGCCACATTCACGCCCTGCTGCTGCACCGCTTGCGGCAACAACGGAGTGGCCAGCTGCAGCTTGTTCTGCACCTGGACCTGGGCGATGTCCGGATCGGTACCACTCTGGAAGGTCAGGGTGATGGTGGCGCGGCCGTTGCCGGCGCTGTTGGAGGAGAAGTACATCAGACCATCGATGCCCTTCATGTTCTGCTCGATGATCTGGGTCACCGAGTCCTCCACCACCTTGGCCGACGCACCCGGGTAGGTGGCGGTGATTTCGACCGATGGCGGTGCCACGGCCGGGTACATCGAGACCGGCAGCTTGAACACGGCCAGGGCGCCGGCAAGCATGATGATCAAGGCGATCACCCACGCAAAGATGGGGCGATCGATAAAGAAACGTGCCATGGAAGTCTCCGCTTACTTCGCGTCAGCCGGCGCAGCGGCGGCCGCAGCCTGGGCTGCGTCGGCGGGGGCTGCCGGTTCGGCACCCTTCTCGGTGGCATTGACCGGCATGCCGACGCCAATCTTCTGCAGGCCTTCGACGATCACCTTGTCGCCAGCGACCAGGCCGCCTTCGACCAGCCACTTGTCACCGATGGCCTGGCTGACCTGGATCGGGCGCGAGGCGACCTTGCCTTCGGCATCGACCACCATCGAGGAGGTGTTGCCCTTGGCATCACGCTGCACGCCCTGCATCGGCACCAGCAGCGCCTGGTCACGGGTACCGGTACCAATGGCCGCACGCACGTACATGCCCGGCATCAGCAGGCCATCGGGATTGTCAACCTTGACCCGCATGCCGAAGCTGCCGGTGGACGGGTCAACGCTGACTTCGGAGGACTCCAGCACGCCCTGGTGGGCATAGGTGCTGCCGTCATCCAGAAGGATGCTAACCGGCATCTGGCTGTTGGCCTGCAACTTGCCGGCAGCCATGTCACGACGCAGCTGGGTCAGCTCGGCAGCCGACTGGGTCAGGTCCACATAGATCGGATCCAGCTGGTTGACCACAGCCAGCGCATCGGCCTGGTTGGCGGTTACCAGGGCGCCCTGGGTGACCGCGGACTTGCCGATGCGGCCGCTGATCGGCGAGGTGATGCGGGCATAGCCCAGGGTTACATTGGCCTGCTGCAGCGAGGCGCGCGCGGCGGCCAGGTCGGCCTCGGCGGTCTTCAAGGCAGCCTGCGCGTTCTCGTTTTCCTGCGCGCTGACCGCGTTGATGCGGGCCAGCTCGCCGATACGGCGGGCGGCCAGGCGGGCCTGCTCGGCATTGGCGCTGGCGCGTTCGACCTGGGCCTGGGCGCTGGCGGCGGCGGCGCGGTAGGTCGCATCCTCGATCTGGTACAGCGGCTGGCCAGCCTTGACCTCGCTGCCCTCGACAAACAGGCGACGGGCGATGATGCCGCTGACCTGCGGCCGTACTTCGGCCACCTGGTAGGCCGAGGTGCGGCCGGGCAGTTCGCGGTCGAGATTGATCGTTTCGGTCTTCAGGGTCACCACGGTGACCTGGCCGGGGCCCTGCTGCGGGCCCTGCGGTGCGCCACCACAGGCGGCAAGGGAGACGGCAAGCGCGGCGGCCAGGGTGACGGTACGAAAACGTGAAGGCAACATGGAGGAGTGCTCACAATGGAAAATTGGGCATGCGGCACCATGCCAAAAACGGGCCTAGTGCCGAGTGAAGCGGGTTGCGCCCCGGGTGCCGGTAATGACTACCCCGACCCCACAGGGACAAGGGGCTCAGTATACATACATGCACGTCTGTTTGTTACGCGTTAGACTCTGCAAACATTCATTTTCCGAAGCTGCACACACTTTCCCATGGCACGCAAGACCAAAGAGGAAACCCAGGCCACACGCGACGGCATCCTTGATGCTGCCGAAGCCTGTTTCCAGGAAAACGGAATCGCGGCCACCTCGCTGGAGAAGATCGCTGCGCGCGCCGGTTTCTCGCGCGGCGCGGTGTACTGGCACTTCAAGAACAAGAGCGAGGTCCTGGCCGCGGTGATCACCCGCTGCCGTGTGCCCTTCATGCAGAAACTGGAGTGGGCCTCCTCGGCCACCCGCAACACGCCGGTCCAGGACCTGCGCGCGGCCTTCCTCAATTCGTGGCGCGAGCTGGAAGCCAGCCCCCGCCTGCGTGGCCTGCTCGAGCTGATGCTGCGCAACGACCTGTCCAACGAGAGCCAGATCCTGCGCCAGACCCACGCCGATGGCTTCAAGGACTGCAATGCACTGATCATCAGTGCCCTGAACCGCGCCAACGTGCTGGGCCAGCTGCGCAGCGGGGTGACGGCCGACCACGCCGCGCGCATGCTCCACATCATCCTGACCGGCGTGCTCTACAACCGCATCTTCCAGCCCGAGTCGATCGACATGTACCGCGATGGCATGGCCGCGCTGGATGCCCTGCTCAGCACCCTGGTCAGTGCCGACAGCTTCACCCCGGGCCAACTGGACCCGGCACCTGCCGCCTGAGGCGGGCTGACAACCACGGCAATGCAAAAAAACGGGGCGGCCAATGGCCGCCCCGTCGTCATGAAGACTGTCGTGCTGTTTACAGGATGTAACGGCTCAGGTCCGGATCCCTGACCAGCTCGCCCAGATGGCTGTCGACGAAGGCCGCATCGATGCGCACCTGCTGGCCGTCGCGGTCCGGGGCCTCGAAGCTGAGCTTGTCCAGCAAGCGCTCCAGCACCGTGTGCAGGCGACGCGCACCGATGTTCTCCTGGCGTTCGTTGACCTGGGCGGCGATTTCGGCCAGGCGGTCCACCGCCTCGGCGGTGAATTCCACCTGCACCCCTTCGGTGCCCATCAGGGCGATGTACTGCTTGGTCAGGGCGGCCTTGGGCTCGGTCAGGATGCGCACGAAGTCCTCCTTGCTCAACGCGCCCAGCTCGACCCGGATCGGGAAGCGGCCCTGCAGTTCCGGGATCAGGTCGCTCGGCTTGGCCAGGTGGAAGGCACCGGAGGCAATGAACAGGATGTGGTCGGTCTTCACCGTGCCGTACTTGGTGGAGACATTGGAGCCTTCCACCAGTGGCAGCAGGTCGCGCTGCACGCCCTCGCGGCTGACATCACCGCCATTGCTGCCGGCATCGCTGCGCTTGGCGACCTTGTCGATCTCGTCGATGAAGACAATGCCGTGCTGCTCGCAGGCCTCGATCGCCGCGGCGCGGATGTCTTCCTCGTTGACCAGCTTGGCGGCCTCCTCCTCGATCAGCAGCGGACGTGCCGCGGCAATGGTCAAAGTGCGCTTGCTGGCCTTGCTGTTGCCCAGGTTGGCGAACATGGCCTTGAGCTGCTGGCCCATCTCCTCCATGCCCGGCGGGGTCATGATGTCGGTGCTGATGTTGGCCATCAGGTCCAGCTCGATCTCGCGCGCGTCCAGCTCACCGGCGCGCAGCATGCGGCGGAACTTGATCCGGGTCTCGCTGTCGGCTGCCGACGGCTCGTTGCGGGCGGCTTCGGCATCAAAGCCCATGCCAACACTGCGACGCGGCAGCAGTGCATCGAGGATGCGGTCTTCGGCCTTTTCTTCAGCCTGCACGCGCACACGCACCTTGGCCTGCTCGCGGTACAGCTTGACCGCGGTGTCGGCCAGGTCGCGGATGATCTGCTCAACATCCTTGCCGACATAGCCGACCTCGGTGAAACGGGTGGCTTCGACCTTGACGAACGGCGCATTGGCCAGGGTGGCCAGGCGACGCGCGATCTCGGTCTTGCCCACGCCGGTGGGGCCGATCATCAGGATGTTCTTGGGCATCACCTCGTTGCGCAGCTCCGGTGCCAGCTGCATGCGGCGCCAGCGGTTGCGCAGGGCAATGGCCACCGCACGCTTGGCGTCGTGCTGGCCGACGATGTGGCGGTCCAGCTCCTGCACGATCTCGCGCGGGGTCATCGAGGCGGAAGTGATTTCGATCTTGGTGCTCATGGGCAATTCCTGGGTAACAGTAACGTGGGCGATGAATGCGGCAAGCCATGCGGCTTACAGCTCCTCGACCACCACGTTCTTGTTGGTGTAGATGCAGATGCCGCCGGCGATGTTGATCGCCTCGCTGGCCACAGTGCGGGCATCCAGCTCGGTGTGGGCCAGCAGCGCGCGCGCCGCGCTCAGGGCGTAGGAGCCGCCCGAGCCGATGGCGATGATGCCGTCCTCCGGCTCGATCACATCACCGGTACCGCTGATGATCAGCGAGGTCTCGCGGTCGGCCACCGCCAGCAGGGCTTCGAGCTTTCCGTAACGGCGGTCGGTACGCCAGTCCTTGGCCAGCTCCACCGCCGCACGGGTCAGCTGGCCGTGCTTTTCCAGCTTGGCCTCGAACAGTTCGAACAGGGTGAAGGCATCGGCAGCGGCACCGGCAAAACCGGCCAGCACCTGGCCATCACGGCCCAGCCGGCGCACCTTGCGTGCATTGCCCTTCATCACCGTGTGGCCCAGGGTCACCTGGCCGTCACCGGCAATGGCCACCTTGTCGCCGCGACGCACGCAGCAGATGGTGGTGGCATGAAAAACAGTGGGGTTCTGGCTGGGATCCATCGCGGTACTCCGTGTTGAATTCCCAAGATGGGGCGAGCGGCCGATGATTCAAGCCACCGCTCCTCCCCCCGTGCAAATGACGGCAATCCGTTCAGCCCTCGCCGTCATCCAGCCGCTGCAACTGAACGCGCATCCGTGAGATCCGGCGCCAGGCCTGCCAGCCCGCCCACAGCGCATAACCCACACTGCCCAGCGCGACGGCCACCAGCATCGTCCTTGCCTGTGCGGTTCCAGCCAACGGCGGCAATTGCGGCCAGGCCCAGGCCAGCATCAGTGCGCCCAGCGGCAGGCCCAGAGCGTGGTAGAGCAGGCGATAACGTGCCAGGCGCAAGTCGGCCAGAAGCATCTGGCGCAGCCCGTTGCAGGCATGGTCCAGCCCCCAATGCCGGCGCAGCCACCACAGCCCGCCTTGCCACAGCAGCAACACCAGCGTCAGCCCGGCCTGGATCACGGCATGGCCCGGTTTGGCGAGAAGCGTCCAGACCAGCAGCCCGGCCACCACCAGCAGGCCGAACCCATCGCCGTACAGCCCGCGCCGGTATGTCTGGCGGTAATGGTGCAGGGCCGCCTCCAGGGTACGCACATCATCGGCCGCGGGCTGTGCCTGCTGTTGCCACTGCTGCCCCAGGGCGTCCCACTCATGCTCACTCATCAGCTGCCCTCCAGTTGGTTGCGCAGCCGGGCCCGGGCCCGGCTCAGGCGTTGATCCACCGTATTGATGGCCACACCCAGGATGTCGGCGATTTGCCCATGGTCGAACCCTTCCAGCACCAGCAGCACGCACTCACGCTGTCCATCGGGCAGCTCGCGCACCGCCGACAGCAGGGCGGCCTGGCGTTGCCCCGCCTCTGCCTGTGCGTCAGGCCGGGCCTGCATGCAAGGAAGCGTTTCGAGCACGGACTCGTCGGCATGCGACGGCTCACGCGCGCGCAGCCATTGCAGTGCGGTGTATTGCCCGACCCGGGCCACAAACGCCTTCTGGCTCAACGCGGTCTGGCCACGCCAGCGCGGCAGCGCCTTCCACAGGGCAATGACCATCTCCTGCACCAGGTCCTCCTGGTCGCCGGTCTGCCGTGCGTAACCGGCCGCCAGACGCCGCAGCAGCGGCAAGTACCCTGCCAGCAACTCAGAGACCGCTGCCGGCAGCATGCCTGTCCTCCGCCTGCCCGCTGACGATGTCGCACCACATCGCATAGCCGCCATGCAGCCCCAGCGGTGCCAACAGCAACAGCCCCCAAGGCCACCACAACAGACTGAACAACAGCAGCGCCAGCACCACATGCCACACCAGCAAGGGCTGCCAACAGCGTTTCACCACCGACCAATTCCAACGCCAGGCAACCTGTAGCGACTGCCCTCCCAGCACCATCTGCATGGACATCAGCCCGAGCAGGGCCGCCGGCAACATGCCACTGGCCAGCATCAGCGCCAACGGCCAGCGCAGGCCTGCCAGCGCCGCCATGTCGCCCTGCAGCAGCGACAGCGCGCAGCCCGGCCCGGCAAGCAGGGCCAGCACGGCGGTCTGCCAGGCGAACACGAAAAGACCCATCAGCATGACGGCCACGGCCACCGGCCAGCCCGGCAGGCCGTACACCGGCAAGCCGCCCGCACGCTGGCATCGGCGATGCAACCACCACAGGGCCAGCGCACCGGCCAACGGCGTGAGCAGCTTGGAAAGCACGATGCCTACCGCCGGCAGCAGTTGCAGCAGGCCTTCGAAGATCAACGGCAGCAACGCCAGCAGCAGCCCCTGCCAGAGGGCGCCACGCCACAGGCCAAGTCCCTGCGTCAACCAGTGCCAAGCCCTGCCCGGCCCGGGTAGCGGCTGCCTTGCCGGATGCACGGTCACGCCTGCTGATACCTGCGTCATTGCACTGCTCCTGTGCTGGTGTGTCCTGTATAGATGCAGGCAGCGGCTCAAACCTGACAGCCCCGGTCACACGGGCACCAACAACCGGTGCTTATTGCCCCTTGTCCACCCGCTTGGCGCGGGGATGGGCGGCGTCGTAGACGCGGGCCAGGTGCTGGAAATCCAGGTGGGTGTAGATCTGGGTGGTGGCAATGTCGGCGTGGCCGAGCAGCTCCTGCACGCCGCGCAGGTCGCCGGAGGATTCCAGGATGTGGCTGGCAAAACTGTGCCGCAGCATGTGCGGGTGGACGTGCTTGAACAGGCCCTGGCGCTGGGCCAGCTGCTTGATCCGCAACTGGATCGCACGCTGGGTGATCGGCCCGCCGTTGCGCCCGGGAAACACCGGGGCATCATCGCTGCCGCCGCTGTCGGCACGCCACGCAGCCAATGCAGCCAGCGCATGCGAGCCGACCGGCACCAGACGTTCGCGCCGGCCCTTGCCATGCACCTGGACCAGGGCGGTGGCGGTATCCAGGTCACGCCAGCGCAGTGCGCAGACCTCGCTCAGACGCAGGCCGGAGGAATAGAAGATTTCCAGCAGCGCGCGGTCACGCAGGCCCAGCGGTACATTGGTGGGCAGTTCGACCAGCTGCACCGCTTCGTCGGCATCCAGGACCTGAGGCAGCTTGCGCTGGGCCTTGGGTGCGCGGATACCGGCCACAGGGCTGGCCTGGATACGGCCATGACGCAGGTGCCAGGCATAAAAACTGCGACAGGCCGACAGGCGCCGCTGCAGGCTCTTGGCCGCCAGCCCGGCACGGTGGCCGGCCGCGACGAAGGCGCGCAGGTCATCGCCCTGCAGCTGCAGCACATCGCCACCGGCATGCTCGCCACACCATTGCTGCAACACCTGCAGATCACGCTGGTAGGCCAGCAGAGTGTGCGGCGAGGCATGACGTTCGATCTGCAGGTAAGCCAGAAAATCAGCTACCGGCCCACACAGCCCATCCACGCCGGCCATCAGACAAAGCGTGCCAGGGCGGTGAGCAGCGATTGCGCCATCATGTGCACGAACACCGTACCCATGCCCGGGTAGAAACGGTTGCCATCGGTACTGCCCACCGCGAGCAGACCGATACCGGGCAGCGGCAGCAACACGCTGGACTGCACCTGCCCGGCCTGCTCGCCATACAGCACCTCATTGCGTGCCGGCAGCAGACGGCCACAGACCGGTTCACCACTGGCCAGGGCATCGGCGAACACCGCCAGACGCGGGTCGTCGGCCGCGATCACCTGCAACCACGCGGCCTGATCCAGACCAGCGACCGGCTTGAACAGGACAATGGAGACCTGGTCACCGGCAAAGTCCTCGGCCAGTGCCGCGGCCATCGCACGCAGGGTATCGGCGGCGTTGGCCTGGCGCATCAACGCCAGGGTCAGCTGGTGGGTGCGCAGGGTCAGTTGCTCGTTGACCTGGGCATTGCTGGCCAGCTCGTGCAGCCGGCGCGACAGGTCGCGGTTCTTCTCACGCAGTATTTCCAGCTGATACCCAACCAGCGAGGCGGCCGGACCATCCTGGCGCGGCACCACCAGGCTCATGGCCAGGTCCGGATACTGCTGCAAGAACTGCGGATGACGGCGCAACCACGCCGCTACCTCGTGCCCGGCCAACGCCGGTTGGGCTTCACTCATGCGATCCACTCCCCGTCAAAGACAAAGGCCGCCGGGCCGGCCATACGTACCGGCGCGGCATCGTCGTCCCAACTGATCTGCAGGCTGCCGCCGGGCAGCTCCATGCGTACCTGGCGGGCCAGCCGGCCACGCCGCATCAATACCACGGCCGCCGCGCAGGCACCGCTGCCACAGGCCAGGGTCTCCCCTGCCCCGCGCTCGTACACGCGCAGGCGGGCGTGGTCCGGTGCCAGCACCTGGACGAAACCGACATTGACCGATTCTGGAAAACTGGGGTGCTGCTGCAGCAACGGGCCCAGACGCTCGACCGGGGCGGTATCGACCAGGCCGACTTCGAGCACGGCATGCGGGTTGCCCATCGACACCGCGCCCAGGCGCAGGCTCTCCCCGGCCACCGAGACCAGGTACTCGTCACGTTCATGCGGAAAGCCGAGCAGGGGCACGCGGTCCGGCGCAAAGCGCGGCGCGCCCATCTCGATCTCGAACTGGCCATCATCGAGCCAGCGCACGGCATGCTCGCCGCTGGGGCTGTCGATGACGAAATTGCCACGCGGGGCCGCACCATCGCGCACCAGCCAGGCCGCCACACAGCGGGCACCGTTGCCGCACTGCCCGGCCGGGCTGCCATCACTGTTGAAGATCCGGTAGGAGGCGACCGCCGCCGGCGACAGCGGCGGCTCGATGGTGAGCAGCTGGTCGCAGCCCACTCCGGTATGGCGCTGGGCCATCTGTGCCACCAGGGCGGCATCGGGCGCCGGCTGGCCGGCGCGCAGGTCAATCACCACAAAATCGTTGCCGGCGCCATGCATCTTGCAAAAGCGCAACGGCTGCTTGCCTGCCACCATCGTCAACGCCCCGGCTGGTCAGCGTCGGCGGCGGCCGGTTCGTCCTGCTCGACCGGGTCATTGCCGGTGTCTGCGTCGTCCACCGGGACCGTTTCGGTCACCGGCGGCTTGGCTGGCAGCACCAGCGGGCCCTTGTTGCCACAGCCAACAATGGCGCCGGCCAACAGGCCTGCGCACATCACCCGGAAAATAGGACGCGTCAAAATGTTCATGCCCGCAGTATAGCCACAGCCTGCCGGGCCGGCGGGCTCAGCCGGCGCGCTCTTCAGGTGGCAGTGGCCGGCTCCACAGCCAGGCGCAGACCACGCTCATGCAGCTGATCGAAACCACCTTGACCCACAGCAGCGGTACGCACCACAGGGTGATCGCCGCACATGCCAGCATGGTCACGGTGGCCATCTTCTTGCCGCGCCGGCTGACCGCGCCATGCTCGCGCCAGCTGCGGATCGACGGCCCGAAGCGCGGGTGGTTGACCAGCCAGTCATGCAGGCGCTGCGAGCCACGGGTCGCCGCCCAGGCCGCGATCAGCACGAACACGGTGGTCGGCAGGCCCGGCACGAAGATGCCGATGATGCCCAGCGCCAGGCTGGCATAAGCCAGGCCACACCAGGCCCAGCGCACCAGGCGGGGAATCGGGCGGGCCGGCGGCGGCAATTCAGGTTCAGACATGGAGGCCCACGTTGCCTGATGGCCTGCGTGCTGGCAAGCGTCCACAACGACAACGGCCCGCACACAGGCGGGCCGTTGTCGATCAGCCGAAGCTGGCGCGCAGGATCAGTCGGCCAACGGCTGCGCCGGCACGCCGAGCTGGTCGAGCATGAAGGCGTAGTACTCGGCCATTTCGCGGTAACGCTGGAAGCGCCCGGACTTGCCGCCGTGGCCGGCTTCCATGTTGGTGCGGAACACCACCGGCAGCTTGCCGGTGTTCACATCACGCAGGCGGGCCACCCACTTGGCCGGCTCCCAGTACTGCACCTGCGAGTCCCACAGGCCGGTACCGACGAACAGCGCCGGGTAGTCCTGGGCACTGACGTTGTCATACGGGGAGTACTTGAGGATGTAGTCGTAGTACGCCTTGTCCTCCGGGTTGCCCCACTCGTCGTACTCGTTGGTGGTCAGCGGGATGGAGGCATCGAGCATGGTGGTGACCACGTCCACGAACGGCACCTGGGCCATCATCGCCCGGTAGTCGCCCGGAGCCTGGTTGGCCACCGCCCCCATCAGCAGGCCACCGGCGCTGCCACCGGCCGCGCCGACGCGGTCCGCCGCCGCCCAGCCATCGGCCACCAGCGCGCGGGTCACGTCGATGAAGTCGTTGAAGGTGTTCTGCTTGTTGAGCAGCTTGCCGTTCTCATACCAGGCGCGGCCCATTTCCTCGCCGCCACGGATGTGGGCAATGGCATACACCACGCCGCGATCCAGCAGGCTGACCACCGGGCCGCTGAAGCCCGGGTCCATCGACATGCCGTAGCTGCCGTAGGCGTACTGGTACAGGGCGGCCGTGCCGTCCTTCTTGAAGCCTTTCTTGAACACCAACGAGACCGGGATGCGGGCACCGTCGCGGGCGGTGACCCAGACCCGCTCGGTCTGGTACTTGCTGGCGTCATAGCCGATCACCGGCTGCTGCTTGAGCTGGCGGCGCTCGCCGGTGCGCACGTTGATCTCGTACGTGGTGGCCGGGGTGGTCATCGAGGTGTAGCCGTAGCGCACCCACTCGGTGGCCGGCTCGGCATTGACCGACAGGCCCATCGAGTAGACCGGTTCGTCGGCGGCAATCAGCTGGTCACGGCCGTCGTTGAAGCGCACACGCAGGCGCTCCAGCGCTTCGGCACGCTCGGCCACGACCATGAAGCCGTCAAACAGGTCGAAGCCTTCCACAAGCACGGCCGGGTCGTGGGCCACCAGGTCGGTCCACTGGGCACTGGAGGTGGCATCGGACGGCGCGGTGACCAGCTTGAAGTTGGTGGCGCCGCCGGCATTGGTGCGGATCACCCAGCGGCCTTCGTGGTGGTCGGCGTCGTATTCCACATCACGCGCGCGCGGGGCCAGCACGGTGAAGTGCTCCGGGTTGGCCGCCGGTGCATAGCGGATTTCCGAAGACACGGTGGATTCCACCCCGATGGTGATGAAGCGGTCATCGGTGGTGCGGCCGATGCCCATGTAGAAGCTGTCATCTTCTTCTTCATAGACCAGCACATCGCTGCTGGCCGGGGTGCCGAGCACGTGCTTCTTGACCCGCACGGTGAGCAGGGTGTCCGGGTCGTTTTCCACGTAGAACAGGGTCTTGTTGTCATCGGCCCAGACCACGTTGGGCGAGGCGCCCTCGATCACATCATCGAGCACCTTGCCGCTGGCCAGGTCCTTGAAACGGATGGTGTACTGGCGCCGGCCCACGCCGTCATCGGCCCAGGCCAGCAGCTGGTTGTCCGGGCTGACGGCCATGTCGCCGACCGAAAAGTAGCCCTTGCCCTCGGCCATCGGGTTGAGGTCGAGCAGGACCTGCTCCGGGGCCTCCATGCTGCCCTGGCGGCGGGCATGGATCGGGTAGTCCTTGCCGGTCTCGAAACGGGTGTAGTACCAGTAACCGTCATCCAGGTACGGCACCGAGGCGTCGTCCTGCTTGATGCGGCCGACGATCTCGGCATACAGCGCTTCCTGCAACGGCTTCAGTGGTGCCAGCAGCGCATCGGCGTAGGCATTCTCGGCATTGAGGTAGGCCAGCATGTCCTTGTCGGTGCGGCTGTCATCGCGCAGCCAGTAATACTCGTCCGCACGTGCGGCGCCATGCGGGGCGGTCACGGTGTGGCTGCGCTTTTGCGCATCGGGGGCGGCAGGCAGGGCTGCGGCGGCAGGCAGGGTCATCAGGCTGGCCATCAACAAGGGAACAAGACGTTTCATAAGATCGGGGCGCCGGTTCGCGATACAAGGCGGCCAGTGTGCCAGTTGTCGGGACGCGCTGCTGTTGGGCTAGCATCGGCTCATGCCCTCCTTCCCCGCCAGCGCGCGCAGCCGCCAGATCGCCCCCTTCCACGTGATGGCCCTGCTGGCCCGGGCCCAGGCCCTGGAAGCGGCCGGCCATGATGTGATCCACCTGGAGATCGGCGAGCCGGATTTCAGCACTGCCGCACCGATCGTGGCCGCCGGCCAGGCCGCGCTGGCTGCCGGCCACACCCGCTATACCGCCGCTCTGGGCCTGCCGGCCCTGCGCCAGGCCATTGCCGGTTTCTACGGCCAGCGCTACGGGGTGGCGCTGGACCCGGGCCGGGTGGTGGTCACCCCCGGCGGCTCCGGTGCCCTGCTGCTGGCTGCCAGCGCCCTGGTCGACCCCGGCCGGCACTGGTTGCTGGCCGACCCGGGCTATCCGTGCAACCGGCATTTCCTGCGCCTGGTCGAGGCCAGCGCCCAGCTGGTGCCGGTCAGCGCAGACGACAACTGGCAACTGACCCCGGCCCATGTCCAGCGCTGCTGGAATGCCGACAGCGTCGGGGCGCTGGTGGCCTCGCCGGCCAACCCGACCGGCAGCGTGCTCGACCGTGCGGCGCTCTCGGCCCTGGCCGATGCTGTGCACGGGCGCGGCGGCACCCTGGTGGTGGATGAGATCTACCACGGCCTGACCTATGGCCTGGATGCGCCCAGCGTGCTGGAGATGGCCCCGGATGCCTGGGTGTTGAACAGCTTTTCCAAGTATTTCGGCATGACCGGCTGGCGCCTGGGCTGGCTGGTGGCTCCGACCGCGGCGATCCCGACGCTGGAGAAGCTGGCCCAGAACCTGTACATCAGCGCGCCGAGCATGGCCCAGCACGCGGCCCTGGCCTGCTTCGGTAGCGAGGCCATGGCCGAGTTCGAACGCCGCCGGCATGAATTCGGCCGCCGCCGTGATGCCCTGCTGCCGGCCCTGCGCGCCATCGGCCTGGTGATCGAGCGCGTTCCCGATGGCGCGTTCTACCTGTATTGCGACGTATCGGCCTTCACCGACGATGCCCAGGCCCTGTGTCAGTTCCTGCTGGAAACCGAACACGTGGCCCTTACCCCGGGCGTGGACTTCGGCCAGCACGGCGCGGCCACCCACCTGCGCATTGCCTACACCCAGCCGGTGCAGCGCCTGCTGCAGGCCGCCGAGCGCATCGGCCGTGGCCTGCAGCGCTGGCAACAACGCTGAGGCAGACAGCAGCGCCGGCCGCAAGCGCAGCACATTGACCCTGCCGCAACAAACAACAACGCCACCTTGCGGTGGCGTTGTTGGTGGATCTCCTGCCTTGCGTGCAGTTACTCGGCCTGGGCCTTGTCACCGCCCAGACGCTCCCACAGGAAGCGGTAGGCCAGGGTCTGCATGTGCGCGGCCTGGGCGTTGTTGGCCGCACCGCCGTGGCCACCTTCGATGTTCTCGTAGTAGGTCACATCCTTGCCGGCAGCCAGCATCAGCGCGGCCATCTTGCGCGCGTGGCCGGGGTGCACACGGTCATCGCGGGTGGAAGTGGTGAACAGCACCGGCGGGTAGCTCTTGGCCGCATCGAACAGGTGGTACGGGGAGAAGGTCTTGATGAACTCCCAATCGGCAGTGTCCGGGTTGCCGTATTCGGCCATCCACGAGGCGCCGGCCAGCAGCTTGTGGTAACGCTGCATGTCCAGCAGCGGCACCTGCACCACCACCGCACCGAACAGTTCCGGGTACTGGGTGAGCATGTTGCCGGTGAGCAGGCCACCGTTGCTGCCGCCCTGCACGCCCAGATGGGCCGGGGCGGTGATGTTGCGGGCAATCAGGTCACGCGCAACCGCGGCAAAGTCTTCGTAGGCGCGGTGACGGTTGGCCTTCAGCGCCGCTTGGTGCCAGCGCGGGCCGTACTCGCCACCACCACGGATGTTGGCCACCACATACACCCCGCCCTGCTCCAGCCAGGCGCGGCCCATGCTCGGCGAATAACCCGGGGTCAGCGAGATTTCAAAACCGCCGTAGCCATACAGCAGGGTCGGGTTCTTGCCATCCAGGGCCATGTCCTTGGCGTGCACGATGAAGTACGGCACGCGGGTGCCATCGGCACTGGTGGCAAAGTGCTGCTCGATCACCTGGTTGCTGGCATCAAAGAAGGCCGGCATCGACTTCAGCTGTTCCGGCTGCTGGCCGATCTGCACCAGCGACAGGGTGCTGGGGGTCAGGTAATCGGCCGAGGTCATCCACAGCGCATCGGACTGCTCGCGGTCCACCGCACCGACGCTGATGGTGCCGAACGACGGCGCGCCCACCAGCGGTGCACGCGACCAGCCATCGGCCGGGGTCAGCACTTCCAGGCGGTTCTTGACGTCGTCCAGGATGTTGAGCACCAGGTGGTTGTTGGTCCAGGTGTAACCGGCCAGCGAGGTGGTCTGCGACGGGGTGAACAGCACCTCCACCTCGCGCTTGCCGGCCATCCAGTCATCAAACCCGGCCACCAGCAGCGAACCGGCCGGGTACTCGGTGCCGGCGATGGTCCAGGCCTCGCGCAGCTCGAAGGTCAGCCAGTTGCGGAAGGCCGACTTCTCGGCCGAGTTGGGCGCATCGATCTTGCGCAGGCTGCCATCGGCAGCGACCAGGTAGACCTCGTTGTTGTAGAAGGCCAGGGTGCGCGAGACGAAGCTGCGCTCAAAGCCCGGGGTGTCGTCGTGGCCGGCGCTGATGTACATGTCATCGGCCTGGCCCTCGTAGACCACGCGGGCGCTGTCCATGGCGGTGCCACGCTGCCACTGCTTGACCACCCGCGGGTAGCCGGAGGTGGTCATCGAGCCATCGCCGAAATCGGTGTAGACAAACACGTTGTCCTGGTCGATCCAGGCCAGGCCGCCCTTGGCTTCGGGGCGGAAGAAGCCGCCCTCCACCCAGCTCTTGGTGGCCAGGTTGAACTCACGGGTGACGTCGGCATCGGCACCGCCGCGCGACAGTGCGATCAGGCAGCGCTCGTAGCCCGGGCGCAGGCAGTCGGCACCGTGCCAGACCCAGTTCTCGCCCTCGGCCTTGTTCAGCGCATCCAGGTCCAGGATGGTTTCCCACGCCGGCTGCGCCTTGCGGTACTCGGCCAGGGTGGTACGGCGCCAGAGGCCACGCGGGTTGGCCTGGTCCTTCCAGAAGTTGTAGTAGTACTGCCCCATCTTGTAGACGCCCGGGATACGGGCATCGGAATCGAGCACTTCGCGGATCGCCGATTCGGTACGGGCAAAGGCCGGGTTGTTGGCCAGGCGGGCTTCAGCCTCGGCATTGCGCGCCTTGACCCAGTCCAGCGCCTGCTCGCCGGTCACTTCCTCCAGCCACTGGTGCGGGTCGGCATTGTCAGCGGCCATCGCCGCACCACTGGCAAACATGCCTGCCGCCAGGCAGGCCGAAACGATCTTGGACATGGGTACTCCACCGGTTTACTGGCCGCGAACGCTAGCACAGGCAACGCTGCGCCGGCTGCGGCCGGTAGTCACGGCCTGGCCAAAACCCCGCCTGCGCCGTGCCTGCCCGGCCTCGCTGCGGCGCAGGCCACTGCCGGTGCGAACGCTGGCCGGCTGTGCCACCCAACGCGGCAAGGGCGCGCCATGGGCCACCCAGCAGGCCAGCAGGGGCATGGCCAGCAACCACAACGGCAGCCAGCCCAGCCAAGGGTGGTAGCCACGCGCGGCCGGCAGCAATACCACCAGCACGGCGCCGAGCACGCACACCTCACGCAGCCATCGCCGCCAGGAGGGTGCAATGACACAGATTTCTGAACGGAAACACCATTGCAGCGTGAACCTTGGCATCATCAACCCTCCTGTGCGATGTGTGGCTGCCAGCTTGACCAGCCCCCATCTCACCCGCTGCGACCCATTCACTGCTTCCGGGTTAACTCACGTCCCATGCGCCAGTCACTGCCAGCCCTGCGTCCGTTTGCCCTTGCCCTGCTGATCAGCACCCCGTTGTGGTGCCAGGCCCAGGAAGAAACCGCATCCACCGCATTGCCCGAAGCGCTGCAACCCAGTGCCGAACATCCGCTGGACCTGGACCGCTACATGGGCCAGTGGTACGTGATCGGGCGCATCGCCAACCCGGTGGAGCGCGGCCATGTGGCCAGCCGGCATGACTACAGCTTGGACGAGGATGGCAAGGTCCGGATCACCTATCACTTCCGCGAAAGCTTCGAGGCGCCGCCGCAGGCTCTGAACCTGCGCGCCAGCGTGGATGATGAAAGTGGCAACCGGCGCTGGCGCACCTGGTTCTACAAGGTGGTCCCCACCCGCACCGAAGTGCTGGAAGTGGCGCCGGACTACAGCTGGGCGCTGATTGGCTACCCGGGCCGTGACATGGCCTGGATCCTGGCCCGCGAACCGGAAATGAGCCAGGTCCGCTATTTCCAACTGAGCAGCCGCCTGGCCGAACACGGGGTCAACACCGACCGCATGCGCCGCGTACTGCAGGAACCGGAGCAGCGCGGCCGGTTGGGCTTTGAAGCCGCCGGCCGGCGCTGAGCCCGGGCTTCAATCGCCGTAATTGCTCAAGGTCAGGGCCAGCAAGGCCTTGGCCTGTTCGCGCAGCACCGGCGGCTCGACGATCTCGGCATCAGCGCCGTAATGCAGCACATCCATCAGCAGCTCGCGCGAGACGCTGTAGGGCACCTTCAACTCATAGCGCCCATCGTCCAGGAAGTGCCCCTGCTGGCGTGAGTGCCAATGCTCGTCGGCAACCCAGCGCGCTGCCTTGGCACTGAAACGGATGATCGCCCAGCCCTTGGGTTCGCCGGAGAAGATGCCGTAACTGGCAGCCAGCTGGCCATCCAGCTCGGCCTCGTCCAGGTCCCGGGCCACCTCGTTGCCGATGCGTGCCTGGCCGATGCGGTCCACGGCAAAGCTGCGCAGGGCCTCGCGCTCGTGGTCCCAGGCATCCAGGTACCAGTTGTCACGGTAATGGGTGATGCGCTGTGGCGAGACCACACGCTTGGTGGCCTGGTCGGTGGAACGTGCGCGGTATTCAAAGGACAGCTGGCGGCGTTCGAGCACCGCCGAGGCCACCGCGCGGAAACTGGCCTGGTCCAGCTTGCGGCCACGGTGCGGCACCACCCGCACCCGTTCCACCGGCCAGCGGGTCATCCCCGCCTGGGCAGCAAGCAGGCCCTCGATGCGCTGCTGCAACGGGGCCAGCATCTGCGACAACACGCCACCGCCGGTGCGCTGCAGCAGGTGCTGGGAGGCCAGCAGGGCCAGCAGCTCCTCGGAACTGAGCCACATCCCCGGCAATTCGAAACGCTCGCTCTCATCCTTGCGGTAACAGAAGCCGGCCTCGCCGTCACCCTCGACCGGGGCCATCAGGGCATCACGCAGGAAGGCCAGGTCACGATAGACCGTGGCCCGCGAACAGCCCAGCTCGTCCTGCAGCCGCGTCACCGTTACCGGGTAGCGCGACGACTTGAGCAGGCGGTGCAACGCATTAATACGTTCGTAACGATCCATGACACCAAAGGTCTCCGAAACACGGTGGCCATGGGCTGACCCCTGCACCAGCGCATGGCGTGGGTAAGCAGTCAGCCATGGAGGCTCGGCTATCATGCCAAGGCCTCATCCCCTATGCGATATCCGGAGAAGTCCAGTGAAGTACCGGTATGTGATTTCCCTGCTGTGCCTGGCCTTGTCGCCACTGGCCAGCGCCCAGGATGCCAACCAGATTGCAGCCATCGCCTCGCCCTGGTCGGGCAGCGGCGGCGAGCTCGGCTTTGCCTCGGCCAGCGGCAACAGCACCTCGGAAACCTTCAACGGCAAACTGCGCCTGCGCTATGCCGAAGGTGACTGGATCCACTCGATGGACCTGTTCGGCCTGCGCAGCAGCGCCGAGTACAAGCGCACCCAGGACGATGGCAGCGTGGATTTCGTGCGCCAGACCACCGCCTACCGTTACAGCGCGGCGGCGGCCAGCGGCCTGCAGCTGGGCGAGCACCGCCAGCTCACCGCCAACGCCCGTTACGAGCGTGACGACTTTGCCACCTACGACCGCCAGGGCAGCTTCGCACTGGGTTACGGTACCCGCCTGATCGATGCGGAAAAGGTCGTCCTGGATGCCCAGCTCGGCCCCGGTGTGCGCCGTACCCACGAAGCCGATACCGATGAAACCCGCACCGGCCTGATCGGCCGCGGCCAGCTGGACCTGCGTTACCAGCTCACCGACAACACCGCCCTGGTCAACAACCTGCTGGTCGAATCGGGCTCCTACAACACCTTCGCCCAGAACGACCTGGGGCTGTCGGTGAGCATGAGCGACCGCCTGGCCCTGAAGGCCGGCTGGCAGGCCCGCCACAACAGTGACGTGGCCGTGGACAAGCGCAAGACCGACACCCTGACCACGGTCAACCTGGTCTACACCTACAAGTAAGCCGGTACGGCCAGCCACAAACGACAACGGGACCGATCGGTCCCGTTGTTGTATCGACACAGCGCAGATGGCTTATTCGGGGCTGCCGAGCAGCTCGCCGGCACCGGCGCCGAGCAGCAACTGGGCCACCTGCTCGCCCAGCTCCTTGCCCTGGCCGACCTTGCCGTGAGCCTGGGCCCGGATGCTGCGGCCATGGGCCACATCGCCGACCAGGCCCTGCAGCCACAGCCCGTCCTCGCCCTCGAACTGGGCAAAACCGGCCACCGGCACATGGCAGCTGCCATGCAGGGCCAGGTTCATCGCCCGCTCCGCTTCCACGCAGGTACGCGTGGGGCCATGGTCGAGAACGGCAAACAGGGCGATGGTGGCGGCATCGTCTGCCTTGCACTCCACCGCCACCGCCGCCTGGGCCGGGGCCGGCAGCCATTGCGGCGCGGTCAGACGCGAGGCGATGCGCGATTCAAAGCCCAGCCGCTGCAGGCCGGCACAGGCCAGCAGGATGGCGTCGTATTCGCCGGCATCGAGCTTGGCCAGGCGGGTGTTGACGTTGCCGCGCAGGTCGCGGCAGACCAGGTCCGGGCGCAGGCTGCGCACCTGGGCCTGGCGACGCAACGAGGAGGTCCCCACCACCGCGCCGGCCGGCAGGTCTTCCAGTTGGCGGTAGCGGTTGCTGACAAAGGCATCGGCCGGGTCGGCACGCTGCAGGATGGCCGGCAGCACGAACGGGCCGTCCAGTTCCATCGGCACGTCCTTGAGCGAGTGCACCGCGCAATCTGCCTCGCCACGCAGCATGGCCAGCTCCAGCTCCTTCAGGAACAGGCCCTTGCCACCAATGGCCGCCAGCGAGCGGTCCAGCACCTCGTCACCGCGGGTGCTCATCGGCACCAGCACCACCTCCAGGCCGGGATGGGCCTGACGCAGCAGGTCGGCAACATGTTCGCTCTGCCACAGGGCGAGCGGGCTTTTACGGGTAGCGATGCGCAAGGTGTTCATGCCGGCATTATCGCCCAAGCCCGGCAGCGGCGTGTGCAGCCGGGCCGATCAGCCCTCGAGCAGGCTGCGCAGGCTGCTCACGCAGCGCCGGCTGACTTCCAGCGGGATCGGCTCATCGCGCAGGATCGCCTGCACCGTGCCCTGGTGCCGGCGCAGCTCCAGCAGTTGCGCACGGGCCACCAGACAATTGCGGTGGATGCGCACGAAGCTGTCGCCGAACTCGTCTTCCAGGGCCTTGAGCGAGTCCTCGACCAGATCCTGGCCACGCGCGTGGTGCACCACCACGTACTTTTCCTCGGCCTGCAGGTAGCGGATGTCGGCCACCGGGATCAGGCGCAGGCTGCCACGCAGGCGCGCGCACAGCTGCTGGCGCGGGGCGTGCTCGCGGCCGCCGGGCTGCTGCTGGCCGGCCATGAAGGTGCGCACCCGGGCCAGCGCACTGGCCAGACGCTCGGCGCGGATCGGCTTCATCAGGTAGTCCAGCGCCGCGGCCTCGAAGGCCGACAGCGCATGGGCGTCATAGGCGGTGCAGAACACCACCGCCGGCGGATGCGGCAACTGTGCCAGCAATCTGGCCGCTTCCAGCCCGTCCATGCCGGGCATGGCGATATCCAGCAGCACCACATCCGGGTTGTGGCGCTGGCAGGCATCGATGGCGGCCAGGCCCGAATCGACCTCGGCCACCAGCTGGGCATCGGCATGGTCGGCCAACAGGCCGCGCAGGCGCTCGCGCGCCAGGGCTTCATCATCGACGATGACCACCTTCATGCCGTTGCCAGCTCCACTCCACCGGGGTGACCCATGGTAACCAGCGCCCGCCCCAGCGTCACCGCATGGCCATCACGCTGTGGCCAGACGCTGCTCGATCCAGTCCCCCAGATCACGGATTTCCTCACCGCAGACCTGATGGGCCATCGGGTAACGATGGCTCTGCACGGCAAAACCCAGATCGCGCAGGGCCTGCATGCTCTGCTCACCCAGGGCCAGCGGCACCACCTGATCGCCACTGCCATGGGCAAAGAACACCGGCTGGGCATTGGCACCGGCGGCCAGCCTGCCTGCAGCATTGCCTGGATCGGGCAGGTAGGTGGACATGGCCACCAGGCCGGCCAGCGGCTGGCTGCGACGCAGGCCCAGCGACAGCGTCACCGCCCCGCCCTGGGAGAAGCCGGCCACCAGGATGCGTTCGGCCGGGATGCCTCGTGCCGCCTCGCGCTCGATCAGTGCATTGACCTGCTGGATCGATTCGTCCACGCCTGCGGTATCGGCGCGCGAGGCCAGGTCCATGCCGACAATGTCATACCAGGCACGCATGCGCGCACCGCCGTTGATGGTGACCGCACGCACCGGCGCATGCGGGAACACAAAACGGATCGCAGGCCAGTGCTTGCGCACCAGCTCCGGCACGATCGGTGCGAAGTCATTGCCGTCCGCGCCCAGGCCATGCAGCCAGATCACCGCCCACTGCGGGTTGGTACCGGTTTCGCGTTCAATGGTCTCCAGCATGTGCAGCTCCTCGGGCAAAGCGCACAGGATAGCCGCAAGCGCTGATACCCTGCCCCGCCGGTACCCATTCAGTGGCCAACTGCAGCCGCAATCCACGCCTGCCTGCTGGCACGGCGTGGATGGCAGGCGCTGCTTAGTGCATGCACAACGTATCGGCAGAGGACCCATCGCACGCCGTCGCCGGCTTGGCCGGCAGGGCCATGCCGGGCCCATCCACGCGGATCGGTGCCGCCTGCTGGTCACTTGCCGCCAGCCCGAGCGGCGGCTGCCGCCACATCGCACCGGCCTGCTCGCGCGCTGCACCGTCGAAGCTGAAGGCATTGACCGCGCCAGTCACCACAACCGGCACCCCGGCCGGTGTGGTGGCATGAAAGTACGCCGGCGGGGCTCCCACGTGATCCACCTGCAAGGCACCTGTCGAGGTCACCAGGTGAATCAGGTCAAGCAAGGTGCCGATGCGGCCGCTGGACCACCAGTACGACATTCCGGCCAGCACCGGGGCCGTTTTTTGCAAGTCCCCTGCAGACAGGCGCTGTATCGGCAGACACAAAAAAAGCGCCCCGAAGGCGCTTTTTTGTTGCTGCGATGGTGGGCCCACCAGGATTCGAACCTGGAACCAAAGGATTATGAGTCCTAGTGAGCCACGGTCAGCAGGTGCAATCAGGCACATCTACAGACCCTTGCAAACACTGAACTTTTGGTCCGTAAACCCATGAAAAAAGGGGCCTTATTCGTAATTTGCACCAGAGATCTTTGCTGTAGCGTTGACACATACCGTCATTGAACGTCACAGCACAGACTATGCCAACGGCTATGCCAAATCGAAGCAAGGACAAAAGACGCAGGCTGGACCGCCAAGGTTTGGCCGAGTTGATGGCTGAAGGTCTCCCGGCCAAGGGGACGACCCGGACCGTCTTCGACAACGCGATTCCCTCCTTTGCCGTCAGGATCAGTCCTGAAGGTTTGATCACCTTCGTGATGATCTACAGCTCCCACGGGCAGACCAAGAGGTTCTCGATCGGACGCTACAGAACGGAAGAAGCGGCCAAGAAGTCCACAGGACGCGGGCTTACCGCTGCAGAGGCGAGGCGACAGGCCCTGGTCCTGCGTGCCAGGATTGAATCAGGCGAGGACATCGCTGCTGCCAAGACAGCTACTAAAGAGGCAGCTAAAGCTGAGCGCGAGCGTATCCGTGAGGAGGCCGAGGCCAAACGAGCGCAGAGGGAGGCCAATTTCGGCGCCCTGATGACCGCCTACGTTGCCCACCTCCAGACCTTAGGAAAGAACAGCTGGCGGGAAGTTGAGAATGCAGTCAAGAAGTACATCATCAACGACCGAAAGCTGAGCCAGACCCCTGCAGTGGAGATCACTGTCGACACGGTAATGCCAGTTTTCCATGCACTCAGCAAGGCCGGGAAGCTCCGTACCGCCGAAAAGCTCCGCGCCTACCTGAGAGCTGCCTTCAATGCAGCGCGCAAGGCACGGACTGATGCATCGATGCACGCATTTACGGCCTTCAAGCTGACCTCCAACCCCCTTGAATACTTTGAAATCAGTCGCCCCAAGGAGGCCGTAGAGAAAGCGATAGTTGCGGCAAAGCTCCGCAAACGAGCTCTGTCCGCAGAGCAGCTAGCCGCCTACTGGCGTCGCATCACGGCCCCTGGGTGTCGACATGGCGAACTCATGCAGCTCCACCTAATTACTGGAGGGCAGCGCGTAGCGCAGCTCGCACGGGCGACTACTGCCGACTTGGATCCTGACTTCAATTCCCTGATGCTTCTGGACACAAAGGGCCGCAGGAAGGCTCCAACCGACCACCTCATCCCACTGATTGACAGTGCTTTGGCCCTGATTTCGAAGATGAATACCGGAGCAGGCCCGTACCTGTTCACGATCAATGGGGGAGCGAGCAATGCTTCCTACTCGGCGTTCAGGGAGGCCATGTCTGAAGTCTCCAGTGAAATGGTAGAGGCCGGGGAGCTGGATCGCCCCTTCACGCCGGGCATCATCAGAAAGACTGTCGAGACAAGGCTCCAGGCAGCGGGCATATCTAAAGAGGTACGTGGCCACCTCCTGTCCCATGGCCGTGGCGGAGTGCAGGCTGTCCACTATGAGGCCTATGACTTCTTCACCGAGAAGAAGCAAGCCCTTGAGCTGATCCGCAAGCTCTGCGATGGTCTGCCGCAGGATGCAATCAACGTGGTGCCAATCCGACGCGAAGCTTGAAAGGATGGTCAGATCACAGGAATCCCTCCAACCCATTTGATTGGAGAGCGAGAGTGGCTGCTGACCGTAAGCTAGCGCGACTCGCTCCTTCGCCAATAGTCCGCGCCGCTTCAGCTCGCAGCCATATCCTCAGGAATGCCTACAACTCAGAACGGGGGTAGCTCACTGATCGAAAAGTGCAGCTACCAACCGTTTGTCCCCTGAAAATGGCACCTAAACGGTCTCAAGTGGGCATCTAACCCGCTCTATCGTTCCTTTACATCAACAAGACCTGCGAACGGTCACGAGGTATAGGCGAACGATGGACACCAACACCCGAGTGGACGATCTGATCGAGTTCCTGGTAGCACCCAGCGACCACTTCAGCCAGCAGGAGGCAGCCTGCGTTCTGGGACTCTCGACCTGCTATATCCAGCCCTCAGCAGCAGGCACATCTGAACCGTCACGGTTCGTCCGTGGACGCTGCGTGCACTACCCGAGCTCAAACCATAGTGAGGTCGCCAAATGAAGACGGCCTTCTTAGAACGACACTACAGCACCTCAGCAGCTGCCGAGCTCATTGGCGTGACTCCCGCAAGCCTCAGGAACATGCGCTGCGCCAATCGCGGTCCAGAATGGGTGGTCACAAAAGACAAGACCATCCGCTACCCAGAGAGCTCACTCAGGCGGTACCTAGGCCACGAGGAGAAGCTGCAGCGTTCACCACCCACGGATCACCCGGAGGTGACCTGCGTACGAAATTTGTAGCCGACAGGCCGTGAGTCCTTGGACGATGGTATCGGTTTTTGACCAGTTACGCCTAATGCTGGCCGGCGACCTGTAGCCCAGTGAGCTGTGCGGCCGATGCTCGTTGTAGAACTGCCGCTATTGCTCCACCGCACCACGCTTGAACTCGGCACTGAATTTGCGACGCTTTGATATGAACACTCCTCATTGCCTCTATCGCCTTTTTGGTAGTGTCCGTGAAATCGGGGGTAGCCCCCCCCCCCATTCCGGGGTGTCCACGGAACCCGGGCCAATCCATAACTACATCTACCATCCCACCTAGCCTGGGCTTATTCTGATGAGCTTGGCCCCTCCTGGATCGCGGGCCTTATTTAGGGGACTTGGAATGGAAACTGATTGCATAAAGACCGCAACATCGCTCTTTCAGAGCGTGTCATTGATGCTACCCAGTGACTTTTCCGGAGCCGGCGTGGTCTTCTACTATGACCTTTGCGATCTTCCCTTTGTAAGCCTAGGAGCCGGGCTTCCCGCGCGACCGCAGCTTCCAGTTTCGGGCATTGGAAGGATTGCGCCCATTCTTGCCCAGATCTCCAGCCTTTCGTCAAGCTTCCATGACGGATTTCATTTCATTGAGCTCAAACACAAAAAGCTTACCCACTTAGCTCAGTTCGTATCTCCTCCTATTCCCAATCTAAGCGAATTGCCCGAACTGAAAGCGTCAGGTGCGCGCCACATGACAGCTCTGCTTTCGTCGCGTGTCCGCGGCATAGTCGGCGTCGGCATTCTCTCGAGCGCCGGAGAGGTGTACTACTACGAGAGCGGCATGTGCCGGACGCGCGGGATTGATCAATGACGCCTATTACACTGAATTTTTACGAGTTGAGGCGCCTGATCATGGCCGCCTGCTGCGTATCAGTAGCGCTTGCTCTTCTCGTGGCCGCTTCGCAGTTATTAATAGGAAGCCAACCGTCGCAGTCATATTTGATGCTTTCAGTGAAGGCCCTACCCAAGGGCGTCACCTTTTCAATGCTATTTCTTGGTTTTTTTTCAAAGAAAACGTGGAGGTCAGGGCGTCTTTCTAAGCTACTGGGTCGACCCAGCGTTCATGGCATCTGGTATGGCCATCTACAGACGACGTGGAGGGATGACAAGGGAGAAGTCCCGGCGCCCATTCCGATTGTGTTTGTCATACGACAGACCTACTTCTTTTTGTCTGTTCAATCCTTCACCGAGAGGCAGCCTTCGAATTCAACAATCGAGGTGCTGGGTACCGATGAAAAAAGCTCGGATACTAGGCTTGCCTATGTCTACGAGATGCGGCGTTTGGCTTATGGGGAGAACAAAATCACCACAGGCTACGGAGACTTGATTCTGCAGGACTCTGGAAAAGTCCTGGCTGGCAACTACTGGACCAACTCTCCTACTCAGGGGCAGCTGAAGCTTAGCTTCATTAGTGATGAATGCGATGGGCTAAACTCTTTCGAATCAACAATGCGCTTGGTCATGAGTAAGCGCAGTGATCTCGTTGTTTTTCCTGCTTCGTAGCGAGTGTTACGGGACAGAGGCAGAAGGGAGAGATACCAAGCAGGTCACCCCATATTTTCACGGCAACGCCATGGGGATAAATGCATTCAGCAGACCGTTCAATCCGACTCCGAACCATTCCTCCTTGCGTCCGACGATCAGGAAGATCATGGGCTTTCCCGGGTTCCGCTTCATCACGATCGACCATTCCTGAAGGTCAATCGTGGATGGAGCAGGCATATCTTCCGGGTGCGTATGCCATTCCCCGACATAGTCGCCCTCCTCATCGTGCATCCGCCAGTGCTTCCGAGCAGCGGTCTGATGACCGGCAGCTGCCCGACAGAATGACGTCCTTGATCGTTTGTCATCCTGTCCGGGAGGCGTAGCGTGCGTTACCTGCAGGTGGTTGCCGCGGCGGAAGCCGAGAAGCACTCCACCCGCCTCAGGTGTTTTTGGTTGATCCTGCCTATAGGCTCGTACCAGGTGCATTGCAGCGTCTTCAAGGAGTACGTGTCCAGCTCCCTGAAGGACACCAGCTGCGATCATTGCTTCCGACATGCCGGACATCCTTTCAATGGATTTACATCCTGGTTTTTTAACTGCCTGGCCGTGCTGCCCTCGATCATTCGAGTCCTGAAGCGAGGCGAGACACCTCCGCCAAGCCAAGCTGCTATCTGGTCAATTGCCAGGGCGCTGGCAGACATAGGGGCTGAGACGGCGTAGGGAGTGAACGCTTGGCAGCCGTTCACAATCTCGTGGTTCTGCGGCAACCCTAGGTCGAAGCGCGGCGTCCTGACATCATCGTTCTGTCTCATACAGCGGTAGCAAGCTTGGCGATCACTGTCCGTCCACAAGACCTGTGTACATTGTCCCTGTCCTGTGACCCAGACGTATTGGACTATGGGCCGTGCAGCCGCTGGTAGTGACAGCCTGTGGAAGTTGATGGCCTCACTCAACGCTTCTTCTCCCGTCGCATCGATGACCAACTCCCCCAGCCTGAGGTCTCCAGGCAGCCTCGCAGGGCTTGCCTTTGCCACAATGTTTACGTGCGGGAACTGCTTACGGAGCAATTCGGCGAGAGCGTCAGCCTTCTCTTTGAAGAGGGACTCAAAACCCAGAATGTGCCTCCCAAGGTTCCCCGGTGACAACTGGTCTGGGTCGATCAGTGTCAGCTTACCGTCTCCAGCTCCGGCCCCCAGTCGCACGAGGGCTTGCGAGAGATAGCTGCCGATGGATCCGCAGCCAATCAGAACGATGCGCCGATCCTTGAGGCTCGGGAAGGTGAGGTTGCGGCTATGGACGAACTCCGGCGAAATCTCAGAGACCGCTACCCTTCGAATGGGCGTATCGCGCCTGGCAGTGTGTAGGCGCTGCCGAAGCTGCCCTGGATTCCTACGGAATGCCATTGCGAGGGTCTTGTCTATCTCCATACTGAAGCCTAGCCAGCCGGCCGCGGATTCGATGACGAAGGTTATTTCCTGCTGAGCTAGGTAGTCCCGTCGGGCGAATACTTGCCCGACCCTCTTATAGACCGTTTCATCCCATGCCTTCAGCCAGAAAAACATGTCACCGATGGTGCCTGGCAGACCACTAGACATCAGAGTCGGCATCTTGGTTGAGCGAATGATCCAGCAGGATGACGGGCCAGTCACTGGAGCCTCCCATCCGCAGGACTCAGCGATTCGGGCGGCTTCCGTCTCATCTGTGGAGATCAGGTTCGCTGCGCGCCCCCCTTCCGCCAGCAGGTAGGAAGTGCCGCGATGATCACCATTTCTCAAGGTACCAAGCAACACGTGTCTTGGAAGCGGATTCTGTCCGATATGCCAGTTTGGTCCGAACTCGGATTGAAACTCACCTTGCCTGTAGGTGTGGTCCGAGAGAAGGCGATCCAACTCTCTCGTCGCGAACACCAGGCACTGCTCAACTGCAATATCAGGTTTGAACCTATCAAGAATGACGGTTCCTGGAGCCAAGTAGCAGAAGCCACCCCATGCGCTGATGTGTGGAATGAGGGCTGGGGCACCGTTCGGTAGTGCGTCGACCCTTATGATGGGGTAGCTGACGAAATCCCAG
This sequence comes from Stenotrophomonas ginsengisoli, assembly GCF_001431485.1. GTDB lineage: Bacteria > Pseudomonadota > Gammaproteobacteria > Xanthomonadales > Xanthomonadaceae > Stenotrophomonas > Stenotrophomonas ginsengisoli. The sequence continues at coordinate 14,679 of NZ_LDJM01000011.1, read as the reverse complement.
TCAACTATCTTTAGCGTAATCGACGCATCGCCGAACTTGCAGGGCAGCGTGCCAATGAAGCTGCAGGAGCCATCCCTTGATGGGAGCTGCTGAAATCCCCGTGCGGTCAGATGACCAAACAGGGATTTCAACTCAGCTTGGCCAGGCTCGCTCATTTAGACCGCCAGCCCGCTTTAGTTGCTCCAACAGCTGGCGCAGCTACGCGTGCGGCGGCGGTACTGCGGACTTCGGCCGCGTTGTCCACAACGACAAGAGACGCGTCGTTGGATATCCGGTCACCAAAGTGGGCCTGCATGTTCGCGATCGCCTTACCAACGAGCCCTGGACCGTAATGGCGACTGTTATAGATGGCTTGCTGAAGCTCTTTTGCCTTTTGAGACGCCACGATCCGATCAGCCGGGCTTAGACGGTTGAAGTCTTCCACGCCGAGGTCGATCCCCACCTCTCTCACATCATCCGCGAGCCTCTTAGCAAGGTCCGCAGCGGCGTTCTCCAATGCAAGGTCGTCCCGTCCGCGAATGGCCAGGAACGACTTGGAGACAATGATCATGATGAGAACCGACGTGGGCCCACCGCTCTCCCAGTTGTAGTCTCTCCATGCCTTGAGATAGCGACAGACCCGGCGCAACTGGTCAGTGTGCTCGGTGACACGGTCATCAAACCAGTTGGCTACCTGCTCTGGGTCTGACTTTTGCCAAGTTCCATCTCGCTTCGCCACATGGATTTCGTCCATAAGGACCCAGAAGTCATTGGGCATTTCCCCCTTTTCGGAGAACTCCTCCAAACTCGCATTTTCGCGGAGGTGATTGGTTCGCTTCATGGAAGAGTCCAACACACTTTTCTCCGCCACGTCCCTGAACTTGTCTTCAGGTGCTGCATAGAGCGGCAGATCGACGTGCCCCCAGTCCGAGATCTTGACTCGAGCGCATCGCTTGTTGCTATTGTCCAGCACCCACCCTTTCTGCTCGCACAAGTCGGCTAGTGAGCGCTCCACGAACTCGAAGTAAAGACGAGCCATTGCGCGAGGCGGTGATGTATCCTCCCACGCCGTCACTGGCAGGTAGACGCCAAAGTCCCAGTCCATTTCCTGTGGAGGAAGGTGGGCACCTTTAATACAGGTCTTGTAGGCCCAGGAGCCCTGCGTCCGGAAGCGCGGAGTTACCATATGAGGCATACCGAGAACGCTAACAGTTGCCTCCCGGATGGTCTTTCGAAGATGATCCCGGATGTCATTCTTGGCATCCATGAGGGCTCTCTTCTGGGCTGCAGAAGGCGTAATCACTTCATCCAGACTGGTAGGATTTCCGTCGTTCTTAAATAGCTTGTGCAGGCTAAGCATGGGTGCTACCTCCAGCATTGATGTTAGGGCCGTAGTAGAAGGTTGGTGGTGATGCGGGATGCTTGAGAAGCTCTCTGAACAACGGTTGACCTAGCGCCTCTTTCGACGACTGCGATGCCGCGCCCAGGAGTGCTTCCTGTGCCGCAGCATCAGTCTTGTCCAGAGCCACCGCTCTCGACTTTTCATCCGTCAACGGTTCGTCTATGTGGTAGTACTGGCCTGCCTTCACTCGATGCCGAAGCATCGAGTTGACGAGTGCCTCTTGGGAGGAGATCGCAATGCCGAACAGGCGCTGCGGTGTGTTGGCAGGATTTATCCCGCCCCAATCGTAGGTACCGCCGCTACGATTTTTTCGTGGATCTACGGTAAACCGAGAGGACATCGTGCCAATGGATACGACATGGATGTCATCTCGTCTAGCCCCCAGATAGTGCTGCGCTTCGTGGAATGCCAGCAGGCCAGGGGCGTTTGCGAACAAACCGCCGTCGATAAACTGCCGGTTATCGAAGGAATGCCTGGGGAAGTATGCTGGTGCGGCGCTGGTGGCCAATGCTACATCCGCGATAGCGTATGCATGGTCCCTGGTCAGATCTACGTGATGTGGTGTCTTGAACAACACCGGCACCCCGTTGCTGTAGTCAATTGCCGGGACAATCACGCGGCGCTTGCATTCTCCAAGCGTTCTGCTGGCGAAGATATCGTCTGTCCTCAACAACCGCGACAGATCGGCCTGGGTGTACCTGGAACGAACTAGCCCCCACAGCGAGCGCCTCGCCTTGAAGATGTCCTGGCCATGTTGGGTAAAAAGCTCGACCATCGCTAGCGCCGGGATTTCGAGCGAAAGAGCTAGTGCCAGTATTCCGCCGATGGAAGTACCTGCGATCAGGTCGAATCGCGAGGCGATCGGTGCCTCAATGTGGGCCTCTAGGTGTGCAAGCACCTTGGCCGTGTAAAGCCCGCGGTATCCGCCACCTGAGAGGGCCAGAATGCGGAAAGGGGCAACCGCCTCTGGTGCCGATGCCGAGGTTTCACTATGACGCTCTGGCTCTTGTGCCACTGGCTGGGTTGGTACTTGAGTCACGTTCCGTCTCCCTGGATGCTGATCAATGCCCGTCAACCATCAGTCCTAGTCGTCTCAAGTGGCGCGACGAGATTTCCTTGACTGAGCTTGCCATGAATAGTGATACACGTCACACATTTCAAGGATCCGGCCTTGGCGTGAGGTCAAAATGACTGCCGGGCTACTGTCCTAAGGGTGTAATCGCTTCCAACGGCATCAGCGTCACTGTGATACCGCGTCAACCCTTGGCTCGACTCGGTCGCTTTTCCGGGCTGGGACAGGTGCTGCTCGATTTACTCCCAGAACCGCTGGCTGTACGTGGGCGTCAGCGCCTCCCCGATCAGCACCACGTCCAGATCCTTGGTTGCTCGCACTTGCTCCTACGCTTCTTGCATTACGGCGGCCAGCGCAACGGCGCCGATGACCACGAACTGGTCTCCGGGTTCTACCCCGAAATCACGGACTGTTTGGAAAGGGCTGAAAACTTCTGATCCTGTTTGACCCGTCGCCGTCGCATCCTGGGATTGTGGCGGCGCTCGATGTATTCGAACACATCGGACCTGGCGGCATCGAGTGTTGGATACGTTGTGCGATAGATCCGTTGGCGTTTGAGGAGACCAAAGAACCCCTCGCAGGCGGCATTGTCACCACAATGCCCCACCGCACTCATCGAGCAGAGCAGGCCGTTGGCGGCCAGGTAGTCCTGGTAATCACCGCTACGAAATTGGCTGCCACGGTCGGAGTGCAGGATCAATGGATGCTGCTCCTGGCGCTGCCAAACCGCCATCTGCACGGCCCTGATCACCATCTGCCGGTCCTGGCGGTGATGCATGGACCAACCCACAATCCGCTGGTCAAACAGGTCCAGCACGACGCACAGATACAGCTTGGCCTGCTGGGTCTTGATCTCGGTGATGTCGGTCACCCACTTGGTTTCCGGCTCCAGGGCGCTGAAATCACGCTCCAACAGGTTGCGCACGCCCGGCGGCGTCAGTGCCGGTTGGGAGCGCTGGCCACGCCGTTTCGGGCGCGGCCAGCCTTGCAGGCCGGCTGCCGCCATCAATCGGGCAACCCGGTTCCGACTGGCCGTCAACCCTTCCTCGACCAGATCTTCCTGCATGCGGCCGGCCCCCAATGTGCCCCGACTGTCCTGGTGCAGCGCATGGATACGGTCCAGCAGGCGCTCGTTGTCGTGCTGGCGGGCACTGGGCAGGCGCTTGCTCCAGTCGTAGTAGCCACTGGTCGAAACCCGCAGGCAGCGGCACATCAGGCGAATCGGAAACTCATCGCGGCAACGCTCGATCACCTGATACCTCAGGATGATGCCTTGGCAAAGAACGTCGCCGCTTCGCGCAAAAAATCCCGTTCCTTGGTGATCCGGGCCAACTCGCGCTTGAGCCGGGCAACTTCCTCGTCACGCGGGCTCCCGGTGCCAACAAAGGCGGCTTTCCCCGTCGTTTGTGCCTCCCGCTTCCAGCGGGTCAGCAGGCTGTCACGAATGCCCAGCTCACGGGCTACTTGGGCGCAGCTGACACCTGGCCGACTGGCTTGTTCCACTGCACCACGCTTGAACTCGGCACTAAACTTGCGACGCTTTGACATGAACACTCCTCATGGCCTGTATCGGCCTTCTTGTAAGTGTCCGTGAAATCGGGGTAGAACCCCTTCGACGCGAAGAAGGCCAAGATCCACCTGGCACGCTACAACGGCAACGAACGCCCACTGGACGTTTTCCTGGAGGGTCAGTTCGACGAATGGCAGCGCTGGCAGAGCAAGCGGAACTTCCAGCGCGAGTTTGTTGTGTCCTTGGTCAGCGCGGGATCGCCCACCCGCTGGCTCTATGCGGGCCTGTTCCGCTCCTTGGACTGTGTGGAAGAAGCTGACCCCAAGTCTCACTTCTACTACACGTTGGAACGGGTGCCGTCGTGCGAGGAATGGGTGGGGCGCCTCTTCCTGGAAAGCCGATACACCGAGCGCCACTCCTACCCCAAGGGAGAAACGCTGGCCGAGGATTTGACGGTGACGGAGCTGTTGGCCGAGAGGCTGTCCATTTCAGACTTCCCCGGCTTCAAGGCGGTGAACCTGACCAAGGCGCAATTGGACACCGTGGTGCGCCAGCAAACCGCGGCCTGGCGCGCGGCCCTGTCCTCCGTGAAGGGAATCTACGTCATCACCGACACGATCGCCGGTCGTCTCTACGTCGGCAAGGCCTCGGGGGCCGACGGGATCTGGGGCCGCTGGTGCGCGTATGCGGCCAATGGGCACGGCGGCAACGTGGCGTTGCGCAAGGAATTTGGCATTGAGGCCACGGAAGAGCGCCGGCAAGCGTTGCGCTTCGCTATTCTGGAAATCGCTGACCTGTCCGCCACCGAGGACGACCTCTGCGGGCGGGAAAGCCATTGGAAATCCTTGCTGCTGTCGCGCGAACACGGCTACAACCGGAATTGATAACAAAGCCCCCTTGCGGGGGCCTTCATTGTTCGCTCATCGGATAACGCTGCTTCGGACACCATTTTTACTACGCTGGGGTGTTCCACCACGGCACCAGCTCGAGCATCAATTGTTCGACGAAACACGCCCATCCACCAGCACAGCGTTTCCATCGACCACTCGCAATACCACCTCGAAACCGAGCGGATATTGTGTACCTGCCGGAACGTCAGCCATCGCAGAGTGCGCCTGGAACCGGCTGTAGACAGCCGTTACGGCCGATCGGTAGTCGAGACGCTGAGCATTTGCACCGATCTGCCCCTCAACGTCTTTTCCGATCGCCGCCCCTGAGGCCGTCAAACGTGCCACGGCGCTTCCAGTCGCCCGGTAGAAGACAACCCCATCCCGCTTGTCGAAAGTTTCAACATTCCGCACATTTACTTCGACAATCTCCACAAACTTGGCCGGGACCTTGAACTCGTTCACGGTCAATGAACTCGACAACGGCTCAGCCAACAACTCTTCAATTTGAGCAGCCGATGGCTTCCCTGCGATTTTCGCCAGGATGACAGGGTAGTTCGTATACCCAACATACCCCAGACCAAAAATCATCGCCCCCAAGACAATCTTCGGCCACAGGCTTCGTGGCTTGTTTCGCTGATTCTTAGTCTGCTTGAACTTCAGTCCACCCAGCCCACCCATTTGCGCCTGCGCATCAGGCTGCCTTGTTGGCTGCGAGGGTGGGAGCAGCGATATAGATGGCGGCTCGCTCACCAAAGGGGCTTTAGGTATTTCCTCTGTTATGGGATCCGCAGCTTCAACTGAGTGCCGGACATCGGGATTCCCACACGAAGGACAAAACGACGCGCGGTCACTAACCTGTTGACTACATTCAGCGCATGTCACGAGTGCCAAATCATTCCCCTGTAAGAAACGCCCCAGACCATCAGAGACAACCCTGAATTTTCAAATTATAGACGAAGCAGAGCTTTAATTCTGCCTTTCCTACGCTCTTTGGCACCCGCCTAGAACCACCTTTACCCGAGGAACAAATGACAAAGCCCCCTTGCGGGGGCTCCGGTCGTCGGCACTTGAGTGGGGATTCTCGCCCCCGTCCCCCGTTGCCGGGTGAAGTGGCCAGGACGGCGAGCCCATCATCCAACCGCGATGGTCCTGCGGCAATCAGTCCCGAGCGGCACGTGCTGTCAGACTTCTTTCCCTTCCGCTTCGGACTTCTCCGCCAGCCATTGCTCCACGGTCTTACCCTTCAGCTCCTCTGCCAGGTGGCTGGCACACAGCATTGTGCCGTCGGAACGCAGGTTGGCCACGGTGTGGGCCGCCAGCACCGATGCAGCAAAGGCATGGCGCTTGCTCCGTCCCAGCTCCTCCCAGCCGGCGGGCAGCGACTCAATCGCAGCCAGAGCTTCCTTGCCCGAGAGATACTGCATGCAAGTGAGAAACGACCAGTTGAGCCCCACCTGCTCCCGGAGCCTGGCCGCGGCGACTTTCTCATCCACCTTTCCGTCGACGGTGTCGAGCAGGGCGTGCATGGCGGCCACCGCCTTGCCCTGCGCCGTCAGCTTACTCTTCCGCTTGGGGAACAGTCCACGCACGGTCAGGCCTTCGTCACCGCTTTCTTCGCAGCTTTCTTCGCGGGCTTCTTCACGGCCTTTCGGGCCGCCTTCTTTGCAGTCTTGCTCGCCTTCTTAACGGCCTTGGACGGAGCATTTTTCACCGCCCCATCGGCTGCCGGGAACTTGCTGCCCGGGTTAGCCTGAGCCCACGCTTTCCCGTCTGCGGACTTCGCCCAGGTGGCAAACGCCTTGGGGGTCAGGCCACGTCCTGCCCAGGTTTCACCGGTCGGCAGTCGATACTTTTGCGCCACCTTGCCGAGCTTGCGGGTCTTGCGAGAGGGGGGAGCAGCCTTGTCCGCGCGCTCCGGCTTGTTGTCGAGCGTTTCCCCGATGAGCTTGGCCACCTGCCGCCGCTGCGCTGGGCTGAGGACCTTCGCATACTTCTGGAGCACGGCCAGCGCCTTAGGCACCTCGCCGTCGCGCTTCTCAATCAGCTTGCGCTGGGCTTCCAGCTGTTTGATTTCGGCGTTGATCGACTGCAGGGTGGTCAGGGCCAAGGGACACCTCCATTCAAGCGAACCATGAGTTATAGCCCATAGGCTGGATAACGGCCAAACAGTGGCCGAAAGGTAGATTACGAGCGCACAGCCGCCACACAGCATATCTGCTTGATGCGAGACAAGACGAAGTGGCGCTCGACTTGCCTCAGATGGCAGTAGGCCAATACGCACCGCGAGGCATGGCTGGCCCGATGGAGGTGGGTCAACTCCAGAGGTGTTACGGTGCGCCACTCCGACGCCTGATCTTCTTTCGTGTAGAGGAAGCGAACGTCGCTGCCCTCCTCCATTGCCTGGCGAATCACCATCAACGGACCCTCGCAAGTTCTATCCTTGAGAAAATCGACCACCTAGAACTGCGGTCGTCGACCGAGGGGCGGGACGGGAGGGACGGCGTTATGAAGGTCCCGGACCAACGCTTGGAAGTTGGTGTTGTATCCCGGCCCATCACTGAGATCGACGAACATCCTTCCCCTAAGATTTACAGGGGTGTTTCCGGCATCTCGCTGATCCTTGATGACGGGAATGAATCTCATAGACGAGGGATCGCCGGCAAGCTGTGCAGCGGTCACCAGATGCTCATACCCAACCCCACCCAAGCGCTGGTTTGCACGGTTCATGTAGTTTTCGGTGCAGACCACGATCACCCGATCACAGGCAGCTACCTGTTCCATGAAATGGGGGAGGTCCTGTCCGAACCGGAGGTGTGTTCGGTCCGAGATTGCGTCGACACCGTTCGCCCGCAAATCAATCACGAGCCTACGGACCCACTCCAAATGCTCAGGGGAATCCCAAGAATAGGAAACGAAGACCTTGGGGGCCGGAGATGGGTCATCCTGCAAAATGCCGTTTCGAACCAGGACATCTAGCAGATCAACGTCCTTCACCGCCCAGTGGGTGCGGGTGTGTTCCCAGTTACGCTCCGAGATATCCAGCTGGCCAAACATCTCCTTTAGCCGCGTAGCTGGGATTGGGCCAATTCTCGCGTCAATGGACCATGTGATCCGCACCCCCCCGTAACGAACTTGGATGTCCTCGATCCGACCGACCTGCGAAGATGGTCCAACGTCACGACCTCGATCTTCATAGGCAAATAGCGTGGGAAGCCCCTTAAGGGCGGCAATAGTATCCGCAGTCAAGGTAGCAAAACGCTCTGCTAGCGGCGGAACTGTGTGCTCAAGGTAACGTGGTAGCTCAAGGATGAACTCGTCCTCATCCCAAGTCCCCTCCCGATACACCATTAACAAGTTATACATACGCCCCCATACTAACTGAGTTAGCCACGACAGATGACCAGAGCTTTCCGACTGGAGAAGCCCCTACAACGAGTTTCGACGATGACGATCAATGTGCCGACATCTCTCGAATGGCTTGGAAACCACGAATTACCTCAGATGCCTGCTCATATTCTTCGGTGGAGAGCAGCGAATACTTCGTATCCAACACCAATGGTTCACACCCGAAATCGACCTCTGCATCGTCGACCAGAAACAGGATGAGCTGAGATCCAATCGGCCGTTCGTCCCTGATGAAGTGAAGAAGATTAAGGTGATTGATATCATCCTGATCCTGCTGTTTTGGCGAATCCAGCACAATCGGACATCTCACAGCATCCTCCGCATCCCATATGAGATGGAGGATTGCATAAACGTAAGCGAGGATGGCGCGTGGCCGGTCACTTCCGGTCTCTTGAATCTTGAGCATCAGCGACTTAAGGAAGTCTTCTTGGAACATGACGCTGAGCTTCCCCGCAAAGTCAGTCAACAACCGAGCATAGGTCTCGAGGATCTCCTTCTTTCGCTCCGTTGAGCGCGCATTTTTTAGCCGCTCCGCCGCTTGCTTAATCCGATAGTCCAGAGTGGCGATCTCCTGAACAAGATCAGCAACCTGATCGTCCAGTTGAGAGGAAAATCGCTTCTGCCCTGCTCGCTCAAGTAAACGCGCAAACGTGACCTGCCCCCGTCTGCGAGTGAGAAGCTCATTGAACCTTTGCTCGTCCTCGGTGGCGTCTTTGAGGCGCTGACGACTGATGGCGATCTCACCAGAGACAATCGCCTGAGCATTCATCACCTCAACTAAGACATCGTCTGTCCGACTCTCATCTTGCGCCAACGCAAACCGTTCACCAAACGAGTTCTCGTGAAGCTGGCCACAGGTCGGGCACTCTAGGTCTTCACCCTCATGCTTCACAGCGAACATGTAGTCCGCATGCAGCTCCCTGCGAACGCGGTCGAGAATCTCCCGCTGAGCCTCCAGCTGTAAGCGGCGCTGGGTCAAGCCTGAGAGCCTTGCTCGCTCTTCCTCACGGACCTCCACCAACTGCTGGAGCATGCCCACCACGCGCTCAATCTCCTCGGAGAAGACTTCGGGATCGATTTCTACATCGATGTCTTCAGCGACCGTGTCCTTGGCTCGTTTCTGAAGCGAGCGCAATCCATCCAACTGCTTAGCCGGCTCAACTCTGGCAGCAGTTGCTGTCGCCTGGAGATCTAAGGCATCGAAATACTCAGCCCCCGTCACACCCACGTGGAAGTTAACAACGTCTTCTCGCCAGCGAGCGAACTGTTCCAGACGAGCAAAGGAAGTCCAAGGACTGCTCCACCCAGCGTCCTGGTCCACATAGAAAGGGATAAACAGGTAGGCCGGCGGCGGAACGACCACCTTTTCGGCCCGATTTTTCAGCCTAAGCTTGGCACCCAGCACCTCATAGAGAGCCGGCGCGAGACCTTCAGTGACACTGGTGTAGCAACCTCTGACGCGCTCTGATTCGATCAATGTGAAGGTTTTCCCCTCCTTCAACATGACGTAGGAATCGCCATCGACAGTGAACTCCAGCGCCGATATGACGCTCGCACCTTTCCAATCCGGATGGATCTCTGCCGCTTCTGCGCCCAGCGTCCCATAGATGGACTTGGCTAGCGATGACTTTCCTACGTCATTTAGACCCTTGATTACCGTCACGCCGGGGTGAAACACGACCGACCTTGCTTTTCGTTCCCGATGGGACACGAGATGAAGCTTTTGAAATACTAAGTTTTTCATGTGTCCTGGTCCTTAGACTGCGCACCAGCATCCGGAAGTTATTGGGAGTGCTTTTCATAGAAATTCATCATTACGACAATGAGTTCCTGCTCCGGGGAAAGCGAAGCAACGCCGTATCCGGAGTCACTTCGAGCGAGCGCAACGGCAGCGTTCGCCATGTCAAGTAGCGTTGAACTATTGGCCATGACGTTCTCACCCGCTGCGACGAGGATTTGGCAGTCTCTTCGGAAAGCAGCGTCCAGCGGATCCTGCATCCTAGAATAGTAGTCTGGGTATGCTTCTCTTAGCTTGGCGCGGACAGGGAACGGCACGTTGTCTTTGTGCAGCTCTGACTGGACATTGCTCCAAGCACCAGCGGCATGAGCAACGGATCGAGCGTTGCCCAGCATCGCGTCGAAGGAATCCCTGTCGATACCCTTTGCCTTGCATACGTCTGATATGCTGCCAGACGGCCTTTTAGCTACTGTCCGTCTACGCAATTCGTCAAATAGGCTTCTATAGAAGGCCTTAGGGGGTATGTAAACACCTTTGACATGCTGGTCAAGAAAGTTAGTTACCAAGCCCACAGTGGTTTCGTTGTGCGTGTCCAGATGTATTTTGGAAATCGAAACCGTTAATTGCTCCCGGAGCGGCTCTTCGAAGTCCTCCCCTAGTTCGTCCGCCAAACAGCGACTTATAGCTCCCCATTCGGCCTGTTTCAGCACATGAAACAGGCGTTCACCAGACTCCTCAGTAGCCTTCTCGGTGACAGGGAAGCCATAGCCGCTTCCCACGTTGGTCACGAACTGGAAAGTGACTTGCTCCTGCTTCAGCTGAGCAGCCTTGGCACACAATCGCCCAAGAATGGAAGGTAGAGCATCGCCGCTTTTGCCCTTCTTCCGATTCGTCAGCTTCTTCAGCGTCCAAGCACTTGTTGCGCTGGTCTTGATCTGATAGAAAGCGGCGCGTGATGGCTGGTCTGGACAATCCAGGACAGCGATGTCCTCGTGCAACTCACAAAGGAGCACGTAGTTCCCTGATCCTTGGTGCAGGGTCAGCAACCGAGCCAAAGCCCAGTTCTTTTGGTAATCGAAGCGATCTGCGGAGATCGCGCCGCCTTCCTCTGCCAATGGAGCCGTGGACAGGAAATCAGCGATGACAGTCGAACTCATTTCCCGAGGCCCCTTCCGTCGGATCTCCTTGCCCGACGCATTACCTCGATTAGAGGCATGTTTGTGACCCAAGTCAACATTTGGCCCACAAAGGCAGAATAATCAATGATTTGCCTGCCTGTGAGTTATTTACCAATGACACCACTGAAGCCCTCCAGATGTCCATGACGACCATTTGCCAAGGCTGCTTGGAATGCCACTTCCCTGTGGCACGCCTTGGTCATCTCTTCTTGGGCATCCTACACCCAGCTTTCGATCTCGGCAGGTGTCAGGTCGTACTGCCGACTGGCTGCTGCCACGGTCGATTTGCCCTGGATGATTTCAAGGACCAGAGCCGACTTGCGCCGGGCGGTCCAGCGCTTGATTCCTTCTTCCATCACTACGCTCATCGGCGTCTCCTTCGGGAGTTGTAACAACTGAGCAGGAATTCAGTGGGTCATTACAGATTGGTGCGCTGAACCGCCAGTCTTTTTCTGGACACGAAGCAGGAAAACTTTTGCGGTGGAAAATGAGAGCAAAGGACACTAAATCCCTCACACCCGCGCAATGCCAAGAAGGCAACTTATTGATCTTATTAACTTTAATCAAAACAACATTTGACAACTTATCATTTGGCACATCCATTGGACAAGACTTAACCATAATTTCACAAACCTCCGTGGGCGATACATACCCCAACCCAAGCAAGAAAAATAACTCCTGTGTAAAAAGCCGTGGAAATTATGGATGAATAATTGAGAACTAAGTCGCCTCTCTCGCACCGTTACTATCATCTCGGTAGATTCGACAGACAAAACTTCCACCTCCATCCTCGGCTACGCCAACATATGGCTTACGCACCTTTGAATCAATTGCATGCCCCGCATGAGGTAATATTGATGCACAGATAAAGCACTCCGCCATCCTGCAGCGACGGACTGGAGCATCCACTATTAAATTAACTCTCTGCAAAACGATCAATGATCCCGCCATCAGATACACAGATAGCAAAACAACTTCTGCGCTACTGCGTTTTATCAAGAATCCATTCGCATACACCGACCGACGCACACTCGTTGGAATCCCCTTAGGCCAAAGCACCGAAACCAAGGAAGCAGAGGCAAACAACAAAACCCAATTGCGGGACGAGTACTCTCCAGATGAGTCCCCACTTCCCTTCCAGACAGCCTTATCACTGACCAGAACCAACGGATCGCCCAGTCCCTCGCGTGCCATCCTTAACAATTCATCGAGTGTCGCGAACTCAATCACCACATCCCCCAAAACATCATCAGCAATTCTGATGCAGAAGATGTTATTGGATGAAAATCGCAATCAAGCACCAATTTTCACTGGATATGAATTGAAATGCGGCTTTAGCCACGCCAGACCCCATGCAGATACGACCCGGATTTTGGAAACCACTGAATACCTATAGTTCAGACAGACTCACGATGCCGAATTTTCTGGTTGTGCCACAAGTCGCAGCACTCGCCACAAGCATTATCCAGCGAGAATATCGTTATAGATTGCAAGGCTCTTACTAATTACCAGCAAGGCTCATGAAAATTATTTTTATCCGCGCATTCGATTAAGGGACGCAGAGACCAGCCTTTTCCAATCCCTCAAGCGATGCCTGTGGATGCCCATTTCTCCGAGAGTCCCAGCTTTCCCTAGTACCTCACTGGCTACGTTGGCCACCTGATCAATGATTGCTCGAGCACACTTTCCGCTGAGCGCGGCACTGTTGGCCAGCATCAACAGATCTGCGCGGGAAATTTCTGACCCTTTTCCTAGAACATCAAGGCTATGCTCTCCGCCGGGCCCGTTACTGAGTGTCAGGTCATAAGCAGGTGCGCAGTTCCAGGAACCGTCCCTGTTCATCGTGAAGGAGAAATTCTTGGGGTGATCGTCCATGTTGGAGAACACCACGTTGAACACGCACCGTGCAAACATCTGGGCCAGTTCGCTCTCATTTCGAGTTAGGGAAATGGTGAGCCTCAAGAGATCCAGGTAACTCAGTGATCCCGGTAGTCTGAAATTGGCTTCAATCAGGCCCGCAGCAGTGAATACAGGAACCCGCTTACCATCCTCCCGGTCGAACCTGAGAGTGGCAAACGCTGCAGTATCGTTCTCCAGCTCGATGCACTGGCACGGCATCATGTTAATCCCAGCCATACCGGCCCATTGCGCATACAGCGTTTCAAGGCGAGGAGCATCTGGGCCGTCGCTGGGATTGGCGAACTTCACTAGCCATGGCTCGCCTTCGGCCTTTAGGTCAGTTGTGATGGACTGGTTGGCCATCTTCGTAATCAAAGCCTTGGGCCGCGCACCATGTGGATAGCCTCCAGCATTGGCCACCACAGGCAAAACCTCATCTGCCTCACCCTCATGGATGAGGATCGATTGCTCTGCAAGCTCGGTGAGCGAGGTGATCGGCGTATCACCGGACTTTGGCGCTGACGGTTTGAACGTAAGTGCCCCGATTGCTTGGTCGCCAACGAATGCCAAGATATCCAGAGCATCAGGCTTTGACTGACCTTGCTGACGATACAGCCTTTCAATCAAGAGTCTTCCCCACCCATCCGGCATGCTGTCTGATATCAGCCCAGGCAAACGACCCATGTGGTCAGGTCCATCGGTACGTGCCACACGGGACAGCTGTGTGCGGAACGGGGCTAGCTCCACGCCACGCTCAATAGCCTCTACGGAATACTCGAATGAAGACATCTGACCATCGATTGCGACTCTGCCTAGCTGCCAGCTCTGGCCCCACCCATCGTAGTGAACATCAATAATCTTCAAGCAATACTTCCTTTCGGCCTGCCGAGCATGTGCCTTATCTGGACAGAGATCACCGCCTGCTTCGCAGCCTCTTCCTGCGTCCAGTTGCAGGAGATGTGTCCATCACTCAAGCGCTGGCCTGCAGGCCAATGATCTCTGATTTGGGTCTGAGAATTGCAACTATTGAGATGCTGTGAAGTTAACCAACCAAGATTGATAGGTTATAGGAATCCCGTCAACTAAACCTGCATTTATGGCAGATGAGAGCACGACTTCGCAGCCCTACGCCCCTGTTGTGGGATATTTCCATCTTTTGTGGGCTGGTCAAATTGACGTCACCCTCCTAAGAGCCAACCCACATCAATGATGTGAAAAACAAATCAAATCAAAGTCGTGCAACTTTGCGCAGTACAATCCACTCTGGCCCTGCCTACATGACTGCCAGGAAAGAGATATTTTTTGGCGCGACCATAAGAATACGCCGCCCTCATTCTCAGGCCATAGTGTTGTCATCTGGAAATGATCCATATGAATAGAGTAGCGCCTAGTCACCCATAGAAATGCCAAAGCCCTGAGTAGACCAGAGGTGGGGACTGAGAAGTTGTGCACATGCGGAGAACACGCCTGCTTACTCGGTTCCAATTGGAACCGGCAGATCGATACTTGGCTCCCGCACCCCACCCGCCTGATAGGGGCCAATTGACCTTGCGTGCAGGTGGCTCAGCTGGACCCAACCCTGCTTACCCCGTTCCAATTGGAACGG
>NZ_LDJM01000010.1 GCF_001431485.1 Stenotrophomonas ginsengisoli | reverse complement strand
TCTCGATACTTGCAACCGGTAGGCGTTACACATTCAAGGTGTGTACTCACTCAACTCACCGCGACTTGTTCCTGTCTTTGAGCATCTACAGCGTACACATGGCGTGCCGCAAGTTGTACTGTCGGACAACGGGCATGAATTTCTTGGGGAAGTATTCACCAGCTGGCTCAAGTCCAATGGGGTAGCGCTGCAGTACATCCAGCCAGGCAAACCCAATCAGAACGCCTTCATCGAACGTTTCAATCGCACTTTCCGCGAAGAAGTGCTCGACCGAAATCTCTACGTCCGTCTGGACGATGTACGCGAAGCCACCTACTGGTGGATGATCAATTACAACGAAGAGCGACCTCACGATTCACTTGGCGGCATGAGTCCGGTCGAGTACCGCAACCAGTACGTCGAAGGTTCTACTTTTGAAGTGTCTGCTTGACGGGGGAGCTTACGCCAGCGCCAGTGCAACGACGGCGCAGATATCGGCGATACGGTTTTTACGTCGGTGGAGCGTGGATGGGATCAGGCTCGGCAGAATGTGCCAGGCCTGCCATGCGAGAAGTCTTGTCGCCACCACGCCCATGTGTGCGCACCCAGCGCGGGGACATCGCTTGCGCGGCCAATCTGCGCAGGCCAGGCTGGCTGGTTACAATCGCCACATATGCCTGTTGTCGAGTGGATGCCGTGCCACGGTTGTTGACCCCAAAGTCCCTGCAGCAACGCAGCACTGCCCTGGTGCTGCTGGTATTGGCTGCCCTGCTGGCCCCGGACCATGCCCCGGCACAGAATGCGGCCAACACGGAACGCCGCCTGCAACAGGCGCGTGAGCAACTGCGGCAGACCGCTGCGCAACGACGCCAGACCGAGCAATCGATGCAGGCGGCCAACGCCCAGCTGCGTCAGGCCGATGCACGTGTGGCCCGGGCCAGCCGCAGCCTGGCCGACGTGGAGCATGCACTGGCAGTGCAGAATGCACAGCTGACCAGCGCCCAGAAACGGCGCACTCAATTGCAGGCCGATATCGCAAACCAGCGCAGCAAGCTGGCCAGCCTGTTGCGTGACAGCCAGCGGGAAGGCAATCATTCGGCGTTGAAGCTGCTGCTGTCGCAGGATCAGCTAAGCGACAGCCAACGCGTGCTCGCCTATCACCGCTACCTGCAACAGCAACGCCTGGACACGCTGGAACGGATCAATACCGACCTGGCACAGGTACAGGCGCTGGAGCAGGAATCGGCACAACTGCGGCAAGGCCTGCTGGAAAAACGTGAGCAACAGAAGTTGCTGGCCACGCAACTGAGCCAGGAACGCAACACCCACCGCCAGGCGGTGGCCGCGATCAATGCCGAGCATGCACAGAAGCAAAGCCGCGAGGCAGCACTGAGCCGGGATGTGCGGTCGCTGGAAACCGTGCTGGCGAACCTGCGCGCACAGGCGGCGCGGGCCGCTGCCGCACAACGGGCAGCACGCAATGCCAATGCTTCTGCCGGCACCAACAGCCGGCCACGCACGGGGCAGCCTGCACGTGGGCAGCAAGCGCCAGCAGCCCAGCCCGGGGTGCGCGTGGGAGGCGGCGCGTGGCCGTTGAGCGGGACCATGGTGCGCCGCTTCGGCGCGCGCCAGGCGGACGGCCGCACCAGCACTGGCATCCTGATCGAGGCCGCCGCCGGTGCGCCGGTGACGGCGGTGGCTGATGGCAAGGTGGTGTATTCGGATTGGATGACCGGCTACGGCATGATCCTGATCATCGACCATGGCAACGGTTACATGAGCCTGTACGCACACAACGAGAGCCTGCTGCGTGACAACGGCAGCCAGGTCAAGCGTGGTGAATCGGTGGCACGCGTCGGCAACTCCGGTGGGCAGGGACGCAATGCCCTGTACTTCGAGCTGCGCCGCAACGGCCAGCCGGTGGATCCGGCCAGCTGGCTGCGGCGCTGAGCTGGCGGATACGCACGCATCGCGCATAATCGTGGCTTGCCCTGGACAGGTCGATCTGGCCCAGGTTGCGTAGACCAAGGAGAGCGCGATGCGTTGGACCCATCAAATCAGCAGTGCCTTGTTGGCGCTGGCCGTCGTCAGCCCTGCGTTGGCACAGCAGGACACAACCCCGGCCCCGGGCGCATCGCCGCAGCAGGCAGTACCGCTGGATGAGATCCGACGCTACGTCACCGTGTTCAATGCGGTGCGCGCAGCCTATGTGGAGCCGGTTGCCGACACCAAACTGATGCAGTCGGCCATCCGTGGCTTGCTGCTGGAGCTGGATCCGCACAGCAGCTATCTGGATGCCGAGCAGGCCAAGGTGTTCGAGGAGCAGTCGCGTGGTGCCTACGAAGGCATCGGGGTGGAAGTACAGACGCTCAAGGACAAGGTGCTCAAGGTGATCGCGCCGATCGAGGGCGGCCCTGCAGCAGCGGCCGGCGTTTTGCCGGGCGATCTGATTGTGGCCGTGGATGGCAAGCAGATGGCAGCCATCACCGATGTGGAACCTTTGCGCGGGCCAACCGGTTCCAGTGTCACCCTGGGCATCCGCCGCGAAGGACAGGCCAAGCTGCTGGAGATTGTGGTGCAGCGGCAGACCATCCGCCTGAGCAGCGTGCGCAGCCGCCTGCTGGAACCGCAGTACGGCTATATCCGTATTTCTACCTTCCAGGCTGACACCGCGACGGATTTTGCCCAGCACGCCAAGCGCCTGGCCGAGCAGTCGGTCGAGCCGCTCAAGGGCCTGGTGCTGGACCTGCGCAGCAACCCCGGCGGCCTGCTGACCGCGGCCGTGCAGATCGCCGATGAACTGCTCGAGCAGGGCACCATCGTCAGCACCCGTGGCCGGCTGAGCAGCAGTGATTCGCACTTTGAAGCCACGGCAGGCCAGTTGTTGCCGGGAACCGACCTGATGGTGCTGGTGGATGCCGGCTCGGCCAGTGCCTCCGAAGTGCTGGCCGCCGCCCTGGTCGACAACCAGCGCGCACGCATCATCGGCAGCCGCACCTTCGGCAAGGGCTCGGTGCAGAGCGTGCTGCCGCTGGACAATGGCGATTCGATCAAACTGACCACGGCACGTTATTACACCCCGAGCGGGCGTTCGATCCAGGCCGTGGGCATCAGCCCGGATATCGTGCTCAGCCCGGAGGCCAGCAATACTGCGGCCGGTGATTATCGTGAGGCCGGTCTGGGCGGGCACCTGGAGGGCGAGCTGGAGCAGGAAAATGCCGGCCTGCCCAGCGGCGATTTCCTGCCCGGGGACAAGCCGATCGAACAGGCACTGGCGGCGTTGAAGACACCGCCCGGCCAAGCCGCGCCGGCAGAGTGACGAGGCGCCCGCAAGTTTATGTTGCCATGCAGCATAAGTGCTTGAGCCATCACACATTTGCAAGCCAATTCCAAGCCCTGACACCATCGTGCAAAAGGCGTATGTTGGCCGGCCCCAAGCGTGTCTAAAATGTTGCAGTGCCGTTAGTGTCCAGTTAAACACTATGGTTATACTGCATACGGCGTCGTATGTCGGGAGGGGTCTCCGGCGCTGGTCGAGGGTACTCGGCTGGCAGGCGCACCAAGGCTAAATCAACTGTATTTCCGGAGAAGAACGCAAAATGTCTACCGCTTCCCACATGATTCGTTTCACCGCACTGGCTGTTGGTGTTGTTGGTGCGCTGGCTGCAGGCCACGCCAATGCTGCTGCTTTCCAGCTGAAGGAAAACAGCGCCAAGGGCCTGGGCCGTGCATTTGCCGGTTCCACCAGCGCCTGGGGCGATGCCTCGGTGGTCGCCACCAACCCGGCTTCGATGCGCCTGCTCGATGGCCGCCAGTTCCAGGCCGACCTGAGCGTGATCAGCTTCTCGGCTGATTTTGAGAAGTTCAACGGCCGCCAGCCGAGCGGTGCCCCGATCAGCGGCGGCAACGGTGGCGATGCCGGCATGATTGCCCCGGTTCCGGCGGCCTACTTCTACACCCCGGTTGGCGATGACATGCACTTTGGTATGTCGCTGACCGTGCCGTTCGGCTTCAAGACCGAATACGACCGTGACTGGGTGGGCCGTTACCACGGTGTCACCACCGACCTGAAGGCCATCGACCTGGGTGCCTCGTTCTCCTACGACGTCAACCCGTATGTGTCCTTCGGCGCTTCGGTGTTCGCCGAGCACCTGACCATCGAAATCAGCAACGCCGTGGATTTCGGCACCGTTGCCTATGCCGCCAGCAATGGCGCCAGCGCCCAGCTGGGCCTGTACCCGGGCAGCGCCGACGGTTTCTCCACCGTTGAAGGCGACAACAATGCCTTCGGTTACACCCTGGGCGCCACCCTGAGCCCGAGCGAAGACACCAACATTGCCTTCAGCTACCGCTCCAAGGTCGAGCACAAGATCACCGGCGGCAAGGCCACCTTCGACGTGCCGGCCCTGGCTGCTGCTGCCCTGCAGACCGATGCCCGTGGCATCTTCGTCAACACCAGCGGCAAGGCGTCCGTTACCCTGCCGGCTTCGGCTACCGTCAGTGTGACCCACCGTGTCAACGACCGCTGGACCGTGATGGGCGACCTGTCGCGCACCGCGTGGAAGAGCGCGTTTGACACCGTCACCGTGGACTTCGCTTCCAACCAGCCGGATTCGGTGCTGGGCTTCCACTACGACGACACCACCTTCGGTTCGATCGGTGCCGAGTACAAGTACAGCGACACCGTGACCCTGCGTGGCGGCGTGGCCTATGACGAAAGCCCGACCAGCTACGAGCACCGCGACGTGCGCGTGCCGGACGTGACCCGCAAGTGGCTGTCGCTGGGCGTCGGCTGGCAGCCGTCGGAGAACATGGAGTTCAACATCGGCTACACCCACCTGTTCACCAACGAGCCGGCGATCAACGCCCGCGCCGCCACCAACAACCTGCTGCAGGGCAAGTACGAGGTGGGTGGCGACATCCTGGCTGCCTCGATCAACTACAAGTTCTGATCAAAGCGCTGGTTTGACCATGCAAGGCCCCGCTCCGGCGGGGCCTTGTTGTTTGTGGCCATCGACGGCAGAGGTCGATGGCGGTACCGCAGCGGTGCTGGCAGCGGATACAAAAACGCCCCGCACGGGGCGGGGCGTCGGTACAACCAGTGGTGATCGTGGATCAGTCGCCCAGGGTCATCAGCGAGGCATTGCCACCGGCAGCGGTGGTATTCACGGTGACCGTCTTTTCGGTGGTGAAGCGGGTCAGGTAGTGCGGGCCACCGGCCTTGGGGCCGGTGCCGGACAGGCCCTGGCCACCGAACGGCTGTACCCCGACCACGGCACCGATCTGGTTGCGATTGATGTAGACGTTGCCGACGTTGATCGAACGGCTGATGTGCTCGATGGTGCTGTCCACACGCGAATGCACGCCCAGGGTCAGGCCGTAGCCGGTGGCATTGATCTGGTCGATCACCGCCTGCAGCTGGTCGCCCTTGAAGCGGATCACGTGCAGCACCGGGCCGAATACTTCGCGCTGCAGCTGGGCCAGCGAGCCCAGCTCATAGGCACGCGGGGCGAAGAAGCTGCCGTTGGCGGCATCGGCGTCCAGCGGGGCGGCGGCGATCAGGCGAGCTTCGGCATCCATGCGCTTGGCATGGGCATCGAGGATGGCCAGGGCATCGGCGTCGATCACCGGACCGACGTCGGTGGCCAGCAGGGCCGGGTTGCCCACTTTGAGCTCGGCCATGGCGCCGGCCAGCATGGTCATCACCTTGTCGGCAATGTCCTCCTGCACGAACAGCACGCGGGCGGCCGAGCAGCGCTGGCCGGCCGAGGTGAAGGCCGAACCGATGGCATCCTTGACCAGCTGCTCGGGCAGCGAGGAGGAATCGGCGATCAGCGCGTTCTGGCCACCGGTCTCGGCGATCAGCACGCCGATGGCGGCATCGCGTGCGGCCATCGCACGGTTGATCGCGCGGGCGGTTTCGGTGGAGCCGGTGAAGGCCACGCCAGCCACGCGGGCATCGGCAGTCAGGGCCGCGCCGACGGTGGCGCCGTCGCCGGGCAGGTACTGCAGCACATCGGCCGGAATGCCGGCTTCGTGCAGCAGCTTGACCGCTTCAAAGCCGATCAGGGTGGTCTGCTCGGCCGGCTTGGCAATCACGCTGTTGCCGGCGGCCAGAGCGGCGGCGACCTGGCCCAGGAAGATGGCCAGCGGGAAGTTCCACGGGCTGATGCACACGAACACGCCGCGGCCATGCAGCTGCAGCACGTTGGATTCACCGGTCGGGCCGGGCAGGGCGACATCGGCAAATTTCTCGCGGGCCTGCATGGCGTAGTAGCGCAGGAAGTCCACCGCCTCGCGCACTTCGGCGATGCCGTCGGGCAGGCTCTTGCCGGCTTCGGCGGTGCACAGGGCCATGTACTTGGCGGTCTGGGCTTCGAGCAGTTCGGCAGCCTTTTCCAGGATCGCGGCGCGGCCGGCGGCCGGGGTGGCATTCCAGCCCGGCTGGGCAGCCACAGCATTGGCCAGGGCGCGCTCGACGGTGGCCGCATCGGCCGGGGTCCAGCTGCCGACCTGCTGGCGGCGGTCGGCCGGGTTGGTGACAGTGACGGCGGTGCCGGTGGGCTGTGCACCGGGCACCAGGGCGGTGGCCTGCCAAGGGCCGGTGTACTGGTCCAGCTGGGCGGCCAGGGCCTTGAGGGTGTTGTCGTCAGCGAAGTTGATGCCCATCGAATTGGTCCTGTCGTGGTTCTGGCTGCGCAGCAACTCGCGCGGCAGCGGGATCTTGGGGTGCGGGATGCTGGCAAACGATTCCACTGCTGCCACCGGGTTGCGGATCAGCTCGTCGATGGCCACCGATTCATCGGTGACGCGGTTGACGAAGCTGGAATTGGCGCCGTTTTCCAGCAGGCGTCGTACCAGGTAGGGCAGCAGGTCCTCGTGCGAACCCACCGGGGCATACACGCGGCAGGGCACATCCAGGCGGTCGGCCGGGATCACCTCGGCATACAGGTCATCGCCCATGCCGTGCAGCTTCTGGTGCTCGTAGGTGCGCCCGGCCGCGATCACCTTGATCGAGGCGATGGTGTGCGCGTTGTGGGTGGCAAACATCGGATAGATGGCGTCGCTGTGGCCGAACAGGCGCTTGGCACAGGCCAGGTAGGACACGTCGGTGTTCTGCTTGCGGGTGAACACCGGGTAGCTTTCCAGCCCCTCCATCTGGGCGCGCTTGATCTCCGCATCCCAGTAGGCGCCCTTGACCAGGCGCACCTGCAGCTTGTGGCCGATGCGCCGGGCCAGGTCGGCCAGGTAGTCGATCGTGTAGGGCGTACGCTTCTGGTAGGCCTGGACCACGATGCCGAAGCCTTCCCAGCCCTTGAGCGAGGGATGGCTGACAACGGCCTCGATGATGTCCAGCGACAGCTCCAGGCGGTCGCATTCCTCCGCATCCACGGTGCAGCCGATGCCATAGGAACGGGCCAGCTGGGCCAGTTCGAGTACGGCCGGCACCAGGTCGCGCAGCACGCGTTCGCGTTTGGCGTGCTCATAGCGCGGGTACAGGGCCGAGAGCTTGATCGAGATGCCGTGGGCAGTGGTGACATCGCCACCTTCGCCGCCGCCATGGGCCTGGTTGTCGCGGCCGATGGTGTGGATGGCGCGCTTGTAGTCTTCCAGGTAGCGCAGCGCGTCGCGCATGGTCAGCGCACCTTCGCCGAGCATGTCGAAGGAATAACGGTAGTTGGCGTTGTCGCCCTTGTGCGAGCGGGCCAGCGCCTCGTCGATGGTGCGGCCCATCACGAACTGGTGGCCCATGATCTTCATCGCCTGGCGGGTGGCCAGGCGGATCACCGGCTCGCCCATCCTGCCGATCAGGCGCTTGAAGGCGCCCGGGGCATCGGCGCGGGTGGCGTCATTGAGGGTGACCAGCTTGCCGGTCAGCATCAGGCCCCAGGTCGAGGCATTGACCAGCAGCGAATCGCTGCCGCCCATGTGGCGGGCCCAGTCGGCATCGCCGAGCTTGTCGCGGATCAGCTTGTCGGCGGTGTCCTGGTCGGGGATGCGCAGCAGGGCCTCGGCCACGCACATCAGCAGCACGCCTTCCTCGCTGCCCAGGTCGTACTGGCGCATGAAGGCCTCGATGGCGCCCTGATCCTTGGCGCGGACGCGGACCCGGCGGACCAGATCGGTGGCGATGGCCTGCACCAGAGCCTGGTCCTTGTCGGGCAAACGGGCCTGTTCAAGCAGGCTCTGGACGCAGCCGGTTTCGTCACGCAGCCAGCCATCGGTGATGGCCTGGCGCAGTGCCGGGCGCGCAGCCGGCAGGGAGGATGAGAGCGTTGGATGGGTCATGCGGCGACTCGGATGTTTTGGTCTATTGCCTGTACATAAAGGCCGGTACGACGCGCCTCGGGGTACAGGGGCAGGCTTGCTGGGAAGCAAATATAGGGCTTGGAACGGGGCCGGGAAGGGGGTGGTTGTTTTTGTGCTGATTTCGGCATCTGAGCAGCTGGAGCCGGCGCAGTTGCGGCCGTTTTTTGCGGTGCGCTGCAGCATCGAAAGTGCGTGCTGCGCGGTTGCCGCGCTGTGAGGGCGCCGTTACCATCGAGTCGCTGTCCGCGGCATGAATGCGGCTGTGACGTGATCGACGGTAGAGGGCAATCCGAACGTGGTCCGGCGCAGCAGCAGTGCAGCGTCCCCCCACGGACGCAGCTTGCCGGTTGTTGCCGATCGATGCGTTGGAGCCCCAGGCTCGTGGTGGTGCCGGCCCTGCCGGTGCTGCCTGCCGCAATGATTGTGTGGCATCCGGAAAGCGGTACCTGGTCATCGGCCAGATGCCGGCTCCGGCGCTTGATCGCTTGCTCGCAGCCTGCGTTGGCTGCAACCGATGACGTCAAGGGTCCAGGCATGAAACCAAGCAGCAGGTGTGGGGCAGTACAGCGTTGGGCCATCGCCGTGATGGCCATGGCCGGGTCAGCCGCCGCCCAGGCGCAATCGGCCGACCCGGTGCGCTGGCAGTTGAACATGGGCAAGGGGGTGACCCAGACCGCGCGGCTGGCGTGGGAGGCGCACATGGTGGCGCTGTGGGTGTGCGTGGTGATCGGCCTGATCGTGTTTGCCGCGATGGCCTATGCGATGTTCGCCTTCCGCAAGTCCAAGGGCGCGGTGGCGGCCAAATTCAGCCACAACACCACGGCCGAGATCCTGTGGACGGTGATCCCGGTGATCATCCTGGTGGTGATGGCCATTCCGGCCACGGCCAAGCTGATTGCGATGTATGACACCCGCAATGCCGAGATGACGGTCAAGATCACCGGCTACCAGTGGATGTGGCAATACGAATACCTGGGCCAGGACGTGCGCTTCTTCAGCCGCCTGGACCGTGAATCGGACCGCCTGCGGCAGAGCGGGGAGCGCCCGGACCCGGCCACCCATCCGCATTACCTGCTGGATGTGGACAACCGCCTGGTGCTGCCGGTCGATACCAAGGTGCGTTTTGTGATCACCGCCGATGACGTGATCCACTCCTGGTGGGTGCCGGCGCTGGGCTGGAAGCAGGATGCGATCCCGGGAATCATCAATGAGGGCTGGACCCTGATCGAGAAACCCGGTGTCTACCGTGGCCAGTGCGCCGAGCTGTGCGGCAAGGACCACGGTTTCATGCCGATCGTGGTCGAGGCGGTGTCCAAGGACGAGTTTGCCGCCTGGCTGGCCCAGCGCCAGGCCGCGGCCAAACCGGCCGAGGTACCGGCCAGCGAGGATGCCGATGCCCCTGATGCCACCGACGGCACGGCGCCGACTGATCCCTCCGCCGACAACGCCGAGCCGGTGCAGGCCCAGCCGCAGGCGTGATTTTTTCCACTGCGGCCGGGTTTGCCGGCCGCTGACCATCGTTCGATTCGAGGTGTAGTTGCATGGCCCATCCGGCAGCAGGACACGCGGACCACCATCATCACCAGCCGGGCTTCATTGACCGCTGGTTCTTTTCGACCAACCACAAGGACATCGGCACGCTGTACCTGCTGTTCTCCTTTGTGATGTTCATCATCGGCGCGGCGATGAGCGTGATCATGCGCCTGGAGCTGATGGAGCCGGGCCTGCAGCATGTGCGCCCGGAATTCTTCAACCAGATGACCACCGTGCATGCACTGGTGATGATCTTCGGCGGGGTGATGCCGGCCTTCGTCGGCCTGGCCAACTGGATGATCCCGCTGCAGATCGGTGCGCCGGACATGGCCCTGCCGCGCATGAACAACTGGTCGTTCTGGTTGTTGCCGGTGGCCTTCTCGATGCTGCTGCTGACCCTGTTCCTGCCTGGTGGTGCCCCGGCCGGTGGCTGGACCTTGTACCCGCCACTGTCGCTACAGGGCGGTTACAACGTGGCCTTCACCATCTTCGCCATCCACGTGGCCGGCATCAGCTCGATCATGGGCGCGATCAACATCATCGCCACCGTGCTCAACATGCGCGCGCCGGGCATCGACCTGCTGAAGATGCCGATCTTCTGCTGGACCTGGCTGATCACCGCCTTCCTGCTGATCGCAGTCATGCCGGTGCTGGCCGGTGCGGTGACCATGCTGCTGACCGACAAGTTCTTCGGCACCAGCTTCTTCAGCGCCGCCGGTGGCGGTGACCCGGTGATGTACCAGCACATCTTCTGGTTCTTCGGTCACCCGGAGGTGTACATCATGATCCTGCCCGCCTTCGGCGTGGTGTCGGAGATCATTCCCACCTTCAGCCGCAAGCCGCTGTTCGGCTACCAGGCGATGGTATATGCCACCGCAGCGATCGCCTTCCTGTCGTTCATCGTCTGGGCCCACCACATGTTCACCGTGGGCATGCCGCTGGGGGGCGAGATCTACTTCATGTTCGCCACGATGCTGATCTCCATCCCCACCGGTGTGAAGGTGTTCAACTGGGTGTCGACGATGTGGAAGGGCTCGCTGACCTTCGAAGCGCCGATGCTGTGGTCGGTGGCCTTCGTGATCCTGTTCACCATCGGCGGTTTCTCCGGTCTGATGCTGGCCATCGTGCCGGCCGACTTCCAGTACCACGACACCTACTTCGTGGTCGCCCACTTCCACTATGTGCTGGTCACCGGCGCCCTGTTTGCGCTGATCGCCGCGGTCTACTACTGGTGGCCCAAGTTCACCGGGCGCATGTACAACGAGTTCTGGGCCAAGTTCCACTTCTGGTGGTCGGTGGTGTTCGTCAACCTGCTGTTCTTCCCGCAGCACTTCCTCGGCCTGGCCGGCATGCCGCGGCGCATCCCGGACTACAACGTGGTGTTTGCCGACTGGAACCTGATCAGCTCGATCGGTGCATTCGGCATGTTCGCCACGCCCTTCATGATGGCCGCGATCCTGCTGCATTCCCTGCGCGCCGGCCCCAGGGCCGAAGCCCGTGCCTGGGAAGGGGCCAAGGGTCTGGAATGGACCGTGCCGTCACCGGCACCGGCGCATACCTTCACCACGCCGCCTGTGATCAAGCCCGGAGACCTGGCCCATGACGACATCAGCCACTGAGGGGCAGCGCGCGCTGCAGCGCCGGCGCGGTGTGCGCCGCACGGCGTGGACGGTGGCGCTGATCGCGCTGACGGTCTACGTGCTGTTCATCGCCTCGGGCGTGTTTGCCTGGCGGGGGCTGTGATGGACCCGGCCGGCCCGTCGCCCGCCACCGAAGCGCTGCCTGATCCGGCAGCGCCGGTGGCAGCACGTCCGGCGGCCACCGCCGGACTGGGGCGGATGGCAGCAGTGGCCATCGGCGTGTTCGTGCTGACCTTCTCGCTGGTGCCGGCCTACCGCATCGCCTGCGAGAAGATCTTCGGCATCCGCCTGGAGCGCGGCGCGGCGGCCGATACCAGCGGTGCGGCCGCCGGACAGCGCACGGTGCGCATCGAGTTCGATGGCGGGGTCAACTCGCGCCTGCCGTGGGTGTTCAGCCCCGAACAACTGACCATGGAGGTGGTGCCCGGCCAGCTGTACGAGGCCAGCTACGTGGCCATGAACACCAGCGAGCAGACCGTTGTCGGCAGTGCGGTGCCATCGGTGGCGCCGGCGCGGGCTTCGGGTTACTTCAGCAAGACCGAATGCTTCTGCTTCACCGCGCAGACCCTGGAGCCGGGACAGACCCGGCAGATGCCGGTGCGTTTCATCGTCGACCCGGACCTGCCGGCCGGCATCCACACCCTGACCCTGTCCTACACCTTCTTCCGCAATGATGCGCTGACCGACGAGCTTGCTGCCGGCACCGCTTCCAACACCGCACATGCTGCCCCTTGAGCACGCCTACAGGACTGCTGACCATGGCCCATTCCACCCCTGATGCTTCGGTGTATTACGTGCCGGCCAAGAGCCGCTGGCCGTTCTTCGGTTCCATTGCCATGTTTGTGATGATGATCGGCGTGGCCAGCTGGCTCAACGAGCTGTCCTGGGGCCAGCCGACCTTCTATGCCGGCATCGCGCTGATGATCCTGGTGCTGTTTCTGTGGTTTTCCGACGTGGTGCGTGAATCCGAAGCCGGGCACTACAACCGCCAGGTCGACGGCTCGTTCCGGATGGGCATGGTCTGGTTCATCTTCTCCGAAGTGATGTTCTTTGCCGCCTTCTTCGGCGCGCTGTTCTACACCCGCTCGTTGAGCCTGCCGTGGCTGTCGGGCAGCGGCGACGGGGTGATGACCAACGAACTGCTGTGGCAGGGCTATTCGGCCGGCTGGCCGAGCAACGGCCCGGCCGCGCTGGGCGGAGAGTTCGGCACCATCCCGGCCTGGGGCCTGCCGCTGTTCAACACGCTGCTGCTGCTCACCTCCGGCGTCACCCTGACCATCGCCCACCATGCGTTGAAGGCCGGCAAGCGCGGCAGCCTGCTGTTCTGGCTCGGCGCCACCATCGTGCTGGGCGCGGTGTTCCTGTTCTTCCAGGCCGAGGAATACGTGCATGCCTACCACGACCTCAACCTGACCCTGGGCTCGGGGATCTACGGTTCCACCTTCTTCATGCTCACCGGCTTCCACGGCGCCCATGTGCTGCTGGGCACGATCATGCTGATCGTGATGTGGCTGCGCGCGGCGCGCGGCCACTTCACCGCCGACAACCATTTCGGTTTCGAAGCGGCCGCCTGGTACTGGCACTTCGTCGATGTGGTGTGGCTGATGCTGTTCCTGTTCGTCTACGTGCTGTAAGCCGGGACGGCCGCCTCAGCGGCCCACCCCGTGCGGCTGGATCACCCCGGTGGCGATGCCCAGCACGACCAGGCCGACCAGGGCCACCGACAGACCCACACGCCAGCTCAGCGCACGCACGGTGCGCTTGGTCTGGCCTCGATCCACCAGCAGGTAATACAGGCCGGCACCAAGGTTGAAAACGATGACGGCCAGAAAGGCGATGACCAGCAGGGTCTTGAGCGAATCGTTCATGGCAGGCGCCGGCTTGGAAGGATGGCTGCCATCTGAGCGCGTTTTGCGCGCGCTGTCATGACGCGCCAGCACATGGGCGTATGGCTGGGTTGGCTGCTGGCCCTGGGCGTGGCCGCAACGATGGTCGGGTTGGGGTTGTGGCAGCTGGAGCGGCGTGCCTTCAAGCAGGACCTGCTCGATGCCCAGGCCCGGGCCATGCAGGCCCCGGCGCAATCGTTGGCCGCGGCCCTGGCTGCGGGCAATGCGGTGTCAGCAGTGGATGATTGCGGCGCCTGGTCCGGGCCGGTACTGGTGCTGGACAACCAGCAAATGGACGGGCGTGCCGGCCACCGCAGCTTCCAGCCCTGGCGCAGCACTGAAGGTGCCTGGGTGCTGGTGGAGCAGGGCTGGCGGCCCTGGGCCGGCGATCGCCAGCTGCCGGAGGCCGAGCCGGGCAGTGCCGCACAGTGCCTGCACGGCCTGCTGTTGCCGGCGCCGTCACCTGGGCTGCGCGCCGGTGAGGGCAGGCCGCAGCCACTGCCGGGCCGGGGTTGGCTGCTGACCCGGCTGGATACGCCCAGCCTGCAGCCGCTGCTGGGTGAGCCGGCAGCGCAGCTTGGCCAGCACATCCTGCGCCCGCAACAGCCGCTGTTGCCCGGCTACCGGCTGTCTGACCAGCTGCTGCCCAACACCCTGCCGCCGGACAAACACCTGGGCTATGCCGTGCAATGGTTTGCCATGGCCACCACGGTGCTGCTGCTTGCCGTGATACTGAGCGTGCGTCACCTGCGCGGCCGCAAGCGCCGCACCACCATGAGGGAGACAAGTTAGATGGCTGTTGCTGACACTTCCGCGCCCCGGTGTGGCCGGGGCCGTCTGGCCCTGATGCTGCTGTTCGGCATTTTCCTTGGTTCGGCGGCCATCGCCCTGCTGCTGCGTGCCAGTGGCTGGCAGCCGCAGGCCAACCGCCAGCACGGCCAGCTGTACAGCCCGGCCATCGATGCCCGCGCGTTGCCGCCGCAAGCCGCCGACGGCCAGCCGCTGGCCTGGCAGCCGGCACGGCGGATGTGGAGCGTGGTGGTGCCAACTGAACCGGATTGCGCCGCCACCTGCGTCGATTTGTCGCAGAATCTGAACAAGGTCTGGCAGCTGCTGGGCCATACGGCCGATAATGTGCAGTTCCTGTGGCTCGGTGACATGCCCGAGGGGCTGGCCGGTTCGGCTGCCCACGTGGCGATGGCACCGTCGCCGGAATTGCGCTCGGCCCTGCCGGGCCTGCCTGATGCGGCCGGTATCCCGGTCTATGTAATTGATCCCAATGGCTTTGTGGTCCTGCGCTATGCGCCTGGGTTCGACCCGGCCGGGTTGCGTGCCGATCTGGCCAAGCTGTTGAAACTGAAGTGAGCCTGCTGCAATGACTGCCCATGCGCGCCCGGCGCTGCACCGCAATTTCCATCGCCTGGCGTGGTTTGCGCTGATCATGACCGCCTCGACCATCCTGTTCGGGGCTTTCGTGCGGTTGTCCGATGCGGGCTTGAGCTGCCCGGACTGGCCCACCTGCTACGGCAAGGTGACCTGGCCGCAGACCCATGCCGAAGCGGCCACCCATGCCGCCATCGAGATCCGTCCGCTGGAGACCCACAAGGCCTGGCGCGAGCAGGTGCACCGCTTCCTGGCCGGTGCCCTGGGCCTGGAAGTGCTGACCCTGGCCCTGCTGGCCGCGCGCCGGCGTCGCCACGGCGCGGCGCAGATCCTGGGCGCCTGTGCCCTGGTCGGCATCGCCATCCCCATGTACATGATGGGTCATCACGGGGCGGCCAGTGTGCTGGCCTTCGGCGGCGAGGCGATCCTGCTGCTGGCGGCCTGGCGCTGGTCCAACACCGACCTGGCGCGCACCGCGGTGCTGACCCTGGCGGTGATCGTGTTCCAGGCCATCCTGGGCATGTGGACGGTGACCTGGCTGCTCAAGCCGATCGTGGTGATGGCCCACCTGCTGGGCGGCATGGCCTTGTTCAGCTGCCTGCTGTGGCTGGCCTGGAAGTCGATCCACGTGCCGATCACCCTGGTCCAGGCCGACACCGTCAAGCGCTGGCTGGGCGTGGGCGTGGCCCTGCTGATCGCGCAGATCGCCCTGGGCGGCTGGGTCAGCGCCAACTACGCCGCGCTGGCCTGTGGTGGCAGCTCGATGAGCGTGGACAACTTCCCCAAGTGCGTGGGCCAGTGGTGGCCGGCGCAGGACTACGCCGAAGGCTTCACCCTGTGGCGTGGCATCGGCGTGGACTACGAAGGCGGCATCCTGGACGGTGCCTCGCGCATCGCCATCCAGATGGCCCACCGCATCGTCGCCGTGCTGCTGGCGGTCTACCTGTGGGTGGTGTCCTGGCGCCTGATCCGGGTGCCGGGCCTGCGTGGCTGGGGCAGCGCGCTGGCGCTGCTGGTCGCCGTGCAGGTCTGCCTGGGTATTTTCAATGTGAAGCTGGCGGTGCCACTGGCGGTTGCCGTGGCCCATGTGGGTGGTGCGGTGGCACTGCTGTTCGTGCTGCTGTCGCTGCTGGCGCGTCTGCGCCGTCCGGAGTAAGTCGATGTCTGCGGGTATCAAGGATTATTGGGACCTGACCAAGCCGCGCGTGGTCGCGCTGATTGTGTTCACGGCCTTTGTCGGCATGTTCCTGGCCATCGACGGCCTGCCTTCGGGCGGGCAGTTGTTGACCGGGCTGATTGCCTTTGTCGGTATCTGGCTGTCGGCGGCGGCCGCAGCGGCGATCAACCAGCTGCTCGATGCGCGCATCGATGCACAGATGGCGCGCACCTCGTGGCGGCCGCTGGTGGTGGGCAAGGTCACCCCGCGTCAGGTGCTGGTGTTTGCCGCCATCCTCACCGCGATCTCGATGCTGATGCTGGTGCTGTGGGTCAATGTGATCACCGCCGTGCTCACCTTCGCCTCGCTGATCGGCTATGCGGTGATCTACACCGTGTACCTGAAGCGGGCCACCTCGCAGAACATCGTGATCGGTGGCCTGGCCGGGGCGACGCCGCCGCTGCTGGGCTGGGCGGCGATCACCAACATGGCCAGCAGCCAGGACTGGGTGCACGCCGGCCTGCTGGTGGCGATCATCTTCATCTGGACCCCGCCGCACTTCTGGGCCCTGGCCATCTTCCGCCGCGCCGATTACGCCAAGGCCGAGATCCCGATGCTGCCGGTCACCCACGGTGTACCGCACACGCGCAAGCAGATCCTGGTCTACACCGTGCTGCTGGCCATCGTCTCCACCCTGCCGGCGGTGGTGGGCATGAGCGGCCTGTTCTACCTGGGCAGCTCGCTGGTGCTCAACAGCGTGTTCCTCTGGTACGCATGGAAGATGCAGAACCCGCCGGACGAGCAGTTCAACATGAAGACCTTCGGCTACTCGATCCTGTACCTGATGGCCCTGTTTGCCTTCCTGCTGATCGACCACTGGCTCAAGCCACTGTTCGCCGTGGCCTGAGGCCAACCCACAACGCCGCCGCAAGGCGGCGTTGTCGTATCCGGGCCGGCGTAACCGCTGCCTTGAATCTGCCGGCCATGGCCAGCATGTTGTGCAGCACAGCCCGGAACAAGGATGCAGGCGATGGCCCGTAGCGCGATGTTGTTGCTGGTGTTGTGGATGCTGATGGTGCCGCCGCAGATGGCCGGTGCCGCCGCGCCGGGGCTGTTGCAAGGGCAGCAGGATCCGGCCATTGTCCAGGCCACGGCACAGATCATCGAACATGCCCGTGGGCATCGCCTGGTGGTGCTGGGGGAGCTGCATGGCACGGCCGAAATACCGGCCCTGGCAGCACGCCTGGCGGCCACCTACGCCGACGCCGGTCCGCTGACCCTGGCCCTGGAAGTGCCGCACACCGAGCAGGCCGCGCTGGACCGCTACCTGGCGTCCGATGGCGGCCAGGCTGCCTGGAATGCACTGGCGGGCACGCCTTTCTGGCAGGTCAGTGATGACCAGCATGATGGCCGCCGCAGCGTGCAGATGCGCCAGTTGGTCGAGGCGATGCGCGCGCTGCGCAAGCAGGGCGCCGCGGTGCAGGTGCTGGCCTATGACGTGGCCAAGGAACAAGCCGACGCGCATGACCACCACTGGCGGGATGCGCGCATGGCCGACAACCTGCGCGCCGCTGCCGCACAACAGCCCGGCGTGCTGCTGGTGCTCAGCGGCAACGTGCATGCCATGCGCGCACGTCCTTCGTGGGCACCGGCCGAGCTGCAGCTGGCGCCGATGACCAGCCTGCTGCTGGATCTGGAACCGTTTGCAGTGAACCTCACGGCAGCCAGTGGCCAGTTCTGGGGCTGCCTGCCAGACGGTTGCCAGGCACTGCCGGCACGCACGCAAATGACGCAGCCGCTGCTGCGCGTCACCGAGCCGGAGCGGGTGTATGACCTGGTCCTGCAGCTGCCACAGCTGAGCATCGCCACCCTGTACGAGATCCCCTGAGCTGCATGTCATTCGCGGCCCGTGCCGCTCTCACAAGGCTGCCCTGCTTTTGTGGGAGCGCCTCAAGGCGCGACGCGGTGGCGCGGACCTGCCGTCACGGCCGGGGCTGCTCCAACAAGGCTGCTCTGCTTTGTGGGAACGCCTCAAGGCGCGGTAAGGGGGAAGGTCAGCCGGCGCTGTTGTTCTTGCCCAGGCGCGCGGCGACCACGGCGCAGACCATCAGCTGTAGTTGGTGGTACAGCATCACCGGCAGCACGATGGCGCCCAGCGGGCCGCCGGCGAACAGGACCTTGGCGATCGGTACGCCGGTGGCCAGGCTCTTCTTGGTGCCGCAGAACAGGATGGCGATCTGGTCGGCACGGTCAAAGCCGCTGCGGCGGGCGATCAGCCAGACCAGCGGCATGGCGATGGCCAGCAGCAGTGCGCAGGCGGCCGCAGTGAGCAGCAGGGCCGGCAGCGGGGTCTGTGACCACAGGCCTTCGACCACGGCCGCACCGAAGGCGGCATAGACCACCAGCAGGATGGTGGCTTGATCGGTGTAGCGCAGCAGGGGCTTGAGGGCATCGACGCGGGCACCGATGAGCGGCCTCAGCAGGTGGCCGGCCACGAACGGGGCCAGCAGCAACAGCATGATCTTGGCCACCGCGCCCAGCGGGTCGGCCATCGCGCCGCTGCTGCCGGCCAGCACGGTCATCAGCCATGGGGTCAGGAACACCCCCAGCAGCGAGGACAGCGAGGCGCTGCACACGGCAGCGGCGACATTGCCGCCAGCCAGCGAGGTGAAGGCGATGGAGGACTGCACGGTGGAGGGCAGGGCGCACAGGAACAACAGGCCCAGGGCCAGCTCCGGGGTCAGCGCGAGCCGGGCCAGCGGGCCGGCGGCCAGCCCGAGCAGGGGATACAGCACAAAGGTACAGGCCAGAATTACCAGATGCAGGCGCCAGTGCAGCAGGCCGGCGACCACGGCCTGGCGCGGCAGGCGCGCCCCGTGCAGGAAAAACAGCACGGCGATGGCGACATCGGTGAGGCCATCCAGCGCGCCGGCCAAGGCGCCACGTGCCGGCAGCACGCTGGCCAGCAGTACCGTGGCCAGCAGGGCCAGGGTGAAGTTGTCCGGGCGCAGCCGGGCCAGTGCCCTCATGGCTGCGGCGTGCTGTCCGGGGTGATCTGCCGGCGGACCTGTTCGAGCAGGGCCGGCTGGCGCAGGCCGGCGGCCTGGCCGAGCTCCAGTGCACTGGGCGCTTCCCAACCCTGTTGCTGGGCGGCACGCAGGGCCAGTAGCGCGCCGGCGCGGTTGCTGGTGGCGCAATGCAGCAGCACCGGGCCGCTGTCGTTGCCCAGGATCTGGTGCAGGGCACGTGCGTTGTCCGCGCTCAGCCCACCACCTCCGGCCACCGGCAGGCGCACATAGCGCAGGCCCAGTGCCTCGGCTGCGGCCTGTTCGTCATAGCCACGCTCCTCGCCGGGTGTACGCAGGTCGATCACGGTGGTGATGCCGGCCGCGGCGGCCTGTTGCAGCTGCGCCGCACTGGGCTGGCCGTAGGTGTACAGGTCTGCCTGCGGCCGGTTGAAGGGCAGGGCGTCGTCGGCCTGGGCAAAGGGGCTGGCCAGCAGCACGATGGCACTGGCAACAAGGGCTCGAAGGTTCATCGCACGGCTCCTAGCGCAGGGTGGCGCGAACCTTGAGCAGCTCGCGCAGTTCGTATTTGTCGGTGTCATCCAGGCCCTGGGCGCGGGCCTTGGCCTGCAGTTCGTCCAGGCGCTGCAGCAGCAGCTGCTTTTCCAGCTGTGCCACCGCATCGTGCAGTTCCTGGCGCCAGCTGTCGCTGTCGCCGGGCAGGGATTGCATGGCCAGGGTGTTGAGCCACTGCTGTTCCTGGCGACCCTCGAAATGGGCGATCAGGGCGCCGGTGGAAATGTCCGGGCGCGCATCGATGATCTCCAGCATTTCCAGCAGCAATTCCACCCCGGGCAGGCGCAGGCCGGCAAAGTGGTGGCCTTCCAGGGCCTGTGCCAGCGAGGGTTGCTGCAGCAGTACGGCCACCGCACCACGCACCAGCGAGCGTTTCTGGGTGGCCTGGGTGCTGGGCCGGGCCGGGGTACGCGGCGGTGGCGGCACGAAGCCGCTGTTGCCGGCGGCCGCGGTGCCACCGACGCCGGTGAGCCGGCCCAGTTCGGCGCGCATCAGGTCGCCGAAGGCGCCATCGGGAATCTGCGCCAGCAGCGGCTTGGCCCGCTCGGCCAGGCGCGCGCGCCCGTCCAGGGTGGCCAGGTTGATCTCCCGGCCCAGTTCGTCAAACAGGAACTGCGACAGCGGGGTGGCCTGGGCCAGACGCGCGTTGAAGGCGTCCGCGCCTTCCTTGCGCACGATGGTGTCCGGGTCCTCGCCATCGGGCAGGAACAGGAAGAAGGCCTGGCGGCCGTCCTTCATGCGCGGGATCACCGATTCCAGCGCCTTCCAGGCGGCCTTGCGCCCGGCGTTGTCGCCGTCAAAGCAGAAGTACACGTCCGGGGCATTGCGGAACAGCAGCTCGGCATGGTCCGGGGTGGTGGCCGTACCCAGGGTGGCCACCGCCTGCGGCACGCCGTACTGGAACAGGCTGACCACGTCCATGTAGCCCTCCACCACCACCAGCCGCTCGATCTTCTGGTTGGCCTGGCGCACCTGCCACAGGCCGTACAGTTCACGGCCCTTGTGGAACAGGGTGGTTTCCGGCGAATTGAGGTACTTGGGGCCGTCGTCCTTGGCCATGACCCGGCCGCCGAAGGCGATCACCCGGCCACGGCGGTCGAAGATCGGGAACATCACCCGGTCGCGGAACTTGTCATAGACATGGCCGCGCTCGTTCCTGGAGAACAGGCCGGCGCGTTCGAGCAGCTTCATCCGCCGCTCGTCCTTGCCCAGCGCATCCTTCAGCGCGCTGTAGCCATCCGGCGCGTAGCCGATCTGGAACTGTGCACGCACGCTGGCATCCACGCCGCGCCCGTCCAGATAGGCGTTGGCCTTGTCGTTGCCTTCCAGCTGCTTGATGAAAAAGCGGTTGGCCGCTTCCACCGCCGCGTACAGGTCGCGGCTGTCGTCGGCCTGCTGGGCGCTGCGCGGGTTGGGGTCACGCGGCACTTCCATGCCGGCGCGCTTGGCCAGTTCGTCCACCGCATCGAGGAACTCGAGGCGGTCGTAATTCATCAAGAAGCTGATCGCGGTGCCGTGGGCCCCGCAACCAAAACAGTGGTAGAACTGCTTGGTCGGGGAGACATAGAAGCTGGGCGAGCGTTCATCGTGGAACGGGCAACGCGCCTCGTATTCCTTGCCTTTGCGCTTGAGCGGCACGCGCGATCCAACCACCTCGACGATGTCCGAGCGGGCGAGCAGTTCGTCGATGAAGGCGTCAGGAAGGCGGGCCATGGGCACTCGTCATCAGGCAGGCCGCCCAGTTTACTCCGGCAAGGCAGTCCCGGCCCGACGCGCACTGGCGCGTTCGTCGATCACCGCGGTGACCATGGCCCCGGCAAAGAACACCAGGCAGGCGTAGTAGATCCAGACCAGCAGCAAGACCAGGGCACCCATCGAGCCATAGGCGCTGCCGGGCGCGGCATTGGCCAGGTACAGGCCGATGGCATGGCGGCCGATGGTGAACAGGATCGCGGTGATCACCCCGCCCAGCCAGGCCTGCTTCCACGGCACCTGACGGTCGGGCACCCAGTGGTAGAGGCAGGCAAAGGCGGCCGCATACACGGCCAGGGTGGTCAGGCTGGCGATGGCCGGCAGCAGCGATGGCAGCTGGGCGAAGGCCACCTGCACCGCGGTGCTGGCCACCATCGCCACGATCAGCAAAAAGCCCAGGGCCAGCACCACCCCGGCCGAGAACATGCGCTGCTTGAACCAGCCCAGCACGCCGTCAAAGCGGGCCTGCTCGCTGTGGAAGATGCGGTTCAGTGCCCCCTGCAGCTGGGCAAACACCAAGGTGGCACCGAACAGCAGGCCGCCGGTGCTGACCACCCCGGCCAGCGAGCCGATATCCGGCTGGTTGTTGGCATTGGCCAGCACGGTGCGGGCGACTTCAGCCGCGGCGGGCCCGGCAAGCTCACCGATCTGCGCCACCAGGCTGGCCTGGGCCGGCGGGTAGAGCGAGGCGGTCACCCACAGCAACAGGACCAGCAGTGGGGCCAGCGAGAGCAGGGTGTAGAAGGACAGGGCGGCGGCCAGGTCGGGCACGCCAACCTGCAAAAAACGCTGGGTGACAGCGGCGGGCAGGCTGTCGCGCAGGCGCTGCAGCCAGGAAGCAAATGGGGGCATCACAGTCCATGGTCGGTCACAGGCGGCCTTGGCCGCTGGAGCCCCATTGCAGCAAGTCCGGCGGCCAGAAACAGTGAAGCCGGCCCGCAGGCCGGCTTGCACCCAGGCCATTGCCGGTGGCCGATCAGCCGTTCAGGGCGGCCTTGACCAGCTTGGACACCAGGCCCATGTCGGCCTGGCCGGCCAGCATCGGCTTGAGCACGCCCATCAGCTTGCCCATGTCGGCCGGGGCTGCGGCGCCGGTCTGGGCCTTGGCGGCCTCGATGGCGGCAACGATGGCCGCTTCGTCCATCTTGGCCGGCAGGTAGGTTTCGATGACGACCATCTCCGCCTTTTCCACATCGGCCAGGTCGGCGCGGTTGGCGGCCTCGTACTGGGTGATGGAGTCCTTGCGCTGCTTGACCATCTTGTCCAGCACGGCGATCACGGCGGCATCATCCAGCTCGATGCGCTCGTCCACTTCCTTCTGCTTGATGGCGGCGTTGATCAGGCGGATGACGGCCAGCTTGTCCTTCTGGCCGGACTTCATGGCGGCCTTCATGTCCTCGGTCAGCTGCTGCTTCATGCTCATGGTGCACCTCGTTGCATGCGGCCGGGGTGGGCGGGCCGCGGGTTCAGTGGGAAATTCGGGGAAACGCAAAAAGCCGGCAACGCTTGCGCGTGGCCGGCTTTTACTCCCGTCATGGCCTTGCCCGAAAGCTAAACCGTGGGGGAGCTGCGTGACTCAGTACAGACGCTGACGCTTGGTGACGTCGCGGGAAGAGCGACGCATCTGACGCTTTACAGCGGCAGCGGCCTTGCGCTTACGTTCCTGGGTCGGCTTTTCATAAAATTCGCGCTTGCGGGTCTCGGCCAGCACGCCGGCCTTTTCGCAGGTGCGCTTGAAGCGGCGAAGAGCAAACTCGAAGGGTTCGTTCTCGCGGACTTTGACGCTGGGCATGGGATCGGGATCTCCGGACTCAATTAGACCGGGCCAGACCCGGTGAGCCGCCCATTATAGGGGCCTGAGCCGAGCATGCAACCCCAACGGCGTTTGGTTTGTGCGCCAAGGCGGTTCACAATGGTGCCCATGAAAGTCCTTGGTATTGAATCGTCTTGCGACGAAACCGGTGTGGCGGTCTATGACACCGCCCTGAATGGCCCTGATGCGCTGCGTGCCCACGCGGTCTACAGCCAGATTGCGCTGCACGCCCAATACGGTGGCGTGGTGCCGGAACTGGCCAGCCGCGACCATGTGCGCAAAACCCTGCCGTTGATCCGGCAGACCCTGGCCGAGGCCGGTATCGGGGTGGATGAGATTGATGCGGTGGCCTATACCGCCGGCCCCGGCCTGGTCGGCGCGCTGATGGTGGGCGCCGGGGTGGCCCGTTCGATGGCCTGGGCGCTGGACGTGCCGGCCATTGGCGTGCACCACATGGAGGGCCACCTGCTGGCCCCGCTGATGGATGTCGACCCGCCCGAACCGCCGTTCGTGGCCCTGCTGGTCTCCGGCGGGCATACCCAGCTGGTGGCGGTGGACCGCATCGGCCAGTACCGCCTGCTCGGCGAGACCCTGGACGATGCTGCCGGCGAGGCCTTCGACAAGACCGCCAAGCTGATGGGCCTGCCGTACCCGGGTGGTCCGCAGCTGGCCAAACTGGCCGAGAACGGTACGCCGGGCGCATTCAAGTTCGCCCGTCCGATGACCGACCGTCCGGGCCTGGATTTCAGTTTCTCCGGCCTGAAGACCCAGGTGCTGCTGGCCTGGCGCGCCAGCGACCAGAGCGAGCAGACCATGGCCGACATCGCCCGTGGCTTCGAGGATGCGGTGGTGGAGACCCTGGCCATCAAGTGCGGCCGCGCGCTGGACGAGGCTGGCTGCGACACCCTGATCGTGGCCGGTGGCGTGGGCGCCAACAAGCGCCTGCGCGCGCGCCTGCAGGAAATGGCGCACAAGCGCGGCGGCCGGGTCTGCTTCCCGCCGCCGGCGCTGTGCACCGACAACGGCGCGATGATTGCCTTTGCCGGTGCGCTGCGCCTGCAGGCCGGCCAGCGCAATGACAACGATGCCATTGCGGTGACGCCGCGCTGGGACATGGCCACCCTGCCGGCAGTGTGACTGCCGGCCTTGCCGACGCGGCAGCGGGGCAACTCTCCCGCTTTGGCCGTGCCTGTTTTTTGATTGCCCAACGAGCGTATCGCCCATGGACAAGGTATTTATCGAAGGCTTGGAAATCGAGGCCCTGATCGGCATCTATGACTGGGAGCGGCGGATCCGCCAGACCCTGGTGTTCGATCTGGAAATGGGCTTTGACAACCGCAAGCCCGCGGCCAGCGACAACATCGAGCACACGCTCAACTACAAGGCGGTGAGCAAGCGCCTGATCGAGTTCGTGGCCGCCAGTGACTTCGGCCTGGTGGAAACCCTGGCCGAGCGTTGTGCGGCCATCGTGCTGGAGGAGTTCGGCGTGCAGTGGCTGCGCCTGAAACTGTCCAAGCCCGGTGCGGTTCGCGGTGCGCGTGCGGTCGGGGTGATCATCGAACGCAGCCGCGCGCTGGCGTGACCCTCTGGTATTTGAAGGTAAGGCAACAATGCAACAACCGGTCGTAATCCTGCCCTGGCTGAGCAGCCTGCAACGCAGCCTGGAACCGTGGCCGCTGGCCTGGCCAGCGGCGGTCCTGCTGGCCCTGATCGCCGTTTCCTGGCTGGCCAACTTCATCACCAAGCGCATCCTGCTCAAGGGCCTGGCGCAGATCATCGACCGCCTCTCCGGGCCGGAACATGACACTACCCTGCCGATGCGGGCGGTGGCCCGCCTGGCCAACGTGGTGCCGTCGGTGGTGATTGCCGGCGGTCTGGCCTTCGTGCCGGGCTTGTCGGTGGAGCTGGTGGCCCTGCTCAAAGGCGCCTGTCATGTGTGGACGGTGGCCACCATCGCGCTGGCGGTCAGCCATGCCTTTGATGCCTTCAATGCGTTCTACGAACGCCGCCCCGATGCGCGCAACAAACCGATCAAGGGCTACCTGCAGGTGGCCAAGATCGTGGTCTTCGTGCTGGCCGGCCTGTCCATCGTGGCGACCCTGGCCGGGGTCAAGCTGCTGCATGTGCTGACCGGCCTGGGCGCGGCCACCGCGGTGCTGATGCTGATCTTCCAGGACACCATCCTGTCGTTGGTGGCCAGCGTGCAGATCAGTGGCGATGGCCGCGTGCGCATCGGCGACTGGATCGAAATGCCCAGCCAGAACGCCGATGGCGATGTGATCGACATCGCCCTGCACACGGTTACCGTGCAGAACTGGGACAAGACCGTTACCACCATTCCGACCAAGAAGCTGGTCACCGATTCGTTCAAGAACTGGCGCGGCATGCAGGAATCGGGCGGACGCCGGATCAAGCGTTCGATCTATCTGGACCAGCACAGCGTGCGTTTCCTGGATGATGCCCTGCGCAGCCGCATCTACCAGTTCGCCCTGCTGGATGATTACCTGGCCGGCAAGCGCGAGGAGCTGGGGCAGTACAACGCGGCCATGGCCCAGCAGCATCCGGAGGTGGTCAATGCACGCCGCCTGACCAACCTGGGGACCTTCCGCGTGTATGTGGAGCGCTACCTGCGCAGCCACCCGCGGATCAAGCAGGACATGACGGTGATGGTGCGCCAGATGGCACCGACCGAACACGGCCTGCCGCTGGAGATCTGGTGTTTTGCCTCCACCGTCTGGGCCGAGTACGAGACGACCCAGTCCGACATCTTCGACCACCTGCTGGCGATCCTGCCGGAGTTCGGCCTGCGCGTGTTCCAGCAGTCCTCCGATGCCATGTTCATGGGCCTGCAGCAGGCGCAGGAACAGGCCAGTGCGGTGATTGCCGACTGAGCTTGCCTGCAAGCTGGCGCTGGCATGGAAAACAGGCCGGGCAATGCCCGGCCTGTTTTTTTTCGCGATGCGAGGGGGAGGGGTGAAGTGATCAGCTGCAGGGCAGCTGTTGCCTGCTCTCACTGCTCACTGCTCACTGCTCACTGCTCACTGCTCTTCCCTTACTGCTTGCCCTTCGGGCTGAGCTTGAGCAGGCGCCCGGCTTCGCCGTCCTGCAGCAGCCAGATGGCCCCGTCCGGGCCCTGTTCGACCTCGCGGATGCGCTCGCCCATGGCAAAACGCTCGGCCTCGCGCGCGGTCTCGCCGTCAAACACCACCCGCACCAGCGACTTGGACGACAGCCCCCCGATGAAGCCCGAGCCTTGCCACTGCGCGAAGGCCGCGCCGTTGTAGATGATGAAACCGGCCGGCGAGATCACCGAGCGCCAGGTCACGGTGGGGGCGAGGAATTCCGGGCGGGTGTCATGGTCGGGAATGCTGCGGCCGTCGTAGTGGTCGCCATTGGAGACCACCGGGTAGCCGTAATTGCCGCCCTTGACGATGCGGTTGAGTTCGTCGCCGCCCTTCGGGCCCATCTCGTGTTCCCACAGCTGGCCATTGCCGTCAAAGGCGATGCCCAGCACCGAGCGGTGGCCCAGCGACCAGACCTGGTTGGCCGGGGCGGGCTGGTCGGCAAACGGGTTGTCGGCCGGCACCGAGCCGTCATCGTTGAGACGGATGATCTTGCCCAGGTTGGTGGCCATGTCCTGGGCCGGGTCGAACTTCTGGCGTTCGGAGGAACTGATCCACAGCTTGCCGTCCGGGCCGAAGGCCAGGCGGTGGCCGTAATGGCCGCGGCCGGTGGTGTAGGGCACCTGGCGCCAGATCACTTCCAGGCCTTCCAGGGCCAGGCCGTTGCCGCCATCGACCAGGTGCGCGCGGGCCACGGCAGCGCCGCGGGTGTCGTCCTGGCCTTCCTCGGCATAGCTGAGGTAGACCAGACCGTTGTCGGCAAAGGCCGGGTGGATGATCACATCGCCCAGCCCGCCCTGGCCACCGAAGGCCACCGCCGGCACCCCGTCCACATCGCGGGCCTGGCCGCTGGCCACGTCCACCAGTTTGAGCACGCCGGCCTTCTCGGTGACCAGGGCGCGGCCATCAGGCAGGAAGGTCATCGCCCAGGGGGCGGCAAATCGGGCCACTTCGGTGGCCTGGAACGGCCAGTCGGCCTGCTGCACGGCAGCCTCGGCGGCCGGGTCCGGTGCCTGCGCACAGGCCGTCAGGGCGGCCAGCGGCGACAGCGCCAGGGCAATGGAAAGGGCGAGGCTACGGTGCATGGCGGTTCCCACAAGACAGTCGTGATGCTGTCTTTTACCGCATCGGTGATGGTTTGCCCAAGACACCATGTGCATGGGTAGACTGCCGCAACGGCGGGCGCAGGAGTGGCCCGGCCATCCAGATCAAAAGGAGAGGTGATGACAGTGGCAGTAAACAAACCTTCGGCGGCCTTCGTTGCCGCGTCGTGGTCGGCGATCCTGCTGGGCAGCTGTGCCTACCTGATCGGCCTGTTCAATGCGCAGATGCTGCTCAATGAAAAGGGTTATTACCTGACCCTGCTGCTGTTTGGCCTGTTCGCGGCGGTGTCGCTGCAGAAGAGCGTACGTGACCGCCAGGAAGACATTCCGGTCAGTGGCCTGTACTACGGCTTGTGCTGGTTTGCCCTGCTCAGCGCCCTGTCGCTGCTGGTGATCGGCCTGTTCAACGCCGCGCTGCTGCTCAGCGAGAAGGGGTTTTACGGCATGGCCTATGCGCTGGCCCTGTTCGGTGCGGTGGCGGTGCAGAAGAACACCCGCGACCTGATGCTGGCCGACAAGGGCAGCTTGCCGCCGCTGCCGCCGCGCGACTGACACCACGCGCTTTGGCCGGTAAAACAACACAGGCGCCAATGGCGCCTGTGTTGTGTTCATGCCGGGCCGGCCGGTGGGCTGTCGTTGCCGGCCTCGTGGCGGGCAATCACGGCGGTGGCGGTCATGTGGCCGGTGACATTGCCCACGGTGCAGAACACATCCGGGATGGTGTCCATGGCCAGCAGCACGCCCAGCGGTTCCACCGGCAGGCCCAGGGACTGGGTGACCGGCAGGTTGTTGGTCAGGAAGTTGGCCTGGCCGGGCAGGCCGGTGGAGCCCATGCTGATGGCCGCGGCCAGCAGCACCGCGACCGCATACTGGGAAAAGCCCAGCTCCACCCCATACAGCCAGGCAATGAAGCTGGCCACGGCGATGTACTGGGCCGGGCTGGTGACCCGGAACAGGGACACGGCCATCGGCAGCATCAGCGAGGTCAGGGCGGCCGGGTAGCCCAGGCGGTTGCGCGCGCTGTCGATCATCGACGGCAGCGAGGCCAGCGAGGACTGGGTGCTGCCGGCAATCAGCTGCACCGGCAGCAGGGCGCGGGCAAAGCGGCGCAGGTTCTCGCGTGCGGCCAGCGCGGCCACCACGTACAGCAGCAGGGTGACCAGGATGTAGACCGCGCACATCACCAGGATGTACCAGCCGAACACGCCCAGCACGCTGATGCCGACCTCGGCGCAGACCACCAGCACCAGCGAGAACACGCCCAGCGGTGCGGCCCACAGTACCCAGCGGATGATGGTGATCATGGTGTCGGCGATGATGCTGATCAGGCCGAGCAGGCGTTCGCGGCGCTCGGCATCCTGGCGGCTCAGGGCGAAGCCGAAGAACAGGGCAAACACCACCAGCGGCAGCATTGCGCTGGACGCGGCCGCGGCCAGGGCATTGCTGGGAATCACCGTGGCAATCCACTGGGTCGGGGT
Source organism: Stenotrophomonas ginsengisoli (assembly GCF_001431485.1). GTDB lineage: Bacteria > Pseudomonadota > Gammaproteobacteria > Xanthomonadales > Xanthomonadaceae > Stenotrophomonas > Stenotrophomonas ginsengisoli. The sequence continues at coordinate 95,882 of NZ_LDJM01000010.1, read as the reverse complement.
GGCGGCCACGGCGGCAGTGTGGTGACCGCCAAGGGCAGTGCGGAAGGCTTCCAGGGTCTGCGCATCGTTGGGGATCAGCCCGAGCAGGGCCGGGGTTGCCACCGCCGAGAAGCTGGCCGCGGCCACCAGCAGCACAGCGAAAACAATGATGGCGTTGCGCGCCGCGCGCCCGGAGGCGGCCGCGTTGCTGGCGTTGTTCACGCCCATGATCACCAGTGCGGTGACCAGCGGCACCACGGTCATCTGCAGCGCGTTGAGCCACAGCCGGCCCACCGGTTTGGCCCATTCGGCCACCTGCAGGGCCAGCGGCTGGTTCCAGGAGGACAGGCTCAGGCCGATCAATGCACCCAGCAGCAGGCCCAGCAAGACCTTCAACGGGGCAGACAGGCGGAAGCGGGAGGCGGTGCTGGATTCAGGCATGGTGGTTGGCACGGTGGTGATATCAGGAGGGCAGGGCCCGGGCTGGCAATCAGGCGTCGATCAGTTGGGCCACACGTTCCAGGTTGACCCCGAGCTGGCGTTGCCGCTCCGGGTTGGCGTGGCACAGCAGCACGAACACACTGTCCAGCAGCAATTGCAACGAGGAACGGTACAACAGTTGCGCCATGTAAGGGGCATCGGCATTGGCGCAGGCAGCCAGGGCGGTATCGGCACTGGCACGCAACGGATTGGCCGTGTGCCGGGTGATGGTGATGACCTTGCCGCCCAGGGCCTGGAACTGGCGGCTGATGTGCACCAGCGGCTGCATCTTGCCGTACTCGGACAGCACGATCAGCACATCGTCGGCGCGCACCGTGGACAGGTCGGCCAGCATCAGGATCGCATCGGCATGGTGGATGGCCAGGATGCCCTGCAGGGACAGGCGCATGGCCAGGTCGCGTGCGTAGACGCCGTCATCGCCCAGGCCGTGCACGTACACGCGCGGTGCCTGGTCGATCAGGGCCACGGCCTGTTGCAGCAGTGGCAGCGGGTTGGTCAGCTGGGTCTGCAGCTGGGCCGCCTGGCGCAGGCTGCTCAGCTCGCGCAGGGCCAGTTCGGCCGCATCCTCCGGCGCGCTGACCGGCGCGCTGTCCGGGCTGTCAGGAAGCTCCTCGCCATGGCGGGCCACGGCCACACCGATGGAAAACTTCAGGTCCGGATAGCCGCGATAGCCGAACTTCTGCGCGAACTTGACCACCGAGGACTGGCTGATGCCCAGCGCATGGGCCACTTGCTGGGAGGAGTAATCGCGCAGCAGGTGGGCGTTGTCGCACAGAAAATCGGCGATGCGCCGTTCGATGGCGCTCATGCGTTCGCGCTCGGCGGCAATGCGCGTCAGTGGTGGCATGGTGCAACTCCTTTCGCACAAGCAAAAACGGCGGCCATGCGGCCGCCGTTGACAGGGGATCAGGCGATCATTTCCAGCGCCTGCACTTCGGTGATGCCCAGGCCGGGCGCGTCGGTGATGGAGATCTCCGACTCGTTGAAGTTGACCCCGCCGGTGACCGGGTTGAAGGCGCACAGCGACGGGCCGTCCAGGTCGATCTTGGTGATCACATCGCTCTTGGCCACGGCCAGGTGCACCGCAGCGGCCACCGAGATCGAGGACTCGAGCATGCAGCCGATCATGCACGGCACCCCGTGCAGGGCGGCAATGTCGGCCACACGGATGGCATTGGACAGGCCGCCGGTCTTCATCAGCTTGATGTTGATGATGTCCGCGGCGCGCTGCTGGATCAGGTCGATGGCCTGCAGCGGGCTGAAGGCGCTTTCATCGGCCATCACCGGGGTGTTGACGCGGTCGGTGACGTACTTCAGGCCGACGATGTCATCGGCCTTGACCGGCTGCTCCAGCAGTTCCAGCTCGACCCCGGCATTTTCCAGTGCGTTCATCGCATACACCGCCTGCTTGGCGGTCCAGCCCTGGTTGGCATCCAGGCGCAGCAGGGCGCGGCCATCAACCGCGGCATGGATGGCCTTGACCCGTTCGATGTCCAGGCCGATGTCCTTGCCGACCTTGATCTTCAGCGATTCAAAGCCGCGCTCCAGGGCAGAGAGCGAATCGGCCACCATCTTGTCGATGTGGTCCACCGAGATGGTGATGTCGGAGGTGATCACCGGCTCGCCGCCGCCCAGCATCTGGTACAGCGGGGCGTTGTGCAGCTGCGCCCACAGGTCGTACAGGGCAATTTCCACTGCCGCCTTGGCGCTGGTGTTGTGGATCATCGACGACTGCACCAGGGCGCAGTTGCGGTTCAGATCGGCAACTTCGCGGCCGATCAGGCGCGGCGCGATGCAGGTGCGGATGGCATCGATGATCGAGCCATGGATGTCGCCGGTGATGACCGCGGTGGCCGGTGCCTCGCCCCAGCCGATGTGGCCGGTATCGGTATGCACCTGCACGACCACGTCCTGCACGGTGTCCACGGTGCGCAGGGCGGTCTTGAACGGGGTCTTCAGGGGCACGCGCAGCATGCCCAGGCGGATGTCGGTGATCTTCATTTGTCGTTGGTCTTGCGGATGCGTTGGATGTTGGTCATGCGGTCGACATAGGTGGCGGTATCGCTGGCCATCATCGGCTCCAGCGGGGTCACCGAGACGCCATTGAGCTGGGCGGCCACGCGCTTGCCATCCAGGCCGAGGAAGCTGCCGCCATTGGTGTCGTGAATCATCCAGGTCAGGCCGTCGACCTTGCCGATGGCCATCATCACGTGGCCCGGGATGTAGACCAGGTCGCCTGGCTGCATGCCGTCCACGGCGGCCTGGCGCTGGGCCGCGCTGCTGCCGGCATCAAAGGCAATGCGGTCCAGGGCCGGGCTGATGCCCTGGCTGGAGGTGTTGCGCGGCAGCACGATGCCGAAGCTGCGGTAGATCTCCGAGACGAAGCCCGAGCAGTCGCGGGTGTTGTAGCTGTGGCCCCAGCCGTAGCGCTCGCCGAGGAATTTGAAGGCCTGGGTGAGCAGGTTGCGGCCGGTCAGCGGCAGGTAGTCGGCGGCCGTGTCGGCCGAGCGCGGCAGCAGGGCCGGCACCAGGGCCAGCGAGCCGTCATCGTTGCGTACCGGCAGCTGGATCACCCAGTGGGCGTGCCCCTGCTGGCCGTTGACGTTGTTGGCGGCCGGCCAGTCAGCCAACACCGGCACCTTGATGCCCATGTCCAGCTGCAGGTTCGATACCCGCGGCTCTTCCGGGGTGTGCACGGTGTGCGCGGTGGCGCCGGTGATGATGCGGAAATCCTTGCCCTGGCCGTAGTTGAAAACGGTGGCGGCATCGCCGATGCCCACGTGCTTCTTCTCCACCCAGGCCTGATAGCGTTCGCTGGCCACGAAGTACCAGTTGCCGTCGGCGCTTTCATGCAGCACCACCACGGCATCGCCGGGGAACAGCGCCGATTCTTGCCAGCGGTCAATGTCGGTATCACCGGCGCTGTTGAACACGCGCAGGGTGGTCGGGAAGGCGCGCAGGTCGGCGCGGTGGGTGACCAGGCCGTAACGGGCTGCTGCCTGTCCTGCGATGTTGCCCAGGCCGCGGTTGTCGACCTGGGCGCTGATCACCGCTGCATCGATGGCCTGGTGGTCCTGGCCGAAGTACTGGCGGGTCGGCACGCTGGCCGATTTTTCGATCTGCTCGCGCACCCAGTCACCACGCAGGGTGGCCGGAATCTGCCGCAGGTCATGGATCGAACTGTCCAGGCTGCGCATGCGTGCGTTCTGGGCGTTGATCGCGGCGCGGTCCAGGATCAGCGCATCGGCCTGCTCCAGACGGTTGATCCAGTAGCTGGCGGCAAGGTAGTCCTCGCGCAGGCCGACCACCGCGGCATGGTCTTCGGCGGCCAGCGCACGGGGCGCACTGAGTGCCGGCAGGCTGCTGCCCAGCAGCAGGGCGGTGGCCAGCAACAGGGGCAGGCGACGGGACAGGAGGCGGGCGGACATCAAGAATCCTCGGCGGGACGACGGGCTGATCATGAATAGTTATTCCTTTCAGCGCGAAGTGCAAGAATAAATTATTGACCGAATGACGGTTGCGTGATAAATAGCCCGTGCTGGTCATTATGAACGCTTCATGACGAACCGGCAGCCGTGTCCCGCAGGTCATGCCATGGCCAAGGACCGCTTCGGTGGTCCGTCCGTGGGCCGCAGGACAGGCGCGCGGCGCATGCAGGAGTTGAGCAGAGAGTTATCGCAGTACCCCGGCAAAGAGCGCGGCGCAGCACCCTCGCTCGTTCCCGCCGATTGCTGCCGGTGCCCTGGGCACTGGCAGCCGGCCAGATCATCAATCGTGACAAATCACTGCAGGAGAGAGCAGGGAATGAACCGCAATACTTTCAAGCGCGCCGCGCTGTGCGTGGCACTGGGTGCCTGCCTGGGCTCGATGGCCCCGATGGCGTTTGCGCAGAGCGCCACCGGTGCCGTTGCCGGCCGTGCCGCCGCCGGTGACCAGATCACCATCACCAATACCGCCACCGGCCTGACCCGCAGCGTGACCGTGGGCGCCGATGGCAGCTACCGCCTGACCCAGCTGCCGGTGGGCAACTACACCGTCAAGCGTGGTGGCGATGAAGTCAGCGTGGCCGTGCCGCTCGGTGGCACCGCCACGGTCAACCTGGCCGCAGGCAGCAATGACGCCACCAGCACCCTGGATGCCGTCCAGGTCAGCGGTGCCCGCGTGATCAACCGCGTGGACGTCTACTCCACCGAATCCTCCTTCAACGTCAACCGCGAAGAACTGGCGCGCATGCCGGTGGCCCAGGACATGTCCTCGGTGGCCCTGCTCGCTCCGGGCGTGGTCGGCGGCAACTCCAGCTTCGGCGGCATCTCCTTCGGCGGTTCGTCGGTGGCCGAGAATTCGGTGTTCATCAACGGCCTGAACGTCACCGATTTCTACAAGCGCCAGAGCTTCTCGGCCGCACCGTTCGCCTTCTTCAAGGAGTTCCAGGTCAAGACCGGCGGTTACTCCTCCGAGTTCGGCCGCTCCACCGGCGGCGTGATCAATGCGGTCAGCCGCTCGGGCAGCAACGAGCTGGAAGGCGGCATCGAAGTCACCTTCGCACCGGAAGCCGGGCGTGCCAGTGCCGAGGATCATTACTACGCTGATGGCCGCGTCAACGTGCGCTCCAGCCAGAACCGCAGCAGCGACCTGAAGACCAACGTCTGGGCCTCCGGTCCGCTGGTCCAGGACAAGCTGTTCCTGTTTGCCATGTACGAGCAGCGCGACAACCACGGTGGCTACACCAACAACGCCGGCGAGCGCTGGACCGGGCGTGAATCGGACAACGGTTTCTGGGGCGCCAAGCTGGACTGGAACATCAACAACAACCACCTGTTGGAATTGATGGCCTTCTCCGACGAGGGCGACACCGACTACGAGACCTATACCTATGACTTTGCCACCGGCAAGCGCGGCAACGAGGTGCTCAGCACCTCCACCGCGTCCAGCGGCGGCACCAGCGGTTCGTTGACCTACACCGCACACCTGACCGATACCTTCAGCGCCAAGGCGATGTACGGCATCAACCGCTCCAGCAGCTACAACAGCTCGCCGGCCGATTCGCTGTGCGATTACTACACCTACAACAACGCCAGCTGGGGCAACACCTACCGCGCGATGGGCAGCCCGACCCTGGGTTGCCACCCGGGCGGCACCGTCGTCTCGCATGAAGACGAGCGCGTGGCCAAGCGTCTGGACTTTGAGTGGGTGCTGGGCGACCACCAGCTGCGCTTCGGTTGGGATCACGAGCTGATGACCACCGACCGCACCACCTTCTATCCGGGTGCCAGCCGCAAGTACCACACCATCTACGGCACCAAGCCCGGCGACCTGCTGGACAACGGCGCAGTGGTCCCGGCCGGCGTCACCGAGATGGTCTACGTGCGCGAGCGCGCCGACGGCGGCAAGTTCGACATCAAGGCCAGCGCCTGGTACCTGGAAGACAACTGGAACGTGACCCCGGGCCTGATGCTCAACCTGGGCGTGCGCATGGACACGTTCGAGAACATGACCGCGGCCGGCACCACCTTCACCAAGCAGGACAACCTGTTCTCGCCGCGTCTGGGCTTCTCCTGGGACATGAAGGGCGACGGCAGCACCAAGCTGTTCGGTAACCTCGGCCGTTACTACATGCCGATCCCGAGCATCCTGAGCTACAACTTTGCCGGCGGCCTGAAGGACGAGCGCAGCTACTACGCGCTGGATGGCTTCACCACCCAGACCAACCCGGTCACCGGCACCACCTACCTGGCGCCGGTGCTGGGTCAGCAGCTGGGCCCAGTGGACACCTCGGCCAACATCTCCGTTGCTGACCTGCGCCAGAGCATCGACCGTGACTTGGATGCGGTGTACCAGGATGAGGCCATCCTCGGCTTCCAGGCCATGATCAACGACGCCTGGTCCTGGGGTGTCACCGGTACCTACCGCGAAATGGAAAACGCACTGGATGACATGCTCATCAACGCCCTGTGCGGCGTGCGCCATTCCAACCTGTGGCCGGTGGCCAACCCGGGTGACAAGCTGACCCTGTGGGGCACCACCGACATGGGCTGCGCCCAGGACGGCTGGGTGACCATCGACACCTCCAAGGAGGGCTACATCACCAACGGCAGCAACCGCATCATCGGTTACTCCAAGCCCAAGCGTACCTACAAATCGGTGGAGTTCCAGATCGACCGCGCCTGGGATGACAAGTGGGCCTTCAATGCCTCCTACATCTGGTCCAAGAGCGACGGCAACCACGAAGGTCCGGTCAACTCGGATACCAACTACGGTGACACCGGCATGGTCCAGCACTGGGATCACCCGGCCAACAACGAGCGCTATGGCGCCCTGTTCAACGACCGCCGCCACCAGATCAAGCTGCGCGCCAGCTACAAGTTCAACGAGATGTGGAGCATTGGCGGCACCCTGAGCGCCATGTCCGGTGGCCCGATCACCGCCTTCGGTGTGACCTGGCCGGACGAAGACCGTGCCGTGGCCAGCTATACCAACACCGGCAGCGGCGGCGGTACCGGCTGGCTGTGCGTGGCCAACTGTGCCGGCCCGTGGCAGGACCGCGAGTACAAGTACTCCGAACGTGGTGCCTTCGGCGACCTGCCGTGGACCTACAACCTGGGTGCTACCGTCACCTGGACCCTGCCGGTCGAGCACATCGACCTGAAGGCCCGCCTGTCGGTCTACAACCTGCTCAACGACCAGGAAGTGACCAATATCGCTGCCCGTTACGAAGGTCAGCCGGGCGTGATGCGTGACACCTTCGGCACCGCCACCAACTGGCAGTCGCCGCGTTACACCCAGCTGGTCGTGACCTGGAACTTCTAAGCACACCGGTGTAAACCACAACGGCCCGCACTGCGGGCCGTTGTCATTTCAGGGCAAGGAGCAAGGCAATGCAGGGCAAACCATCATGGGCACTGGCGCTGGGCGCCGCACTGGCATGGCTGCCGCTGGCAGCACAGGCCACCCCGGCAACGGACGATGAGGTGGAGCGCCTGGTCGACCAGGCCTTCGCGCGCTACGCACTGCCGGGCATGGCGGTGGGGGTGATCCAGGATGGCCAGGTGGTGCACATCGCCACCCGCGGCAAGCTGGCCATCGATGGTGACAGAGCAGTGGATGCCGATTCGCTGTTCAAGATCGCCTCCAACACCAAGGCGATGACCGGGGCGGTACTGGCGCGGCTGGTGCAGGCCGGCAAGCTGGCCTGGGACGACCCGGTGATCAAGCACCTGCCGCAGTTTGCGATGCACGATGCCTGGGTGACCGGGCACATGCAGGTGCGCGACCTGCTGATCCACAACTCCGGCCTTGGCCTGGGGGCGGGCGACCTGATGCTGTGGCCCGAGCCCAATGACTTTGACCGCGCCGACATCATTGCCGGCCTGGCCCATCTCAAACCGGTGAGCAGCTTCCGTGCCGGTTATGCCTACGACAACCTGCTTTACGTGGTGGCCGGCGAAGTGGCGGCCGCGGCCGCCGGCAAGCCGTTCAACCAGTTGCTGCGCGAGGAAATCTTCGTGCCGCTGGGGATGACCCGTTGCCAGGCCGGGGACTGGTCACCGGCCACCGTGGGCAATGTGGCCCAGCCGCATTACCGCAGTGGCGGCACGCATGTGGTTGGCCGCCGCGATGGCGACTGGGAAGCCGATTTCCCCTCCATGGCCGCCGGCGGTGTGCGCTGCTCGCTCAATGACATGCTGCGCTGGAGCCAGGTGCTGCTGGATCCGTCCGTAGTGCCGGGCTGGCTGGATGCCACCCAGCGCCGCGCGCTGTGGACCGCACACATGCCGATGCCGATCAGCCAGCGCCTGCGTGACTGGGACAACAGCCACTTCTACGCCTATGGCTATGGCTGGCGCCTGTCGGACATGGACGGGCAGTGGAAGGTGGCCCACACCGGCACCCTGTCCGGCATGTATTCCTCGCTGGCCCTGTTGCCGGACAGCCGCAACGGCGTGGTGATCCTGATCAACGGTGCCGGCGAAGCCGCGCGCACCACCCTGATGCAGGCCCTGCTCAAGCGCTGGACCCAGCCCGGGGCCGGGCTGGATGTGGCCCACTATGCCGATCAGCTCGATGCCGAGGCCGGCCAGGCCCGCGCAGCGGGGCGGAGTCGCCCGGATACGGCCGCGGCCAAGGCGGTGTCCGGCCGCTACCTGCCTGCTGCGCAGGGCCTGTACCGCGATCCCTGGTTTGGCCAGGTGCGCCTGTGCCCGCAGCAGGGGCAGCTGCAGTGGCAGTCGGAAAAATCCCCGCGCATGCAGGCGCAGGTCAAGCAGCTCGATGGCCGCCTGCTGCTGGATTGGCAACAGCTGGGTGAGGACGCCGATGCCTGGCTGCAGCTGCAGCCCGACGCCGTTGGTGTGTGGCAGATGCAGCTGTCCGCGATCGACCCGGATATCGATTTCAGCTACGACTACCCGGACCTGGCCTTCACCCGTATCGCCGATTGTCCCTGAGCCTGGGCAGCTGCAGGTTGCCCTGGCAACGCCGCGCCCGTGATGGGCGCGGCGTTTTTGTTGTCGTGCAGGTCTTGTGTGCATGCGTTGACGGTTTTGTGAACTGCGTGTTAAACATCTGTTCATCTTCTGGGGTGTGATGCCCCCGCAACGGCCACGCCAGGCCGGGCGCCGGGCGGGCAGGAGGAAGCAGTTGGCAGTTGGCAGTTCGTAGTGCGTGGTTCGCAGTCCAAGACAGTCGAGGTCGCTGCAGCGTTGCCGGGTCATGCGCCTGTCGTCGTGCGGCGGTCTTGTGTGCCGATCAGGAGAGAACGATGACGTTGAACAAGCTGGGCATGGCCATTGCAATGGCCTGCATGATCACCCCGGTAGTGGCCCACGCACAGCAGGGCGGCGAGCCGCAGACGCTGGACAAGGTGCGGGTCACCGGCAGCGCGATCAAGCGCACCGATGTGGAAACCGCGCTGCCGATCACGGTGATCCAGAAAGCCCAGATCGAGGCCCAGGGCATCAATTCGGCCGAGCAGCTGATGATGTACCTCAACATCGCCGGCAATGGTTCGGACAACCTGGCCGCCAACGGCGGCATCGTCTCCGAAGAACAGCGCGGCAACAACGGTGTGTCCGGTGCCAACCTGCGCGGCCAGGGCGCCGATGCGACCCTGGTCCTGCTCAATGGCCGGCGCGTGGCCAGCCACGGCCTGAAGGGCCGGGCGGTGGATCTGAATGCCATTCCGTTTGCGGCCATCGACCGGGTCGAGGTGCTGCGCGATGGCGCCTCGGCGATGTACGGCACCGATGCCATCGGCGGCGTGATCAACTTCATCACCAGGCGCGATTACCAGGGCGCACAGGTCTCGCTCAACACCGATACCACCGAAGCCGGTGGCGGCAACATGTACAGCGCCAACCTGCTGGCCGGCGGTGGTGACCTGGCCAATGACGGCTGGAACGTGTTCGGCTCGCTCAGCGTCAAGTCCAACGAGATCCTGCGCGGTACCGACCGCGATTTCTCCAACACCTTCCAGCCCGAGCGTGGCCTGTCGCCGGACAGCCGCGGCACGCCGTTTGCGACCGTGTTCAACCAGGCCGGCGGCCTGATCGGCAGTGGCCTGACCGACCCGCTGGACGGGTCACGGCAGACCGCGATCAACATCCTGGACATCCCCGGCGGCGCCGGCTGCGAGAGCGGCGGGGCCATGATGGGCCCGTATGACCACCGCCTGTGGGGCTCGGCGTCCTCGCGCTATGCCTGCGCCTATGACTACCCTTCGGCGGCGATCATCCAGCAGCCGCAGAAGAATGTGGACTTCATCGGCCGCGGCACCTTTGCCTTCGGTAACGGCCACCAGGCGTTTGTCGAGCTGACCGCCTCCAGGGTTGAAGTGCGCAAGGCCTTCGAGCCGAACCAGATTTCCTCCTCCACCTCGACCTCGGCCACTGCCTTCAGCATTGACAGCTGGTACCCGGCCAGCGGGGCCAATTACGACCGCGTGTACGACGCCCTGGCCGGCTATTTCGGCACCGCGGGCCTGAACTACGGTGCGCCGATTGCCTACCGTTGGCGTTGTGTGGCCTGCGGCCCGCGCAGCATCGAGACTCAAACCACCTCCTGGCGTTTCCTGGCCGGGCTGGAAGGGCAGATCGGCAGCTGGGATTACACCGCCGGTGTGTCGCGGGCTTCCAGTGATTCCTCTTCCACCCTGGTCAGTGGCTACCACTACATGGACCAGCTCAAGGCCGTGCTCGGCTCTGGCCTGATCGACCCGTTCCTGCTGCCTGGCGAGTCGCAGAGCGCTGCCGGCATGGCCGCGCTGGAGGCCGCTTCGGCGGCCGGGGTGAAGCTGTATGGCGGTGAGTCGATCCTGACCCAGATCGATGCCACCTTCTCCGGCGAGCTGGGCTTCAGCCTGCCCGGTGGTGCGGTGATGATGGCCACCGGCATTGACCTGCGCCGCGAGGAATACAAGTTCCAGGGCGATTCGCGCGAGACCGCACGGGCCATCTTCAATGCCCCGTTCGACGATGCCAATGCACTGGACAAGGTGCACCGTGACGTCAAGGCGGTGTTTGCCGAGTTCTACCTGCCGCTGCACGACACCCTGGATGTGACCCTGGCCGGTCGCTATGACCATTACTCCGGTTTCGGTGCCACCACCAACCCGAAGGTCTCCTTCAAGTGGCAGCCGATCGATTCGCTGGCCTTCCGCGGTGCCTACAGCACCGGCTTCAAGGTGCCCAGCTTCAACCAGCTGTTCAACGGCATGTCCGAGCAGCAGTACGCCGGCCTGGACCTGGCCGACCCGGCTTCCTGCCCGGGCGGACGGGCCAACGAGACGGTGCCCGGCTGCGAGATGATCCGCCCGGTGGAAATCTTCGGCGGCAAGGCCGACCTCAAGCCGGAGGAATCCGAACAGCGCAGCCTGGGCTTTGTGTGGTCGCCGAGCGACCGTTTCCACCTGTCGCTGGACTGGTGGGAGATCGAGCGCCTGGAAACCATCCGCGCCGCCGCGCGTGATGTGCTGATCGACAACTACGACCAGTTCACCGCCAACTGGATCCGCGATGCGTCCGGCCAGGTGGTGGCCATCGACCGCCGTTACATCAACTCCGGTGGCACCCTGACCAGCGGCATCGAACTGGACAGCAGCCTGCGTGGCGAACTGGCCGGTGGCACCTGGCAGCTGGGCTTCAACGGCAGCTACATCGACACCTTCAAGACCAAGGGCCTGGCCAGCCTGCCGTGGAGCGATGACCTGGTCGGCGACTACGTGCGCTACTACAACCTGCCGATCAAGTGGAAGCACACCCTGGGCTTTACCTGGAGCCGTGGTGACTGGGCCCACACCCTGACCCAGGTCTACCGCCACAGCTACAAGGACGAGCAGCCGATCAGCGTGGCCAACGGCACCTATGTGCCCAGCGCCTGGAACCCGGAAGTGGACAGCTACACCGTCTACAACTACTCGGTCAGCTGGACCGGCATCGACCAGCTCAAGGTCACCGCCGGCATCCGCAACCTGCTCGATACCGATCCGCCGTTCACCGCCCACCAGAACGACTATGCAGCCGGTGCGGCCTGGGAAACCCGTATTGCCGATCCGCGTGGCCGCTCCTGGCTGCTGGCCCTGCAGTATGATTTCTGAGCCGCTATTGCTTGTGGTCATCTGACCAACGCCCCCGCTTGCGGGGGCGTTTTTTGTCTGCCGCCGGAGAACGCCATGCGCCTTGCCCTTGCTTCATTGCTGTTGCTGTCCGCCACTGCGCTGCCGTGCCTGGCACAGGCAGACGATGTGACGCAGCCGCCCGATGCCAGTGCACAGCAGGCCGGGCTGGTGGATGTGGCCAGCCTGGCGCCGGATATCGACATCGACATGCGCTACCTGGGCAGCAACAACTTCACCGGCGCGCCGGTGCCGGGTTACCACGCCAACATCTGTTACCTGCGTGCCCCGGCTGCCGCTGCGTTGGCGCGGGTGCAGCAGCACCTGCTCGGCCAGGGTTACCGCCTGCAGGTGTACGACTGCTACCGGCCGGTGCAGGCGGTGCAGTCCTTCGTGGCCTGGGCACAGGCCCCGGCCGATGCGGCCGCCAAGGCCGCCTACTTCCCCAACATCGACAAGCCGGACCTGCTCAACGGCTACATCTCGGCCACCTCCGGCCACAGCCGTGGGCATACGGTGGATCTGGGCCTGCTCGATTGCCGTGGCGGCGCCTGCCATGCCTTGGACATGGGTACGCCGTTTGATTTCTTCGATCCGCGCGCCAACCTGGGTCACCCGCATATCACCCCGGCCCAGCAGGACAACCGGGAGTTGCTGCAGCAGGCCATGCAGGCCGAAGGCTTCGAGCCGTATGCGATGGAATGGTGGCATTTCAGCCATCCGCTGCAGCGCGAACAGGCCCAGGCACTGGATGTGCCGGTGCATTGAGCCGGCTGGTGCATTGAAAAATCGCTGTGCCGGCTGACATGTTCATTTGCCAGCAGGCAAAGCCGGCCTCGCACATCACGCGCAGAAGTGTGCGGATGGCCACGAAATGCGCCGGATTGAATCAACCGCTAACCGGCCTTTCATTTGTCCCTAACAGCGGGCTAGAACAGCGGCGGGCGGCATGGGTTAAATCGCCGTTGCGCGCGGCAAAGCCGGGGGGAATCGGTTCATCGCCGCACAGGCAGGGTAGGTTCCGCAGCCAGGGCACTCCCCTGTCCTGGCGCAACCAACCCCGAGAACCAGGAGCTGAACCCATGTCCCGATTCAACGCCCTTCCGCTGTGCGCCCTGCTTGTTGCCGCCGCTGCCGCCCCGGCAATGGCCCAGGAAACCAACGCCGCCGGCTCCGGCCAGAGCTGGGCCAGCCTGGATACCAATGGCGACGGCAACCTGAGCAAGGAAGAGGCCGCCGCCCACAGCACCCTGGCATCGGTGTTCGACAAGGTTGACAGTGATGCCGATGGCCAGCTGACCGCGCAGGAATACAGCAACTACCTGGCCAGCACTGCGGCCCCGGAAGCGGCCACCAGTGCCGATGTGGCCGAGCCGGTGAGCGAGCCGGAAGAAGAGCCGGTCAACTGATCCACACCTGTCACGCAGTGTGACCATCCCGCGGGGGCAGCCATGACGGCTGCCCCCGTCTGTGTGGGCAGGAGGGCGGGGCGGCGCTGCTATCCTTGGGCCATGAATACCCCCACCCCGCAAGCACGTTCCTCTGTCCTGGTCGGCTTTGATGCCGATGACACCCTGTGGAAGAGCGAAGACTATTACCGCGCCGCCGAGAAGACCTTCCAGTCCATCGTCGGCGAGTACATCGACATGACCAATCCACAGACGGCCGGCCACCTGCTGGCGGTGGAGCGGCGCAACCTGGGCATCTACGGTTACGGTGCCAAGGGCATGACCCTGTCGATGCTGGAAGCGGCCATCGAGATGACTGCCGGGCGCATCAGCACCGCCGATATCTCGCGCATCCTGCAACTGGGCCATGACACCCTGCGTCATCCGGTGGACCTGCTGGACGGTGTGCGCGAGGCGGTGGCCGCCATTGCTACCGAGCATCCGGTGGTGCTGATCACCAAGGGCGACCTGTTCCACCAGGAATCCAAGATCAAGCGCGCCGGCCTGCAGGACATCCTGCCGCGCATCGAGATCGTCTCGGAAAAGGACCCGGCCACCTACGCCCGCGTGCTGGCCGAATTCGCCGTGCCGATGGAGCGCTTCGTAATGATCGGCAATTCGTTGCGCTCCGACGCCGAGCCGGTGCTGGCCCTGGGCGGCTGGGCCGTGCACATGCCTTACGCGATGACCTGGGCCCACGAGCAGGAACACGGGGTGGACGCGGACCATCCGCGCCTGCGTCATGTCAGTTGCGCCGCGCAATGGCCGCAGACGGTTGCCAGCATCAGCGCCTTGATCGAAGAAGGTGCGCACGCATGAGCGCGCGCTGTGCCATCGCCTTGTCGCTGTTGTTGTGGCCGGTGTTGGCACTGGCCGAGCAAACCGCCGAGTTGACCGCGGCCTACCGCGCGCAGAGCGGGCGGGCTGATATCGATGCCGGCCTGAGCGACATCAACTACTACGTCGAGCGTCATCCGGATGCCTTTGTCGACGAGTTGCACCATGCCAGCGGGGTGGGGCGGGCGCAGTTGCGGCAGTGGCTGGCCCAGCCGCAGCGGCAGGCAGCCGATGTGTATTTCGCCTGCCAGCTCGGCGCGCTGCTCCAGCTGCCCTGCCTGCAGCTGCTGCAGGCCCGCGATGCGGCCGGCGAGGGTGACTGGGAGGCGGCGCTGGCCGCACAGGAGCTGCGCCTGGGAACCGCGCAGTGGCGGCAGTTGCGCCAGCGTTTCCAGCACAGTTACCGGGTCTGGGCACGGCCGCTGCCGGCCGCCTTGGGCAAGGCTTGATCCAGATCAAGCCGATGTTGCTGTGCGGATCGCAAAACGCCCGGCTAATGGTGACAATGGCCGGCATATTCCACCGCCACATGCTCGCCCGATGACCGCTGAAAACCTGGTTTCACCCGATCACATCCGCAGCCTGTTTGCCCAGGCGATGTCCCACATGTACCGCACCGAGGTGCCGCTGTATGGCGACCTGGTCGAGCTGGTGTCGGCGATCAATGCCAAGGTGCTGGCCGGCGATGCCGAGCTGGCGGCCTCGCTCAAGCGCAATGACGACTACGAGCGCATCGACCTGGAGCGCCATGGCGCGATCCGTGTCGGCACCGCGGCCGAGCTGGCGATGCTGCGCCGGGTGTTTGCGGTGATGGGCATGTACCCGGTGGGTTACTACGACCTGGCTGTGGCCGGGGTGCCGGTGCACTCCACCGCGTTCCGTCCGTTGGAGGCGGCCAGCCTGTCGCGCAACCCGTTCCGCGTGTTCTGCTCGCTGCTGCGCCTGGAGCTGATCGAGGACGCCGCGCTGCGCGAGCAGTCCGCCGCCATCCTGGCCAAGCGCAACATCTTCACCGATGCCGCCGTGACCCTGGTGGCCAAGGCCGAAGCGCAGGGCGGGCTGGACCAGGCCGATGCGCAGGCCTTTGTCGCCGAAGCGCTGGAAACCTTCCGCTGGCACAGCGATGCCACCGTGTCGCTGGCCACCTACCAGCAGCTGCACGATGCCCACCGCCTGATTGCCGACGTGGTCAGCTTCCGTGGCCCGCACATCAACCACCTCACCCCGCGCACTCTGGATATCGATGCCGCGCAGGAGGGCATGATCGCCGCCGGCATCGATGCCAAGGCGGTGATCGAAGGCCCGCCGCGTCGTGCCTGCCCGATCCTGCTGCGCCAGACCAGCTTCAAGGCGCTCAACGAGCCGGTGCATTTTGTCGGCGATGCCGGCGCGGCCGGTTCGCACACTGCGCGTTTTGGCGAAATCGAGCAGCGTGGCCTGGCCCTGACCCCGAAGGGACGCGCGCTGTATGACCAGCTGCTGGAACAGGCCCGTGCGGCCGAAGGCAGCACCGGCGATGACTACTACACCCGTCTGCAGACGGCCTTTGCCGGCTTCCCGGATGACTGGGCCAGCCTGCGCCGTGAAGGCCTGGGCTACTTCCGCTACCGCCTCACCGAGGCCGGTGCGGCACTGCCGGCCGCCGCGCGCCAGTTGCCGGCCGAGGTGTTGATCGAACGTGGCCTGGCCAGTGCCGACCCGATCGTCTACGAGGATTTCCTGCCCGTCAGCGCCGCCGGCATCTTCCAGTCCAACCTGGGCGGGGCCGAGCAGCGTGCCTATGCCGAGCAGGCCAACCAGGCCGCCTTCGAGGCCGCCCTGGGCGCGCCGGTGGGCGATGCCTTCGCCCTGTACGCCGGCATCGAGCAGGCCTCGCTGGACGCGCTCACCGCCTGATCGGTAAACGCAAGCGGGCGGCGGCCTTTCGCTGCCGCCCATGCCCGGGCTACTGTCGGCACATTCCACAAGGAGCTGTGCCGATGACCGCCGTATCCCGCGCCGTACTCGCCTCCGCCGTCCTGCTGGCCCTGGCCGGTTGTGCCAAGCACGTGGTGCAGGAAGCACCGCAGCCACGCGCCAGCGACATTGTCGCCCCGCCCAGTCCTCCCAGCCCGCCGGCACCGATGGCGCCCGCCATGCCGATGTCGGCCTACAGCGGCAATACCCTGCACCGGATGCAGGTCAGTGGCAGTCGGGTGGCACCGGCTCCGGTGGTCGAGGTCAACCGCGAGAACTACCAGCGCCCGGACGACAACCCGGTCAAGGCCACCGCCAGTGACCCGGTGTCCACCTTCTCGGTGGATGTGGATACCGGCAGCTACAGCAATGTGCGCAAGCTGCTGGAGCAGGGCAGCCGGCCGCCGGCCGATGCCGTGCGCGCCGAGGAGTTCATCAACAGCTTCCGCTACGGCCACCCGGCTCCGACAACCCGCGATGTGCCGTTCGCCTTCCATACCGAGCTGGCCCCGGCCCCGTGGGACAGCCGCCGCCAGCTGCTGATGATCGGCATCAAGGGCTATGAGCTGCCGCGTGATGCCCTGCCGCCGATGAACCTGGTGTTCCTGATCGACACCTCCGGCTCGATGTACTCGGCCGACAAGCTGCCGCTGCTGAAAAAAGCCTTCGCCCAGCTGGTGCCGCAGCTGCGCGCCCAGGACAAGGTGGCCATCGTCAGCTATGCCGGCAGTGCCGGCGAAGTGCTGCCGCCCACCGCCGGTGACCAGCACGCGCGCATCCTCGCCGCACTGGAGCAGCTGGAAGCCGGCGGCAGCACCAATGGCGGTGCCGGTATCGAGCTGGCCTATGCGCTGGCCCGGCAGTCGTTCATCCGTGGCGGTGCCAACCGGGTGCTGCTGGCCACCGATGGTGATTTCAATGTCGGCACGGTCAACCAGGGCGCACTGGAAACCCTGGTGGCAGACCGCCGCGCCAGCGGCATCGCCCTGAGCACGCTGGGCTTTGGCCGTGGCAACTACAACGATGCGATGGCCGAGAAGCTGGCCAACATCGGCAACGGCAACCATGCCTATATCGATTCGCTCAGCCAGGCTCGCAAGGTGCTGGTCGAGCAGATGGGCGGCACCCTGTACACCATCGCCAACGATGTGAAGATCCAGGTCGAATTCAACCCGGCACGGATCAGTGAGTACCGCCTGATCGGCTATGAAAACCGGGTGCTGGCCAACGAGGACTTTGCCAATGACAAGGTCGATGCCGGTGACATCGGCCCCGGCCACGAGGTCACCGCGCTGTACGAACTGACCCCGGTGGGCAGCGGCGCCGAACAGTTGCCGGCACGTCGCTATGCCACCGCGGCCAGTGCCACCCCGGCCGCGGTGGCCGGTGAAGTGGCCGAGCTGCGCCTGCGCTACAAGCTGCCCGGCCAGAACGACAGCAAGCTGTTGACCCGCCCGGTGCTGGCCGCCGATGCACGGCGCACGCCGAGCCAGTCGTTGCAGTGGGCGGCGGCGGTAGCCGGCTTTGCCGACCAGCTGCGTGGCGGTGAGCGCATGCCGGCCTGGAACTGGGACAAGGTCATCCAGGCGGCCCAGGCCGCACGTGGAACCGATGCCAACGGCGAACGCGCGCAGGCCGTGCAGCTGATGCGCCTGGCCCAAGGCCTGGTGGACAAGCCCCAGCCCGAGCTCGACAACTGATCCACCCGGGCAGTGCGCCTGCGTCTGTTGAATACAGCCAGGCGCCTTGCCATGGATCAGTGCAGATGTCAGTTCCTGTGTCTGGACAGGATGGCTTGCCTGGATCACGCCATCAGGCCGGTTGGTTCCGTGGCGATAAGGGCAGGAGGGGCGCGGCGATTGGCACGGACGGGCAGTGTGTGCTGCTTCCCGGCAATGAGGGGACGACGCTGACCCTGTCACCGCACCGGCTCAGTTGTTGGCAACGCTGCACCAATAGGTGCCAGACAGGCGCTGAGCCTGGTGAAAATACGACCCGGGCAGGTGTAAACGCCTGCGCCTGTTTCCTGATCCGGTTGTGCGGCCGGCAGCGCTCAATCAGCGGCCACCATCACCCGATACGCGCTGTGGCTTGCCAGCTGCGTTGATGCATTGCCCGGTATTGTCTGCGCGCATCGCCGCCGCTAGTGTGTGCATCGCTCCCGCTGTGCAGTGCGCGCGGAGCAGAAGGGGCCCGTGTCTGTACGGGTGATTTGTGCGGTATGGGGTTGGTGATGTCGGAAGATGATCTGGGTTTGACGGCCGAACAGCAGGCCAGAAAGAAACAGCTGGAGTTGTATTCCACCCTGATCGGCGTGGCGGTGGCGGTAGTTGTCTCTGGTGTGGGCTGGCTGCTGATCCGTGAGGCCTATCCGTACCTGCGCTATTTCTATTTCATGGGTGTGGGGCTGGGCAGTTTTTTCCTGGCCTATGTGGCCAGCCATTGGCTGATGGCCGCCAGTGCGCGTTGTGACCAGTGCAGCGCCCTGTACAGCGTGAGCATGACCGACAAGCAGGAACGCTACCTGTCCTCCACGCCGCGTCATCGTGAGGTGGAAGCCGGGCGCTCGATCTCCGGGCCCAACGAAGGCAAGCGCCTGATCCGCAAGATCAGCTGGACCGAAACCCGTTACGAGGTGAGCAAGACCTATGTCTGCACGTCGTGCGGCGATACCCGCGTGCAGCGTTCCACCCGCACCAGCAAGGAAAACGAGCACAGCGATGATGTATATCGCCGTTGATGGTTTCCCGCGTGCTTGATGCGTCAAACCCGGCGTTTGCCGGGTTTATTGTGGCTATGCGCGAAGTGGCCTTGCCAGCATGACGCTTGCATGCAAGGCATCCGCTCGCAGCGCCCACGCCAATGTCGGGTTGCAGGCGCAATAAATGATCCGGTCTTGCCTATCCTGCACCGGTTATCAATGGCAACAGGATGTGGCTGTGATCAAGTGCGTGATGGTGTGCCTGGCAATGCTGCCGGCCGTGGCAAGTGCCTGGGAAACCCCGCTGCAGGCGGTGGAGCAGTTCGTGGCCTGGGAGCTGGGCGGTGGGCGCCTGCACAGCGATGCCGAAGGCATGCAGCAGCACCTGCACCTGGAGCCGGATTACGAGGGCATCGGTGCCGATACCGTGCTGCTGAGCAGTGGCCACCGCCTGGGTAAACCGCGTTGCCATGGCAGCAACTGCACTGTGGTGGTCAACTACCAGCTGCCGGCGCTGACCGGCGAGGAAGAGCTGCCACTGGGCAACGGCCCGCGCGCACGCAACGAGCGGGTCAGCTACCGCATCCTGGCCGTGGACGGGGACTGGCGCATCGATTCGGGCTCGTTGACCGATACGCCGATCATCAATGCGCAAACCCTGGCCGCGCATACGGCAATGCTGGCCGCTGACGATGAGCCGGCTGACCAGACGCAGGGCCCGGCCAACGACCTGTAAGCCTGCTGCCTGATGCCCGGTTGCGGCGCGCTGGTGCTGGCGCCGCAACAATGGCATCCGCTGGAGCGGCCGGCTCAGCGGGGAGCGGATTTTGCCGGCACCAGCCCTTGTGCCTGCAGTGCGGGTTGTTCGTAGCGCGCGTCCTCGGCCGGGTAGC
The DNA here is from genome assembly GCF_001431485.1 of Stenotrophomonas ginsengisoli. Taxonomy (GTDB): domain Bacteria; phylum Pseudomonadota; class Gammaproteobacteria; order Xanthomonadales; family Xanthomonadaceae; genus Stenotrophomonas; species Stenotrophomonas ginsengisoli. Next base: position 75,959 of record NZ_LDJM01000010.1, on the reverse strand, counting down.
GCAGGCCGGGCAGGTCCTGCGCCTTGGCCAGTGCCCAGACAATGCTTTCCCCGGCCGGCAGGATGTCCGGCTGTTGCCGGTAAAGCACATCGTCGAAGGCCTGCAGGGGCGATATGAAGCGCCAGCCGTGGCCCTGGAAGGCGCTCACCAGTTGCGGCAGGGCATCGGCATTGAGCCGGTTGGTGTGCAGCAGCAGGACATGGTCCGGGCTGCGGCCGAGCAGCTGCCGGGCCAGCTGCTCGTAGTAGGCGGCGCGGTCGAGCAGGTGCTGGATGTAGGCCTGTTGGATCTGCCCGGCCTTGCCGCTGTCGCCGTTTTCCAGCCACGACAGATACAGTAGGTTGTAGTACCAGTCGCTGGCATCGATGGACACCGGCGCTGCGCGGTAATCATTTTCCTCAAGCCAGCTGCGCATGCCGTCGCGTTTGTCTGCGGTGTTGCCTTCTTTCAGATAAGGAAAGCGCAGCATCCGCTGCCAGCCCGGCAGGTGGCCGTAATGGCGCTGGGCCTGCTCCACCTGTTCAATGAAGGTGGCCAGGCTCGTGCTGCTGGCGGCCAGACTGCGGTGCTCGCTGGTGTGGTTGCCCACGGCGTGGCCGGCAGCAGACCACTGCGCGATCAAGGCCGTACCGCTGCCTGTTCCCGTGCGTGCCAGTGACGGGAACACCATCGCATGGATCTGCAATTGCTCCAGGTGTGCCAGCAGCTGGGCATTCCAGCCGGCCGCTGCGGGCTGGGTATCCGGATCCAGGCCATCATCAAAGGTCAGGCTCAGGGTCTGCGCCCGGGCCGGGATGACCACGAGCAGGGCCAGCAGCATCAGTAGACGGGTCATGGGCAACATCTGGGCACGGGCTGGCGATGGCCGGGCAGTATACGAGGCGGTGGTTGGCCAACAGCACCGGCCGGTGGTTGTGGGCAGGGCGGCCGGGCACGCTGCAGGCGGTGCAGGCTGTCACTGTCGGGGCAGCAGGGCCGGGCGATGCGCATGGCGGGCCGGCGCATTGCCGCAGCCAGGTACATGCAGCGCACAAAACCGGCAGTTGCCTGCGTGAAAACCGTCGTCCAGCGCACAAAACGGTGGTTTGGCGTTTTACCTGGTTGATGGCATTGCCTAGATTGATCGGCTTGATGAATGCCAGAGCGTTGCCATGACCATGTGCTGCACGACAGGCCGTATGGCGGCTGCCCTGATGGTGTCCGCTGCACTGACCCTTGGCGGCTGCACCAGTATGGGCAAGGAAGCTGCCGGCAACCTGCCCGAGAAAAGGAACCCTGCAATGAACGATGCGTTGTATTCCGCGGTGGCCGCGCTGGCCGCCATTGACCTGGACCAGCTCGATGCGCTGCAGGCGCAGCTGGGCACCACGTTGCAGGCACAGGAAAGTGGACAGGGCTGGCAGCTGCGCAAGGCCACAGCCGGCCAGTTGGGCCCGGTGGCGCTGGCCGAGGTGGAGCTGCGCTCACCGCCGGCGGGGCAGGCCGGTTCGCCGGTGCTGTTGCTGCGCCTGGCCCAGCCGCAGCCGATGCAGCCGCTGCAATGGCCTGATGCGGTTCCCTCCGCGCCGCGCCCGGATGCACCGGATGCACCGGCATGGTGGGAGCTGCGTCTGTCCAGCAGCCGCGTCCTGCTGGGGCTGGATCACAGTGGCGCGCAGATCGTCTCGATCAGCGTGAGGCAGCAGCGATGACCGGGGCCGTGGGCGGCGCGCCCGCCGCAGCACCGTCACCGCTGCAGGACCCGGCCTTCACCGCGCTGTTGCCGCATTCGGCCACGCTGCGCGGTGACCTGGCCCAGATCCAGGCCGATGGCCTGGCCGTGGAGTGGGGGCGTGCCGGCGGTGGCACCTTCTATGACCGCGCCAATGCGCGGATCGTGCTGGATGAAAAATCCCAGGGCGACGGGGCGTGGATTGCACGGTCGATTTCCCACGAAATGGGCCACCATCGTTTCACCGAGGCGCCCGATTACAGCTCGCGCCAGGCCTATGTGGATTACCAGCTGCGCAACGAGGGGGCCGCGACCCTGGCCAATGCCACCGTGCGCCACGAAATCGTCCAGAGCGGTGGCCCGGACATCAATGTCAGCGGTGCGGGCAAGGCCGATTACATCCGCATTGCCGGCGAGCACCTGGCCGGCAACCTCAGCCGTGACCAGGCCATCGGCCAGATCGCGGCCGTGTTCGGCACCGAGAAGCCTTCGGTGTCCACCGGCAGCTATGTCGATTACTACGGTGGCCATTACGACACCGCCCTGGTGCCGTGGCTGCGCGCCACCGGCAGGCTGCCCGAGCCGGCCGACGCGGCGCTCACACAGGCGGCACACCCGGGTGACCAGCGCATGGCCGAGCACCTGCGCGGGCAGTTGCCGGCCGGCACCAGTGCCGAGCACCTGCTGGACCTGTCGGTACGCGCGCGCGAACTGGGCCTGCATCCGGGCAACAGCCAGGTGCTGCAGCAGGGTGAGCAGGCCTGGGTGGCTTCCACCCAGACCCCGGGCATGCGGGTGATGGCCGACCTGCAGGCCGCCGCGCCGGCGCTGGAACACTCACTGCAACGCAGCCAGGCCATCGAGCAGGGCCAGCAGCAGGCCCACGGCGAGCGCAGCCAGGCGATGGCGCAGTAAGCGGGGGCGCAGCCAGCGTGGAACGTCAGTGCCGGGCCGCAGGGCCCGGCGTGTGATTGGCCAGTGCCGGGCAATCGCATACCGAAGTGGCACGCGTGCAGGGCATGGCGGGTGATTGCCCAATGGCGCGAGGGTGATCCAGTGGGCTCAGCCTGTTGCCGCAAAGCCCGGGTGATAGGCCACCGTGCCTTGGGCCATGGCGCTGCCAAAGCACCGGGCCTGGAAGTAGTGCGCAGGCACGCCCGGCAGCTGCAGGCCGGGCACTTTGGTAAAGCCGAAGCGCTGGTAATACCCCGGTTCGCCCAGCACCACGCAACCGGCCGCACCCTTGGCCTGCAGTTGGGCCAGCGCCTGATTGATCAGGCCTGTGCCGATGCCTCTGCCCTGGTATACCGGCAACACCGACACCGGGCCCAGCCCGTACCAGCCATGGCTGCCGTCACTGATGCTCACCGGTGAGATCGCCACATGGCCCACCACCTGGCCTTCCACGTCGGCCAGCAGCGAGACGGTCAGTGCCCCGGCGGCGCGCAACGCATCCACAATCGCGCTTTCGCTGCCACTGCTGTGCGGCGCGTTGGCAAAGGCAGCCTGGGTAAGGCCGGCAATGGCGGCGATATCGCCGGCGTGTTCGCTGCGCAGCGTGGTCATCGGCAGGCTCCCGGTCACGGTTCAGGCCTGGATCGTAGCGCACGCCACTCAATCGCCGAGCAGGCGCTCGAAGGCGCGCTCGGCCAGGACCGGGGCGACCACCGTTTCCATCAGCCCTGGCACCGGCGGCGGTGCCCCTGCCGACAACTGCAGGCGGTGCAGGGCCTGGTGCACCTTGAGCAAATCATCGTGGATGGCCAGCACCATCAGCGGCAGGCCGAATATCGCAGTGGCAATGACGATGCCCAGCACACCACCCAGCAGATAACCCAGCCATCCCGGCAGGGCGATATCGGGTGTAACGGCCAGTGCACCACCGGCCACCGTGGCTGCGATGATCGTCAACGGTGCGCCAATATAGATGGCCAGTTTGAACAACAGCGTCAGCAATCGGTACATGGTGCCACTCCCCCTGTGGTTGGATGTGTTGCCTGCGACGGATATCTGCTCAATTACTTCAGTTGGGTGGGAATTTTTTCTGGCGCCTGTTGTCGCCTGGGCTTTTGGTATTTTGCAGGCGGGTAGTCAGGGCGTGCCAGGTGGCCCGGCACGGCAGGTGCTGCCATAGGCGGTGTCATAACTGGCATCAACGCAGTTGACCAAGCCATCGACCACGTCGATGTTGGGTGGCCAGCGTATGCTGTGGCGGCGGCCATCGCTCATCTCTATTTCGACGCGGCCTTCCTTGATCTCGTATTCCGGCGGCGGGTTCACCTGGCGCAGGTTTTCGCGGGCACGCAGCAGGGCAGGCTTGTCCCTGGTCAGAAAGGCGATGCTGGCATCGACATACGCATTCCAGGCCGTGGTGCCGGGCGATGCGGGCTTGTAGGACTGCTTGAACAAGGCAACGGCGGCTTCTCTGTCTTCTAAGCTGGCGCGAATCTGCCCCTCGTGCCAGAACAGGATGCTGGCCGTGCTCTGGTGCCTGATCCGCCAGTCGCGGATCAGGTCTGCCGCCGCTTCCTGGCAATGCGGTTCGCTCGCCACTGCGCGCCAGCCCCCCTGCATATCCTGGTCGAATGCATCCTCGTCCAAGGCCAGAAAACGCTCGCGCTCCGGCACAGATACGCAATCGCCCGCCATCGCGCTGGGCATGAACAGGCACGCTGCAGTGAAAACAACCGCCGGGTACATCAAGGAAAAACGCATGCGCCACCTCCTGTGTGCTGGATGTTTTTGCTTGTCATCGGTAGCCAATTCCTAATGGCCTACGTATTCATGGGCTTGCTAAGTGAACCTGATCCCGTTGGTCTTATGGCCCGGGGGGATGTTCAGGGGGTGATGGTGCCTCTCGCGAGGGCATCGAACAGCAGGCCGAAAGCTTCCTCGCTGGCGTGGTAGTAGCGGGAAAGCTGCGGCGGGTGTTTTGAATAAAACACCACGCGCTGCCCTTCTTCCGCAACTTCATAAGCAGAGCAGTGTCCTCCGGTTCCCCTGATCCAGCGTGTCTGCTCGAACTGGTCGCCCACCTTGGCGCTGCCTTTCCAGACTTTCACCACCTCCCAGACCACATGCTGACGGTAGTCACGTGGCCACAGCCCGCTACCGTCCGGAAGTGGTTCGCGTGTTGTGGATATCGGCTGGGCCAACAGCAGGGTGTCGCTATTGTTGAATTTATTTTCCGGCCCTTCCATATCCAGGATTGAGCACGCTTGGGCTGCGGATACGCAAGACAGCAGGGCCAGCCCTGAAGCTAGTAAACACGAAGTGGTCATACGACGCATGGCTGTCCCTGTTGAGCTAACGATAAATCACATAATTCGTGTGAATGTGCACTCTGGCCCGGGTTTTCGGCGATAAATCCCATAGCTCGTGTGAACGTGCACTCTTTCCCGGGTCTTCGCAAGCCACCTGGCACGCCCTTAACTAAATGCGGGCACGATTTTCTGCATTAAGGTAAACCTTTTGCAGAAAACTACCGGTACGCCGATCAATTGCCGTCGTAACGAGTGTCAGCGGACATGCCTGAACCACCTGCCCAGGCAAATCTTTCAATTGAGGCAATCCATAAAAAGCATTCTTTTCGTCAGAAAAATCTATAAACCACTTACTGGCACCGAGATTATTTCTTAAAACCTCCCCTACGTATCTGGCCGCACCATCAACAACGCGCGACTCGGTCGCGACAAGCGCCTCCGCAAGACTGGCATACCTCCTAAGAAGCCAGGCCTCCAGTATCGATAGAGATGATGATGAGTAATCCAGTTCGCAACCAATATCGGGCAATAAAGTGTTTAAAAAACCATCTAGGGCCTGATCCATATCCATGAGTCAAAACTCGAATTTATCTTGATCTTCATTATATTCCATAATTATTACTACCCTGCCTTAAAGGAAATTCCTGCCTTTCTTGGCTGCTCCAGCAGCGGCTTCGATGCACTATTTCGAAAGATCCACTAAATATCCCAATCATGCTTCACCAAGACTGCATCTCGTTGCTGTGGATGGATACGCTACCGCCAAGAGGAAGATAAGTAGTCCGAAGCGGAAGTAATGGTTCATGAGCGCCCTAACACTTTGAATTAAGCCGCGCCGCGAAGCGGCGGGCACTTCCTTCGAAAAAGTGGACACCTGATGGTTAGGTGTGCGCACGCTAAAACTGCATGGGTGTTTTATACCCCAGTGCCGAGTGTAGCCGCTGGTTATTGTAGAAATCCACGTAGCTACGCAACGCTGATCTCAGCTCGTGATCGCTATCAAACTTGTACCGACGGTAGAAGTCAGACTTCATGGTCTTGTTCCAGGATTCCATGTGCGCGTTGTCCGTCATCCGTCGAGGGCGATTGGCCGACTGTGCCAGACCTGCACGCTGGGAAAATGCACTTTGACCCGAGTTCTTCCTGACCAGAGCAGTGCCCTGCGACTCGCCTGATCCAGCGTGTCTGCTCGAACTGGTCGCCCACCTTGGTGCTGCCTTTCCAGACTTTCACCACCTCCCAGACCACATGCTGACGGTAGTCACGTGGCCACAGCCCGCTACCGTCCGGCAGTGGTTCGCGTGTTGTGGATATCGGCTGGGCCAACAGCAGGGTGTCGCTATTGTTGAATTTGTTTTCCGGTCCTTCCATGTCCAGGATCGAGCACGCCCTGGCTGCCGATACACAAGACAGAAGGGCCAGCCCGACAGATAGCAAACACGAGGTAGTCTTATGGCGCATGGCAGTCCCTATCGAGCTAACGATAAATTCCAGAACCCGTGTGAATGTGCACTCTGACCCTGAGGTTTCCCCACGTTTTTGCCATTTATATCAACAACTTGTGATCATCACAGCAGAAACGGACGCGCGCATGACGCAGCCTTGGAGGTGACTAAACCAAAAAAGGACTGACGATCATGCGCGCCAGCCAAGTATTGCAGAAGTGTCTGCGCAACTCACTACCCGGCATGCACGCCCTGCGCCGGCGGGCGCTGCTGCAAGCCGTTGAGGCATTGATCCAGGGCCGCCGATTGACCTTGAGTGACATTGCGCGATCCTGGCCTGGCGCCCTGCGCATGCGGGCTCCGCTCAAGGCCTTTGACCGCCTGCTCGGCAACCGGCACCTGCATGGTGAACGCCATGGCATCGAGCAGGACATGGCCCGCTGGCTGCTGCGTGGGCCACAACCGGTCATCCTGATCGACTGGTCGGATTTGAAGCCCGACAAGAGCTGGTGCCTGCTGCGTGCGGCCATACCCGTCGGTGGCCGTACATTGACCCTGCTGGACATGGTCTTTCCCGGCCGCGAGCAAGGTTCACCGGGCGCTGAGAAACGCTTTTTACAGCAGCTGCACAAGCTTGTGCCGGCGCAGGCAACGCCGATCCTGGTCACCGATGCCGGCTTCCGTAGCCCTTGGTTCCGGGCTGTTTCAGCGCTGGGTTGGCATTGGGTGGGGCGGTTGCGTGGCACCACCTTCATCAAGCCACAGACTGTTCCCGATCACCCACTGCAATGGGCCGACAGCAGGCACCTGCATGCGATGGCCACGGCAACGCCGCACGAGTTGCCATCGATGCTGATCAACCGCAGTGCCCCACTTGCCTGCCGGTTGGTGGTCTATGCCAAAGCACGAAAAGGCAGGGAAAAAGCCAACCGGCGTACGCCTAGCAAAGTGTCTCATTCCTCGTCGAGCCTGAAAGCCGCCGCCCGCGAGCGTGAGCCGTGGTTGATCGTGGCCTCGCCGGAACTGAGCAATGCCAGCCCCCGGCAATTGGTGAAACTCTATGCCCGCCGGATGCAGATCGAACTGGCGTTTCGTGACCTGAAATCACACCGCTATGGCCAAGCATTGGAAGACAGCCTGACCCGCCAAGGTGGTCGGCTGCAGATCCTGCTGCTGGTCAGCACCCTGGCCAGCTTCGTCAGCTGGCTTGCCGGCATGGCCTGCGAAGCAACGGATATCGCCCACTGGTTGTGGCCGGTCAAAAGCACCCGAAAGCTGTATTCCACCCTGCGTATCGGCCGCGAAGCATTGGCCAGAGGCTGGCCACTGGGACCAGCATCGCGCTGCCTTGAACATCTCAGATCACCGCCACAGGCCGTCTTGGAGCAGATGTCTCTACGCCCGTGAAAACGTGGGGAAACCCAAGACTCTGACCCGGGTTTTTTGACCCGGGTTTTTTGGCGGAGTTTGGCGGCAATCTGCTGCGGTGACCAGCGCCTGTAGACAAGGTGGTCGTGGACGTATTGATAAAGCCTGCTTCCGGCCACCAACCGCTTCATCGGTCTGCAACGGCTGCGGCGCCGGCGTTAGTTCAGAGCCGCCTGGCTGGCGTTGTACGCAGTGTGATCGCAGCGCCGGAGCTCTCGTGAAACAGTGGCTGCCGAACGCCCAAGGCGCAGTCCGATTGCTCGCAAACTGCTGCCGTTCTGGCGCTCGATCATGATTACGACCCGTTCTTCAGGGTTCAGGTGTTGATAGGTTCTGGACATGGCAACGGCCCGATATGGGGGCGTTGCACTTGGAAGTTGAGTCTAAGGTGTATGAGCAGGCGCGTGCCCGGCATCCTGCACGCTGGAGCAGATCGACACGGAACTGGACGCCGGTGGCAGCAGTGACGCTCAACCCGGAGAAAGAAGCCCTGGTTGCCGTGGCGACTGCCGCATCGATAAAGACGAAAGCCGCGTAACCGAGGCGATAACTACTTTGACATTTACCGCAATGGCCGGTGTGACCACCGGCGTCTTCTTCTTGCGTGGCATACATGCTCCTTGGCAGCATCATGATATGCCTCTCACACAAAATTCCTGACATCCTCGCGTTACAAGCTGCCGGGCGAAAACGAAAGCAAGCTGCTGACCCGCCCGGTGCTGGCCGCCGATGCACGGCGCACGCCCAACCAGTCACTGCAGTGTGCGGCGGCGATTGCCGGCTTTGCCGACCACCTGCGTGGCGGTGAGCGCATCCCGGCCTGGAACTGGGACAAGGTGATCCAGGCCGCGCAGGGCGCACGCGGGGCCGATGCCAATGGCGAGCGTGCCCAGGCGGTGCTGCTGGTGCGCCTGGCCCAGGGCCGGGTGGGCAAGCATCAGCCGATGCACCACAACTGATCCCCCCTGGGAGTGCGCCTGCTGGATGCAGCCCGGCGCACTCCCATGGATCGGCCCATGCGGGGTAGAACCCGTAGAGATGTGTGTAATGGGATGGCTAGTCCCCCCTCCCAGCAGGCCAAGTGCTCCACCTCGAAGCGTTCGTGAGCGTCACAAGCACACACTGGTAGTATGCTGCGCCTCCACCCAACCCTTGCCATCGCCGCCATGCTGCTGGACATTCTCGACGCCGAAGAACTCTTCCACGTGGCCCTGGGCGCCATGCAGCAAGGCCGCGACGTTGAAGCACTGGCGTGCCTCAAACAACTGCTGAAGCTGCAACCGGGCCATCCCGAAGCGTTGCACCTGCTGGGGGCGCAGTACGCCCAGCTGCGAATGTTCGGCCGCGCCGAAGCCACATGGACCTCCCTGCTGGAGGGCCACCCAGGGCACGCCGCCGCACGCTTCCAGCTCGGCCGCCTTATCATGCTGAAGGGCGATGCCAATGCCGTGGCCACCGTGTTGCAGCCGCTAGCCGCAACCACGGAGGACTTGGGCTACTACGCTGCGGCCGTCATCGCCGCCACCCAAGGCAACGCCGGCCAGACCGAGCAGGGGCTTGTACAGGGTTTGGCTTGCACGCAGTCCAATCCCGCCGTCACCGACGACATGCGTCAGTGGTTGCAGCGCCTGCGTGACCAGGTCGGTGCCACGTCGGCCCCGGCTGCATCGCCCGTGCAGGAGCCGGTATCGATGTTGCTCAGCCGTTACGGTCAGCATTGACCGTCATGAGTATAGGACCAGTAGGCTCGGCCACTGCGCTGGTTTCGCTGCTCAAGGCGGAACTGACCGAAGGCAGCCGCCGGCGAACGTCCAGCAACGCGGGTGCGGAGACCAGCGGCTGCAGCGGAGAGGCCTCACAGGTCACATCTTCCCTGCGCACGCAACTGGTACAGGTCGCCGGTCAGGTCGACCTCACTGACCCGGTCGCCTTAAAATCCGCCCGCCGCCGTCTCATCCGCACCGTGCTGGTGTCCCAGTTTGGGGCCGACCTTCGAGAGCACAGCCAGTGGGAGGCCATGCTGGACAGCGTCGAAGCCACCCTGGAGCAGGATTCACAGCATGTTTCACAGTTCCACGCGCTGATTCAGCAGCTGCAGCAGCCGGACTGATCAAAAAATCGTGAATTGCCCCTAAACTTTTTTCTGCCGCCCTGGAGTGTTTCTAGAGATGGCCCGGATTTCCTCCGGGCTGCACTTTGGAACCGCAAGGAATTCGGGCATGGTCGCAGTGTTCACGGGAAATGGTCTGGGCTTGTTCAATGCAAGCTTGGCCGGTGCTGGCGCAGGGTCGGCGCGTAACGGTCAGGGTGCCGACCGTCAGTACGTGAACGTGGCCAACGGCAACCTGGTGTTCCAGTCCCAAGACGAGCATCTGCTGGTCCGCGGCATGAGCATCGGTAACGTGCGTACCTACAACAGCCAGGGCACCCTCGCCCAGGCGGGTGCGGACGGTTGGGTTACCGGTTTCGAGCGCCGCGTGGAACTGCTGCAGGGCACCTTCAATCAGGCCGGCAGCATCATGCGCCGCCACACCGGTGACGGTGGCTACCAGGACTTCGTCTACCTCGCCCCCAATACCTACCGCGCCACCAGTGGCGACGGAGCCCACGACACCCTCACCTGGTCCGCCGGCAGCGCCAGCTGGACCTATGTGGAAGGCAGCACCCGGGTCACCGAAACCTACGCCGCGCATGACGATGCCCAGCAGCGCGGCCGCCTGCTGACGCTCACTGACGGCCGAGCCAACGCCGCCACTTGGCTCATCGACTACGACACCCAGGGTCGCATTACCGCCGTGCGCGACGCCGATTCGCTGGCGGCGCTGCGCTACACCTACGACGCCGCCGGCCGCCTGCAGCAGGTGGAAGTGCACGGCCAAGCCGAGGGCCAGATTTCCGGCCGGGTCAGCTACAGATACGACAGCCTGGGTCGCCTCGTCTCGTCGCTGGTCGACCTGACCCCGGGCAATGCAGCCGACCGCGCCGAGTGGAACGAAGCCGGAGGCAACGACGGCCTGCTGTACCGCACGTCCTACGCCTACGACGGCGACAGCCTGCGCATCAGCATGGTGCGCCAGAGCGACGGCACGCTGATGAGCTTCGGTTACGACGCGCAGGGTCGCGTGGTCACCGCTACCGTGGGCGACACCAACGCCAACGACGCCGACGGTGTCGGCCAGACCGTCACCTACCGCTACGACAGCGCCAGCCGTCGCACCGATGTCAGCGACGCGACAGGTGCCACCTGGAGCTATGCCTTCGACAGCGAAGGCCAGCTCACCCGCGTGGAGCTGCCGGCGCGCGACGGCCTGCGTGACGTCACCCAGTACAGCTACGACGCCGACGGCAACATCATGCAGGTCACTACCCTGCGCGGGGCTGAGATCCTGCGCCAGACCGACTTCAGCTACGACAGCCAAGGCAATGTGCTGTGGCAGTGGGAACGTGCTGGCAGCGACGGCAGTGCACGCGCGGTGCAGCGCACTTACACCGCACACAACCAGGTCGCCAGCGAAACCGTGTTCACCGGCCTTGATGCCGACGGTGCCGGCACCGCCTCCGCACCCACGGGCGGCCAGACCACCGTATATGTGTATGACGCCCAGGATCGCCTGCGGTTCGTGGTGAGCCCCACCGGCGACGTGCGTGAACTGGCCTACCACGCCGATGGCAATGGCGTGGGCCAGATTGCCACCGAGCGCAGCTACGCTGCCACGCGATTCGATGGCCAGATCACCCTGGCGGCCCTGAGTAGCTGGGCCACCGCGCAGGCAGGCAGTGCCGGCAGCCGCGTCGATTACCGTTACGACGCCTGGGGTCGCGCCAGCGGCCGTACCGAATACGCCGATCTGGATGCGGCGGGCAACGGCATCCAGAACGCCGCCGCTGTCACCCGCCACAACACCTACGACGCCCAGGGGCGTCTGCTGGGCACGCAGGTCGAACGCGGTGCACCCGGTGCCATCGTGCAGGAAACCGTTACCTACACCTACGATGGCTTGGGCCGCCTGCTTTCCGAAGTGAGCCGCAGCGGCTCCACGGTGCTGTCCAACAGCGTTTGGAACTACCTTGATTCCGGCATGAACGTGCGCGTCACCACAGGCGTGGACGGCGGCACCAAGCGGGTCAGTACTGAACTGCGCGACGCCTACGGCCGTACGCTGAGCGTCACAACCACCAGCGTGGACGGCACGCTCAGCCGCACCAGCCGCAACTACTACGACAGCTTCGGCCGCCTGCGCGCCAGTGAAGACGCCAGCGGTGGCCGCAGCTACTACTTCTATGACAACCGCGGCCTGCTGCAGGCCGAAGTCGGCCCCACCGGCTCGGTGGTGTCGTATGCACGCGATGCTTTCGGCAACATCACCGTCACCACCCGGCACGCGGTGGCGCTGGACACCCGCACCTGGGTACAGAACGGGGCGGTGAACCTCACCGAGTGGTCCCAGTACGCACCCGCAGCACACCCAAATGACCGCGTGCTGCGCGACGAATACGACATGGCCGGCCTGCGCGTGCGCAGCCTGGACGCAGACGGCAACCAGGTGCTGTATCGCTATAACGGTGCAGGGCAGCTGGTGGAAAGCGTGCGCATGGACGCTGCCGGCACTGCCGCAACCGCCCGGACCACCCGCTACTTCTTCGATGCCAACGGCCGCCAGGTCGCCACGCTGGATGCGGGCGGCTACCTCACCGAAATGGTGTACGACGCCACCGGCCGCCTGATCCGCAGCGTGGCCTATGCCAACCCCGCCAGCACCACGCTGCGCGCTGCCGGCACCTTGGCCGAGCTGCGCCCGGCCACCGATGCCCGCGACCAGACCACCCGCAATTTCTACGACGGCTTGAACCGCCTGGTGGCCGTGCTGGACAGCGAGGGCTACCTCAGCGAAGTGGTCTACGACAGCACCAACAACGTGCGCGCCACGCGCGGTTACGCGCGCCGGCTGGACAACCTCACCGGCACCGAAACGCTGCAGACCCTGCTGGCCGGCGTGGCCAATGGCGGCATGCGCGAGACCCGCATTGCGTACGATGCGCTGGGCCGTGCCATCAGTGAAGTGAATGCGGAAGGCACGGTAACCCGCTACGCGTACGACAGCCTGGGCAATCTGGTGTCCACCACCGTGGCCGCCGGCACTACCGAAGTGCGTGAAGGCCACCTGCGCTATGACGCGCTCGGCAACCTGATCGGCGAGCTCTCCGGCAACGGCGCTACGCACCTGCTGCCGGGCATGACCGAGGCCCAGCTGGATGCCGTGTACGCGCAGTACGGCGTGCGCCACGTCTACGACGCGGTGGGTCGCCGCATCGAGAGCATCGATGCCCAGGGCAATCGCACCTGGTACTTCCACGACGCGGCCGGCCGCATCACCCACACCGTGCGCGGCGTAGGCGACGCCAACGGCATTGCCAACGGAGCCGGCGAGGTTTCCGAAACCCGCTATGACGTCTTCGGTCAGGTGATCGATACCATCACCTACACGGGCCGCCTGACCCTGGCCACGCCGGGAAACCGCGCCAGCGTCCTTGCCGCAATAAACACCCTGCAGTACGTAGCCGGCACCGATGTGCGCGTGCAGATGGCCTACGACAACCGCGGCCTGCTCACCACCAGCGTGGATGCCCTCGGCAATCGCCGCACCTTCGCCTACAACGCCTTCGGCGAGCAGACCTTCGACCGCATTGAAATGGGCGGCGGCCTGGAACGCGTGACCGAAAGCCGCTACGACGCGCGCGGTCTGCGAACCACGCTGATCGCAGGGCAGGGCGCGCTGCAGACCAGCCAGAGCTGGACCTACGATGCGTTCGGTCGCGCCATCAGCAGCACCGACGCCCGTGGTCAGGTGCGCCAGTGGTCGTACGACCGCAACGGCCGCCAGGTTGCCAGCTGGCAGACAGTCAATGGCGTGGAACAGCGCCAGACCCAGACCTACGATGCCTTCGACCGCGTGCTGACCAGCACCGACGCCGAAGGAGCCGTGACCACCTATATCTATGACGATGCCGCCCGCACCGTCAGCGTGCGTTCGCCGGAAGGCATTACCCTGCGCACCGAGCACAACGCCCACGGTGAAACCGTGAGCGTCACCGACGCACGTGGTGCCGTCACCCGCTACGATTACGACGCCAGCGGCCAGCAAACCGCCGTGGTGGGTGCCGACGGCAGCCGCCAGACCCAGGACTTCGATACGCGCGGCCTGCTGACCAGCAGCACCGATGCCAACGGTCGCCGCGTGGCCTATACCTACGATGCTGCAGGCCGCCTGCTGCAGCGCACGGTAGACCCGCAGGGCCTGAACCTCACCACCACCTACCGCTACGACGCCGCCGGCCGCCAGCTCAGCATGGTCGACAGCCGTGGCGTGGAAACCCGCAGCCGATACGATGCCAACGGCCAGCTGGTTGAGACCCTGGTTGACCCCAACGGGCTGGCGCTGAAGACCAGCTACACCTGGAACGCCGCGGGCCAGCAGCTCAGCGTCACCGTCGGCGTGGGCACCGCCCAGCAGGTGACGACCCTTTACACCTACGACGCACTGGGCCGCCGCAGCAGCCAGACCGTCGACCCGGGGACCGGTCGCCTCAACCTGACCACCCAGTACCGCTTTGACGCCAACGGCAACGTAGTGGCCAGCATCGACGCAGCCGGGCGCATGACCCGTTTCGCGTACGACGCTGACAACCGCCTGCAGTTCACGGTGGACGCCGCCGGCGGCGTCACCCGCAACTGGTATGACCGCAATGGCCGCGTGGTGGCCCAGCGCAGCTATGCAACCGCCATCAGCCTGGCCGACCTGCCCGAAGCCACCACGGCCGCCCAGGTGCAGGCGCGCCTGACGGCCAACGACGCGCGCGACCTGCAGCAGTACTCCGTGTACGACCAGGACGGCCAGTTGCGCCTGAGCATCAACGGGGCAGGTGCAGTCACCGGCAACGACCGCGATGCCGCCGGCCGCAGCGTTCGCCAGATCCGCTACGCCAACCCGGTCAATCTGGGCGCGCTGGGCGCCGGCCTGCTCACTGCTGCCACCACCCCGGCCGAGGTGCTGGCCGCGCTGAGCGTGGATCCCGCCCGCGATGCCACCAGCTGGCAGGTGCTGGACGACATGGGGCGCGTGCGCTACGAGATCGCCGCCGATGGAAGCGTGCTTGAGCGCCGCTACGATGCCTCCGGCGTGCAGGTGGGCACGGTGTCCTACGCCGATCGCATCGAGCTGAGCGCGCAGCGCCGCCAGGATCTGGCCAAGGGCACTGTCAGCGTGGCGACCGTGGCCGGGCTGCTTGCCAACAATAGCCAGAACCAGCTGCAGTATGTCGTGTTGGATGCCGCTGGCCGCGTGCGCTTTGAAGTACGCCGCGACGCCGACGGCCTTGGCCGCGTTATCGAGTATGGCTATGAAGGCACGGCGCGTGTCTCCACCACTGTCTACGGCCGTGGCGTTACCTTCGATGCGCTGCAGACTGTGGCTTCGCTCAACGCCTTGCTGGTACCGCTGCGCAACGCGGGCGAAGCCCGCACCGAGCGTGTGGTGCTCGATGCCGCTGGTCGCCAGCGCTTCAGTGTGGACGCCAGCGGTACGGTGAAGGAAATCCGCTATGATGCGCTTGGCCAGGCCGTGGCCAGCGTTACTTACCTGATCAAACCGGACGTCAACAGCGCCCAGACCCTGGCTACCTTGACCGCCTGGGCCGCCGCCCAGCCGGTCGACCAGCGCCGCCTGGACAGCCAGCAGTACGATGCCGCCGGTCGCCTTGCCGTGCATACCAATGCGCTCGGCCAGATCGAGCGTTACAGCTACGACGGTGCCGGCCAGCTGATCAGCTACACCGACGCCGCCAACCAGGTGTGGACCTACACCTACAACGCCGTCGGCAAGCGCACCAGCGAAACTTCGCCGGCCGTGGCCGTGGCGACCGTGGGCAGCAACGGCCAGTTCACCGTGGCTACCCGCGCCATTGTGACGCGCACCGAGTTTGACGCACTGGGCAACGTGATCCGCCGCAGCGAAGATGCCGACGGCGGCACCCCGCGCATTACCGAGTACCAGTACGACAACCGCGGCAACCAGATCCGCACCACCTTCCCTGATGCGTGGGTGATTGACGAGGCCAGCGGCCAGCTGGTGGCCAGTGGCCAACGCCCCACCATTGATGTCAGCTACGACACCCTCAACCGCGCCGTGGTGCAGAAAGACGTGCGCGGCAATTACACCTACAAGGTGTACGACGTGCTGGGCCAGCTGGCCTACGACGTGGACGCCGACGGCTACGTCAGCAGCTACAGCTATGATGCCTACGGCAACCAGACCGGCCTGCGTCGCTTCGCCAACGCCCTGCAGACCGGTGCGATTGCCGGCTGGAGCGCCGGCACCGCACTGACCGCACTGCAGGTTCGCGACGGCGGCGGCCTGGTAGCGAGTGCCAACGATCGTCAGCTGCTCAGCCGCTACAACGTGCTGGGTCAGAAGGTGGAGACGCTCAGCTCGCAGCGCGAGTACTACGGCCCGGATGGCATCGCCCGGCAAGGTACGCCGACCGTGCGCTATCAGTACGACGGCTACGGAAACCTGCAGCGCTTGTCCGAGCTGCTGAGCGGCACGGCCGACCAGGCCGATGCACAGTGGGCGCATACCTGGCACTACTACGACGTGCTGGGCCGCAAGGTGATGACAGTGGACGCCGAAGGCTACGCCACCAGCACCGAGTACACGATTACTGGTGAGGTGGCCACGCAGACCGAACATGCCCGGGCGCTGTCCACCGCAGGCCTGGGCGCGCAGCAGCCGCCGGCTCCGCTGAGTGGCGATGCCGTGACCGGTTTCGACCGCCGCACCGCGTACACCTACGACGCGCTCGGGCGCAAGATAACGGAAACCGCCAGTCGCCAGTTCCAGCGCGCCGACGGCAGCGCCGGCCAGCGCGATGTGCAGACCCGCACCGGCTACGACGTGCTCGGGCGGGTGGTCACCACCAGCGACGAAAACGGCACCATCACCACCGGCTATGACGCCCTGGGCCGGGTGACCTCGGTGCGTGAACCCGAGCGCGCCACCCTGCGCGCACCGGCCGAGGCACACCTGCAGGCCGATGCCAATCTGGATCTGAACCACCAGCCGCTGTATGAACTGACCTCGCCCTACACCACCACGGTATACGACGCGTTTGGCAACGCCGTGCAGATGCGACGCTACGCCAACGGCTGGGTCAACGGTCAGTCCGCCCCGGTGGCCGACGACGCGCGCGACCAGCTGCAGACCCTGCAGTACGACCGTCAGGGCCGTCTGGTGCGTTCGGTAGATGCGCTGGGCAATGTGCAGATCAGTCACTACGACGCCGCCGACCACGTCATCCGCACCCGGACCACGCTGGCCGGCTCCACTGCCGACCGCAACGCCATCGTGATCGGGGAGTTCGCCTACGACCGCAGCGGCCGTCAGCTCAGCAGCTCCACCACCCGCGTGGTGGGGGGCGTGAACACGGTGGAGGCTGCCGAAACCGTTGCTTACAACGGCTTTGGCGAAATCATCGGCAAGAGCCACTATGGTTTGGTCGGCACACTGCAGTACGGCTATGACGCTGGCGGCAACATGACCTCGTCCAACGAGGGTGGGGCCGACGTGCGCTTGGGCTACAACCTGGCCGGCTACCAAGTTCGCCAGAGCCGCAGCAGCTGGAACGGCACCGCCAGCGTCAACGCCATTACCACCATCCACACCGACCGCCTGGGTCGCGCTCTGCGTACCGACCTGCCCAGCTTCAACACCAATGAAGCAGCAGTCTCTTCGCTGGTGCGTCAGTTTGACCGCTGGGGCAACGTCACCCAGATCATCGACGCGCGCGGCTACCAGACCAACTACCAGTACAACAGCTTCAACCAGATCACCCGCGATGAGCGCCCGCTGGTGGAAGTGGTCGCCGAAACCGGTGCACGCAGCTGGGTGCGTCCGGTCAACGAGTGGTTCTACGACGTGTTCGGCCGCCTGGTGGCCACCCGCGACGCCAACGGCAACATGCGCACCAGCGAGTACAACAACGCGGGCCAGTTGGTGAAGTCACGCGATGGCGTGGGTGCGACCACGCTGCTGGCCTACGACGCGCTGGGTAACCAGCGCCTGCAGCAGAACGCGCTGGGCTACATCACCAGCAAGGACTACGACCGCCTGGGGCGGGTGACCGCCATTGGCGACTTCCTGCTCAATGACGCCGGCACCGCGCGCTACCGCACCACCCTGCAGCAGTACCGCCTGAATGAGAATGGCGACCGCGTGGCGGTGACCGACGCATTGGGCTACACCGCCCTGTATGACTACGACAGCCGCCACCTGGTGGTGCGCAGCCAGACCGCCATGGGCGTCATCCAGAGCTACGGCTACGACGTGCTCGGCCGCAAGACGCTGGAAAGCAATGCGCTGGCACAGGCGTGGGGCACCGACCGCGACGGCCAGCAGGTGCGCCGCAACGAGCTGACCTGGCAGTACGACGTGTTCGGTCGCACCAGCGACCACAACGACCTGTCCACCCGCGATTACAACTACGAATACAGCCCCGGTGGGCAGCTCAGCTACGAGCATGGCAATGGTGGCGGGGTGGTCGACACCGCACGCAGCTACAACTACTACGCCAACGGCCAGCTCAAGCGCATCGAAGACAGCGCTGGCAATTACAGCTACTACGAGTACGACGCGGCCGGCAACAAGACCCTGGAGGAAACCTTCACCCGTGACGGTGCCGGCGTGGTGGTTCACACCTTCACCCGCAGCTGGTACGACAGCCACAACCGCGTGCAGCGCGTAGTGCAGGACGATGCTTCGGCCGGTACAGCCCGGCGCATGTTTGATATCCGCTACGACTACGACGCCGTAGGCAACCGCCGTCACGTGCAGGTGCAGTCCAGCTACGGCCCGAACGCCGCCGCCATGCCGGTGACCAACACTGCGCCCACCGCAGTCAAGGCCGTGGCCGACCGCACTGTGCGCAAGGGTATCCTGTCCGAGTTCCGTGTGCTGTTCAGCGACGTGTTCCGCGATGCCGAGCAGGACGCGCTGATCCTGGACATCACCCTGGCTGACGGCAGTGCGCTGCCGTCCTGGCTGGGTGCCCGCTACGACGCAGCCACCGGCGAGATCATTTTCAGTGCCGCACCGCCGGCAGGCAGCAGCGACGCGGATGTCGTGGTCAAGCTCACTGCCCGCGAAACCGCCAACGCCGCCAATGAGGTGGCCACGCTGTTCACCGTGCGCAGCCGCACCAACACCGCGCCGCGCGCACTCACTGGCGATGTTGCCCAGCTCAACGCCAAGACCGAGCGCCCCTGGGCGGCCGAGCTTCCTGCGTCGATGTACTTCATCGACGAAGACGTGGGGGACATGCTCAGCCTCAGTCTGGACAACGCCGCGGCGCTGCCCGCGTGGCTGAAGCTGGACCTGAGCAATCCTTACGTGCTGCGTCTCAGTGGCACTCCGCTGGTAAGCGAAAGCATCACCCTGACCCTGCGCGCCACCGACCAGAGCGGGGCCTCGGTGGTCAAGACCATCCAGCTGCGCACCGCTGCCAACGCTGGCCCCAATGTGGTGTCCACGCCCAGCCTGGGCGAGGCCATTCAGGGCCGCGCCTACAGTTGGACCCAATCGCTGTCGCAGCTGTTCGTGGACCCCAATGGGGATCGGCTGCAGGTGCGCGCCAGCGGGCTGCCCAGCTGGTTGAATTTCACCTTCATCGACCAGGCCAATCCCACGCTGCGCCTGGACGGCAACGTCCCGTCCACCGTGGCCGATGGCACGCAGTATGCGGTGACCCTGACCGCCACTGACCCGGATGGGCTGACCAGTACGGTCACGCTGAATCTGGTGGTGCGCGCCAACCGGGCACCGGTGGTGCTGAACCCGGGTGGGTACCAGCTGCCCGGCATTCGCGTGCACGACCAACTGGATGTCACCGTCGCCATCAGCAGCCTCTTCACCGACCTCGAAGGCGACAAGATCGCCTTCGAGGCACTGAAGGTTCCCTCGTGGATCACGGCTACGCTGGATCGTGAAGCAGGCACCATTCGTCTGCGTGGCCTAGCCAAACAGGCGGGTTCGGTCAGCCTCGACGTGAAGGGGGTCGACGTAAATGGCCTGAGCAGCACCGCCACGCTGCTGTTGAACATCGGCCAGGACCGCGCCCCGTATCGCGACACAACCGTGCCGTTGAACGACATCAATCTGAGCATCGGCCGCAACTTCAGCATCACCTTGCCGGACAACCTTTTCATCGAGCCCGATGGTGATGGTTTCACCATGCGGATGGCCGTCGTTACCCAGGGTGGTTACAGGCACGACGTCATTCCGCCGGTGTGGATCGATGAGCTGATCACGCAGCCGTGGCCGTCATGGATGACCTTCAATCCGGCCACCCGTACCCTCAGCGGGCAAGTGCCGCCAGGCACCGCCGCCAGCAATTTCACCATCGTCGTGACCGCAAGGGATGGGCGCGGCAACCCCAGTGACCCGGGCGGCAAAATCGGCCAGACTGGCTACGCCAACGACTCGTTCATGCGCGTCAACCTGGTGCCGTTCGTCAACACCGCGCCGGTGTACAACGCCGACAGCATGCCACCACGCACGCTCAACCACGGCACTCCGGTGAATTTCACCCTCCCGCAGGGGGCGTTCTGGGAGCCGGATGGCGACACGCTGACCTACATTGGCTACGTGCAGCAGCCCGATTACTGGGAGTATGTGCGCGACCCGAGAAACCCCAGCGAGTACCTGCCCGACCCGGTGCTGCGCGACGGCTTGCTTGTCTCACTTTCGACCATCGGCCTGTCCATCGATGCGGCCACCGGCACCATTACCGGAACGCCGACCAACCTTGAACACCTCAGCTACCGCATCTGGGTGATGGCACGCGACCCGCAGGGAGCTCTCGCCCAAGGCAAGTTCGTGGCCAACGTGCAGAACGCTGCCCCGATTGCGCCCGGTGGCATCAGCCGCACGGCACCCGCCGGCAGTGCCTGGAGCTACAGCCTTGCTCCGTTCACGGACGCTAACGGTGAGACGCTGATCTACACCGCCAGTAATCTGCCGTCGTGGATGAGCTTCAACCCGGCCACCCGTACCCTCAGCGGAACGCCCTCCGCCGTGGGCAGCTGGACCATCACCATCACCGGCACCGATGCGGCCGGGGCCAGTGCTTCCACCACGATTACCGTCACCACGCCGAACTCCGGTCCGGTGCTGACCAGCCCGTTGTCCTCGCACGAAACCTGGCGCAACACTGCGTGGAGTTACCAGATTCCCGCCAACACTTTCGTGGATGCCAACGGGGATGCGCTCACCTGGAGCGTCAGCGGCCTGCCTGCCGGTATCAACTTCGATCCGGCCACCCGCTACCTGTCTGGCTACGCCACCACCCTGGGTGCGTACAGCGTCACCGTAAGTGTCAGCGATGGCCGCGGTGGCACCAACTCCACCAGTTTCGTCATCAACGTCACCAATGCCGCGCCGGTATACAACGGCGGCCTGGTGAACCGCAACGCGCAGTTGAACGAGCAGGTCAACTGGGCGCTACCGCCGGGCACCTTCACCGATGCGAACAACGACAATCTCACCTACTCAATCATGGTCGAGAATCCGGGCTACGATGAGGTCTATTGGGAGCCCCGCGAAGCGGCATGGATGATCCGCTACATCCCGCCCACTTGGCAGACCTCGTACTCGCTCAAGATCGACCCGAATACTGGCACCGTCACCGGAACCATGCCGGCCTTCACCGAGCCGCGTCATCCGGTCACCGGCGCCGCTGGCCGATACCTGCCGTCGTTCCGGATCAAGATCATCGCCAGCGATGGCATCGCCACCAGTGAGGGGATTTTTGGCGGCTACCTGAACTTTGCGCCGGTGGGTGGCCAGAACCCCCGGACCATCAAGGCCGGTGTTGCCACCAGCATCCAGCTCAACGCCTTCAGTGACCCCAATGGTGACCCGCTGACGTACTCGGTCAGCGGCCTGCCGGCTGGCATGTGGTTCGACGCGGCCAGCCGCACCATCAATGGTTCGGCTTCGGCGGGCAGCTATGCCATCACCATCCATGCCAATGACGGGCGTGGCGGTGTCGGCACGGCCACGTTCACCTTGACGGTACAGGCCAACAACGCACCTGCCGCACCGGCCATCGCCACGATGAACATGCAGGTCGGCACCGGTGTGGGCGTTGTGCTTCCCGCTTTCTCTGACCCGGATTCTGACCCCGTCACCCACAACGTCCCGACACTGCCGCCGGGGCTGTGGTGGGATGCGGCCAGTCGCACCATTGGTGGCACGCCTTCCCGGCCGGGCACATATTGGGTGCAGTACACAGGTACGGATAACCGCGGCGGTGTCGGCTCGGTAACGTTCCAGATCATCGTCGCAGCGGCCCCGATTCCAAACCGCGCACCGTATGTGGCGGTGGCCCCCCCGGCGAACGTCGCCCACTTCCAGAACACCAACCAGTACATCATCCAACCCAGCGGCTTCACGCTGCCGCCCAACACGTTCGCTGATCCGGACAACAATCCGCTCACCTACACCATCATTACCAAGCCGGCCTGGCTGAGCTACGAGTACACCGCCAACGGCCACAGCTTCTGGGGCAAGAGCAACGACAGCCGTTCGTGGGCCATCTGGGCCATCACCATTCGAGCTACTGACCCAAGTGGGTTGTATGCGGATGTCAGCTTCAACGTGACCTCGGAATATTGGGGCACCACCCCGGGTGGCGGCGGCACCGTGCCGCGCCGTGTGGCCGCTTCTGCACCGGTCTCCGATTCGGCGATGACCACTTCCTCCACGGGCCTCGGTCTGCCGGCAACTGGCGCTTCGTCGGGTGGTCTGATTGATCACATCGAGGTCGAGGACATTGCGCAGCGACCGCCGGAGCAGGCCGCGCTGTCGGTCGAAGCCACCTCGAGCCCGGTGCCGCAGGCAAGCCCTTCGCAGGCGCCGGTGGCACCCACGGTGACCGCGTGGGGCGGCCCGGTGAACATCGCTGGCGGTTCGGTACCCTCCGGGCCGGGCGAGGTCTCCAGCGCCACCGGTACCGGTGCCATTGCGGTGGAAACCAAGGACTACTGGTACACCTACGATGCAGAGAACCGCATTGTGGTGAACAACGGCTCGCTGCAGAACGGTGAGATTGTGCTCACCCTCTACGGTGAGGATTCCTATGCGCTGGACTATGACTTGTCCGGCAACGTGGTATCGCGCCGAACCAACCGCAGCGCCAATGGGGTGGAGTTCTACTGGATTGACCGCACGGCATATGACCTGCGCGGTAACCGCCTGTACGAATACGCCACCGACACCATACGCAATGGAATCTTCAATTCCGGCGGTGGCGTGCAGAAGAAGTTTGTCCATGACGCCGCCAACCACCTGACCGCGACCTACAACTACTACGCGTCGGGAAGTGTCTGGGAAGACAAAACCGGGCCCGGTGAGTATGAGGAGATCTGGGGCGTTTACGACTATGGCGGCTGGCTGTACAGCGCCGAAACCTACTCCTACGACATGGACGGCCGGGTTACCGTCCAGCAGTCGTTCCTGCGTGACACCAGTACCTTCACCTGGCTGCGCAATGCCGACAACACCAATGGACGCCAGACCTATGACATCAGCCTGCTGAACTTCCAGAACGGTACCGACTACACCAATGGCTACGACGCAGCGGGTCGTCTGGTCAGCTACAAGTACCAGACCCCGCAGTACACCCACACCTACACGACCACTTACGAGGGCCGTGAGAACTGGCTGCAGAAGTCTGTCACTGGCACCAGCACCAACAGCAACTACAAGACCACCACCAACACGCTGACTTACGATGCGTTCGGCAGGCTGATGTCGCAGCGCGAGACCACGCCGCTGCGCAGCGGCAGCATGGATGACCGCCAGCGCTACTACGCCAGCGACATGGACGGCAAGGTCATCAACCGCCGCGAAGGCACCATCAACGGCAACGGCACCTTCATCCAGGAAGGCGTGGGTGGCCCGGGCAACTACCGTCTGGTGCACGCCAACGGTGAGCAGATTGCCGAGCTGAAGGAAGGCTTCCAGGGGGTGTTCGCCGGCCGGGCCTTCACCACCACGCAGATCCAGAGCGTGGCGGGTCGAGGCGTGTACACCGCCGGTGGCGGGCAGACCACCGCGCAGGCAGGTGACACCTTGCGCACCATCGCCAAGCGCGTGTATGGCAGCGACCAGCTGTGGTATGTGCTGGCCGAGGCCAATGGCTTTGGTGACCCGGATACCGAAATCGGCGCAGGCACGCGCCTCAGCACGCCAGAATCATCGGTCAACCGCAACGATGCCGGCACCTTCAAGCCGTACAACCCGTCAGAGGCCATCGGCAACACCGCCCCGAGCCTGCCGTACATCGCACCGCCGCCGAGCGGTGGCTGTGCAACCTTGGGCATGATCATCATGATTGTGGTGACCATCGTGGTCACGGTGTACACGGCAGGTGCGGCAAGCGGTGCTACAGGTTCGCTTTGGTCCGCAGGCCTCTCATCGCTTGGAGGCGGAAACCTTGCAGCCGCGGGGGTTGGCGGATTCGTTGGCAGCACAGCTGGCCAGGCTGTTGGCAGCGCCATGGATGTAACCAGCTTCAGCTGGCGCAATGCCGCCGTGTCTGGTGCAACGGCCATGGCCAGTGCTGGGTTTGGTGCAGCGGCGAACGCAGGAAAACTCGGCAGTTACGTGCAGAACACGCAGTACGCCCGCGCCGCCGCCCAGTCAGTGGCTGGCGGAATGACCAGCTACGCAGCCGGCCGCGCAGTGGGTCTAGATACCAGCTTCAGCTGGAGGAGCATCGCGGCCAATGCTGTGTCGGCGGCGATCAGTACGCGCGCAGGCGATGCATTGGGCTGGAACCCCACACCCGATGCCGGTGGTAGCGGTGGCTTCTGGACTGACGTGGGGAACGGCGTGCTTGACGGCGTGGTCAACCTGCACACGCGTCGCGCGATGGGCTTTGGTGAACGGGTCGACTATCGCAGCATCGTCGCGGATGCCTTCGGCAATGCGTTGGGGAATGCCGCGGTGCGGGGTGTCCAGAACTGGCGAGCCAATGGTTCCGAGCCGCAGCTCCGTCACGACCTGATGGAGCAGTGGCGCGAGGAAGATATGCGCCGACTGCAGGCGGACATTGCTGCGGAAGAACAGTCGCGCCTCCCGGGCTGGGCTTCGAACAATCAGACCGCGCCTTACGACGCTTCGCGCTACACACAGCAGTTGGATGACATCGTGCTACAGGGACCGAGCACAACGTTGACGGCAGACGAACGTCGGCGCTTGGTGTCAACGACCACCTATCACACGCGTCATGTTGACCCGTATGCCATCGCCAGGAACGGCGGTCAGGTGGACGAGTACAACACTGTGCAGACGTTCCGGTTGCCGGAGAACACCCCGGTGAGAATCGAGGCCTTGCCTTTGGAGGCAGCCCGCACGGTGGCAGCGCGCCTGACGGCGACGGAAGCACGGGCGAACAGCCTTGAGCAATCGAAACAGTCGACAGTGGAGTATTGGGGCCGCAACGTGCCGATGCGGATGGCGGCGAAGGCCGGCTACAACATCATTCAGGGCACCAACAGCCTGTATGGAATGGCAACCGACCTGGAATACGGTCGCAAAGTGCAGGGCGCGATCGGCTACGCCGTGCAGAACCCGGGAGCGGTCGCGGATGCGGCGGGAGCGAGCCTTGGTAAGTGGTGGGATTCCCCGTTGGGCGACAAGCTGGAAGGTGCGGGCACCTTTGGGATAGAGTTACTGGCCAGCGGCGGAACGTCGTTGCTGACGCGCAGCGGAACGGGCGTGCGAACTTTCGGAGCGGTGGTAGACGTGGCCGAGGAAGCGGCGGCGTTGCGCAGGATTGCGGACTTGAATGCAACGCCCGAGGCCCAGTCGCTGCACGCGCGGATCAATTCACGAGCGGAGTTTTCTGCTTTAAGCCCGCAGTTGGCGGAAAACAACGTCCCGCTCTCACAGGCCTATGTCGCTTGGGAGCGCGGAGAGTGGAGCAAGCTTGAAAGCATGTTGCCTCCTGGAGAGTGGCCGCCCTATCGAGGGTTTGTTTCCAGGGGTAATGGCGTTCTCGAGCCTGGTTCGCAAATCGATAGGTTCGGCGGGCGGTTTAAGGATGGGGTATTCACCGATAGAGGCAGTTTTGTATCGCCCGCAGGGACATCTTTTACGTCTCGGGCGCTTCCGGATTCTGCGCTGAAGTCACCATCGAGCGTCTATGAAGTGGTAAGGCCAATAAGAGGGCATTACGGTCCTGCCATGCCATGGTTTGGGCAAACAGGGATGGGGGTTCAGTGGGAGTTGGGTGCTAGTATTGACCAGCTTCTGAAGGGGGGTTACATCCGTTTGGTTGATCGAAAAACTTCTGGGCAATAGAGATGCGAAAAATTGTTCTACGGGATATGGTATTTGATGGAGTAGAGGAAGACCTTTACTCGTTGAAGTTGCGCGTTGGCTGCCCGGGCTGTGGCAGTGGTGTTGATTTCGATTCGGATGATTTGACTCCTCTTGGCGGCGCTGATAATTCGAGACTGTCCAGTTTGCTTGCTAAAGATTTCGGCTTGCGACGCAGATCGGGCGGACTTGGATATGAAAATGAGAAGGGCTTGGAGGCTTGCTTCTTTGGCTATCGGTGCATGTCCTGCAGTGCCAAGGGGTACGTGGTTGCCAGCGTTGGAGAAATTCAGCCGACGCGGTTCCAGGCAATTCTGGAAGGTGTTTTGTTGGAGTCAGAAGGGTCGTAGTCAGCGGCGCTCGGCTCAGGTTAACCGCTGCACGGCTCAAGCCGAAGCCGCTTCGTCGCTCCGTTGAAGTGGCGTCGCGACCGGACGGGTCTGTCAAACGAACTGTGTAACCTCGGTTTTCACAGCGCGTCCAACGGCACGCGGTCCTCGCCGAACATCACCGCGTTGCGCGTGGACTGCTTGTCATCGCTTCGGTGATTCCCTCGCCACGCGCTCGTGCGCGTGCTGCGCACGCCCACAAGAACTTGGTACGAAACGTTAGATCATGCAGGCAGAGTCCGTAGCGTCGCTCCCAAACCTGTAACTGAGCTCAATAACCATAGAATTTTCGATGCTGATGGTAAATGCACTCACCGGAGATGAGGATGAGAAAGCAGTTGCCAACACGAGAGGCGGTTTTCGCTAAGTTGCGCGAGGTCAGATTATCTGACCTCTATCGCGAAGAAGTTGCAGCTTGGGCCTTCTCCTTCCTAGACAACGATGATATTGATGTCACTGACGATGACGTGTGGGAGGCTCTCGCTTTGTTGGGGGCGGCGGATCTTCCTTCGAGTGACCGGGAGTATCTATATGAGGATGCGGATTTTGCAGCATTTGAGATTCGGCTAGGGCAAACTTCTTAGGGAATCTCTAAACAACTGCCCCCGAGACTGCTTAGACTCAACTTCCAAGTGCAACGCCCCCATATCGGGCCGTTGCCATGTCCAGAAGCTATCAACACCTGAGCCCTGAAGAACGAGCCGTAATCATGATCGAGCGCCAAAACGGCAGCAGTTTGCGAGCAATCGGGCTGCGCCTTGGGCGTTCGGCAGCCACTGTTTCACGAGAGCTCCGGCGCTGCGATCAAGCTGCGTACAACGCCAGCAAGGCCGCTCTGAACTATCGCCGGCGCCGCAGCCGTTACAGACCGATGAAGCGGTTGGTGGCCGGAAGCAGGCTTTATCAATACGTCCACGACCACCTTGTCTACAGGCGCTGGTCACCGCAGCAGATTGCCGCCAAACTCCGCCAGATGCCTGAGTCCATCCGCCCTGGCCTTGTCAGCCACGAAACAATTTACGCGGCCATCTATGCCCAGCCACGCGGCGGACTCAAGCAGGCCATGGTGGAGGCGCTGCGGCAAGCCAGGCCGACGCGCGGCCTGGGCCGCAAGTCCGCCGCGGCCAAGACCTTCGTCCCGGAAGAGCTGAGCATCAAGCACCGTCCCGAGGAAATTGAGCAACGACTGCTGCCTGGCCACTGGGAGGGCAATCTGATCAAGGGCGCCTTCAACCGCTCGGCCGTGGGCATATTGGTGGAGCGCAAGGCACGCTTCGTCATCCTCTGCCGGATGGACGGCTGCACAGCAGCAGATGCACTGGAGGGCTTCAGCCGCCAAATGAAGAAACTGCCAGCCCTTTTACTACATTCAAAAATAACGCGATGGATAGGTACGTTGGAAGGCCGTTTCTGAAGCTCCTGGATTGCTATGTGCTGAGTGCAATGGGGCAGCTCGATCCTCAGCAGGATGAGATCCTGAAAGGCATGGAGGGCAAGCTGGCTGAAATCTATGGCGCGACGGGTTCTTGGTTCGAAATTGTCGGCTCGCAGATGGATTTTCCAGATGCCGTGCCAGCTCAGATCAGGGCCATTTGGGACAGTTATTTGATGAAGGTGCATCCGCTCGGTGGCGCCGTTGATCCAATTGAGTTTGCAATGACCTTTGTGAACACGAATTTCCCCTACGTATTGAAACGCTGAGAAATATCATTCAACCTCCAAGCGCTTCGTCCCCGTAAGTGTGGTGGCACTGAACAATTACCTTTTTCGAACATGCCGAACTTCTATCCCCGATTCGATAGCCTGATCCAAAGATGCAAAAGACCTTTGGCGATGCCGAACAACAAAGCCGACGCAAGCGTCCACTGCGCGAGATTTTCCTGTTCGAGATCGAGCAGGTTGTGTCGTGGAGGGCCTTGCTGGCATTGATCGAGCTGTATTGCCCCGCGTTGGACGACATGGGCCGGCAGCCGTATCGCTTGGATACGATGCTTCGCATCCGCCTGTTGCAGCAGTGGTAAGTACTGAGCGATCCGGCGATGGAAAAAGTGCTGTGCGACATGCCCTGGACATCAACGAAAGCGCGTAAATCCACACATCTGGGCTTATTGCTCAGTCGCTTTCTCAAGGTCGGCGTTGACGCCAGCTTTCAGCTCAACGCCTTCAGTGACCCCAATGGTGACCCGCTGACGTACTCGGTCAGTGGCCTGCCGGCTGGCATGTGGTTCGACGCGGCCAGCCGCACCATCAATGGTTCGGCTTCGGCGGGCAGCTATGCCATCACCATCCATGCCAATGACGGGCGTGGCGGTGTCGGCACGGCCACGTTCACCTTGACGGTACAGGCCAACAACGCACCTGCCGCACCGGCCATCGCCACGATGAACATGCAGGTCGGCACCGGTGTGGGCGTTGTGCTTCCCGCTTTCTCTGACCCGGATTCTGACCCCGTCACCCACAACGTCCCGACACTGCCGCCGGGGCTGTGGTGGGATGAACCCGGTCGCGTCGAATTTCTTGGACGAAGTTCGCTTGCTTTCACGCGCCTTTTACCACATGATTTCAAGTCGAACAGCCCGGCATGGGGATGTTCAGGGGGAATGGTTCCGCGCAACGGGCCATTGCATTGAAGTCGACAGGGGTTGTTCTTGAGCATGGTCCGCAAACACTCGCGAGCCGCGCGTTTGCGTGTGTATTTGGCGTCAGATCCCAACAACATTGACCTCGCGTTCGCATTGGGCGAGGAGCTGGTGTTGGATGGGCAGGCCGGTGAGGCCGTCGAACTGCTGATTACGCATCCGTCGGCTGCCAAGCCAGCGGTGATGCACCGCATCTCGCAGTGGGCGCTGGGTTGCGGCGAATACACACAGGCATTGCGCCAGCTGGAAACCTTGCGTGTGTCCCGCGATACGTCGGTCTCCATTGACCACGATTACGCTTTTGCGCTGATGTGCCTGCACCGGCTGGATGACGCCTCCGCGGCAGTGCTTGAAGCAATGCAACGCCATGGGCAGCATCCGGCACTGACGATTCTGCTTGCCCGTCTGACAATGCTTGCGGGTGAGCCTGACAAGGCCATCAGTGCGCTCCAAGCGCTGGAAGCACAACAACCACTGGACGCCCAGGCCCTTGGCGTACTGGCCCTGGCAATGCTGGACGCTGACTCCACAGCACCTGCTGCCGAGCATGCTGCGCGTGCCCTTGAACTGCAGGACAATCAGCACGAAGCCTTGCTGGTCATCGGTACCCTGGCGCTGGCGCAGGCTGACGCAGAGCATGCCTTGGCTGCCTTCGACCGCGCGTTGAGCGCGCATTCCGGGTCCGGCCGGGCGCTGTCTGGCAAGGGCCAGGCACACATGCTGCTGGGTGAGCTGCCAGTGGCGGAAAACACCTTGCTGCAGGCCACCCGCGCCATGCCCGAACACCTGGGCACCTGGCACGCACTGGCGTGGTCGCAACTGCTGCAGGGCCGTGCCGATGCGGCGCGTGGCAGTTTCGAACAGGCCAATGCGGTGGACCGCACCTTTGGCGACACCCATGGCGGCCTGGCGCTGGTGCATGCCCTGCAGGGGCGGACCGACGAGGCCGAAGACGCACTGAAGCGTGCGCTGCGCCTGGATCCGAATTCCAGCACCGCACGCTACGCGCAGCTGGTGTTGCGCGATGGCAGGGGCGATTCCGCGGCCGACTCGCAGGAGCTGGCCGCACTGCTGGCCACCACCGGCCGCAGCGTTGGTATGCCGTTGCCAGTGTTCGCCAGCGCGTTGCGCGGCATTCTTGGCGGGCAGGCCCCGCTGCGCACATGACTGCCGATTTTGCCGTCCGCCTGCTGATTGAGACGCTGCTGGCCGCCGTCAAGATGAGCGCTCCGATCTTGCTCGCCACCTTGGTGGTGGGCCTGCTCATTTCCATTGTGCAGGTGGTCACCCAGGTGCAGGAAATGACGCTCACCTTTGTGCCCAAGATCATCGTGGTGGTGGTGGTCTGCGTGATGCTGGGTGCGTGGATGCTGGGCGTGGCGGTGGAGCTGGCCAAGCGCATGTTCGAAACGGCGGCCGGGTTGTAAGTATGTCGTACATCCACGATTTCCTGACCACCTACCTGTTGGCCATGCTGCGGTTTCTGCCCGCCGTATTGTTGGTGCCGTTGTCACCGCTGCGCTGGGCTCCCGGCTTGGTGCGCATCGCTTTGTTGATGCTGCTGGCCTGGCTGGCCACCGCGCTGATGAGCGCGCCGGTGGGCCTGCACAGTGCAGCGGCGTGGATCTCGGCCATCTGTGCGGAACTGTTGATCGGAACCGCCTTCGGGCTGGCCGTGATGCTGCCCAATGCGGCGCTGCACACGGCGGGCTGGGTGTTGGACGTGCAGGCCGGCAGCAGCGCCGGCGTGCTGTTCGACCCGGGCAGCCAGAATGACACCCAGGCGGTGTTCGGCACCGCGCTGATGCTGGTGGCCATCGCGCTGTTCTTTGTGCTGGACCTTCACCTGCAGCTGTACCGCATGCTGGCGGTGAGCATCCAGCTGGCCCCGTTGGGGCGTGGTGGCGTACAGCTGCAATGGGATGGCTTGGCCGGCCTGCTGGGGCAGAGCTTCCTGCTCGGCTTTGCGGTGGTGTTGCCGGCCATTCTGGGCCTGCTGCTGGTGGATGTGGGCGTGGCCTATGCCACCCGCTCGATGCCGCAGGCCAATGTGTACTTCCTGGCGCTGCCGCTGAAGCTGCTGGCGGCGGTTGGTCTGCTGATGGCCACGCTACCGTTTGTGCCGGTGCTGTTTGCACGGTTGTTCCGCGACGCGTATGCGCGCGTGCCTGCATTGCTGGGGGGCTGAGATGGCCGAAGGTGACCAGGACAAGACCGAACAACCCACCAGCTACCGCCTGGAAGAGGCGCGCAAGCAGGGCAACGTGGCGCGCAGCCAGGATGTGACCGGCATTGTGGTTCTGATTGTCTTCGCTGGCGTGGTGGCGATCACCGCCGGCGACGTCGCCCACGCGCTGGCACAGGCCAGTCGCGAGATGGTGCAGCTGGCCGGCAGCGCGCCCCGCCCAGGTGCCTCACTCTTGCACGCACTGGTAACGTTCTATGCCCCGTTGGGCGATGCGCTGATGCCGCTGGTGCTGGCGTTGTTGGTGGCGGCAGTGCTGGGTAATGCGATGCAGACCGGATTGATGTTCACCACTCAGCCACTTACCCCCGATCCGAAGCGCCTGAACCCGGCGGCGGCGTTCAAGCGCCTGTTCGCGCTCCGCAGCTTGTGGGAGCTGGGCAAGATGGGGGTGAAGTTCGCTCTGTTGGCCATCGTGTGCTGGATGGCACTGCGCAATGCGCCGGCCATTGTGGATGCAGCCACCCGCATTGCGCCCGGCGAAGCCGGCCGCCTGCTGCTCAGTGGATTCGTTCGTGTATCCATCTATGTGCTGCTGATTCTGGCCGTGGTGGCCGCAGCGGACCTGCTGTTCAGCCGTCGCGACTACATGCGCAAGATGCGCATGAGCCGGCGCGAACTGAAAGACGAGGTGAAGCGCCGTGATGGCGATCCGGCCATCAGGGGCCGTCGGCGCGAGAAGCTGCGTGAGCTGCTGAAGAAAACCCAGGCTCTGGGCAATGTGGCCCAGGCGGACATGGTGCTCACCAACCCCACCCACGTGGCGGTGGCGCTGCGCTACCGCCCGGGCAAAACCCTGGGGCCGGTGGTGGTGGCCAAGGGCGCGGGGCTGATGGCCGCGCACATCCGCAAGCTGGCCTCGCAGCACCGTGTGCCGGTGTGGCCGTCAATGACGCTGGCACGGGCGCTGTACCGTGAGTGCGACATCGACCAGATGGTACCTGAGGCGCAGTACGGCGCACTGGCCCCGCTGTATCGCCGGCTGTGGGCGCAGCGTGGAGCTGCCGCATGAAGGCGTTGTTTGGCCAGCTGTGGGAAGGCAAGCGCGACCTGGCGATGGTGGGGCTGGTGCTGGGCGTGCTCATCGTGCTGTTCGTGCCGGTGCCGCCGATGCTGCTGGACCTGCTGCTGGTGCTCAACATCAGCATGGCCCTGCTGATTCTGCTGGTGACCTTCTTCACCGATTCGCCGCTGAAGTTCTCCACCTTCCCCACCATTCTGCTGCTGTCCACCTTGTTCCGGTTGGCGTTGAATGTGTCGGCCACGCGGCTGATCCTGGAAGGCGGCGACGCTGGCCGGGTGATCAACGCCATTGGCGAATTCGTGGTGGGCGGCAATTACATCGTCGGCATCGTGGTGTTCGTCATTCTGGTGGTGGTGCAGTACGTGGTGGTTACCAGCGGTGCCCAGCGCGTGGCCGAAGTGGCGGCCCGCTTCACCTTGGATTCCATGCCCGGCAAGCAGATGAGCATCGACGCCGACATGAACATGGGGCTGATCGACGAGAAGGAAGCTCGGCGCCGCCGCAGCCAGATCGAGCGCGAAGCCAACTTCTACGGAGCGATGGACGGTGCCACCAAATTTGTGAAGGGCGACGCCATTGCCGGCATCGTCATCATTCTCACCAACATCGTCGCGGGCCTGGCGGTGGGCATTGCCCAGCTGGGTCTGCCGTGGGGTGAAGCGGTGCAGCGTTTCACCCTGCTGACCATCGGCGATGGCATCGTCACCCAGATTCCCTCGCTGGTGATTGCGGTGGCCACCGGCATCATCATCACCCGGGCCGCCACCGATGCGCAGCTGGGCACGGAGATTCCCAAACAGATCCTGGCCAACCCGAAAGCACTGCTGATCGTCGCGATGGTGCTGATGATCGTACTGGTGCTGCCGGGCTTCCCGGTGGCCCCGGTGCTGGTGGTGCTGGCCATTCTGGGCGGATTGGCATGGCTGGCTACGCGCGCGCAGCAGGGCGAACAGAACGACGCCGTCGGCGATGCGGAGATGCCAGCTTCGAACGAGCCGTCCAGCGTGGCCCCGCCTGACATCGGCCAGATTCTGCGCGTGGAAGCGATCGAGTTGCGTCTGGGTAGTGAGTTGTGCGATGCCTTCGCCGGTGCGGACAGCGACCTGATGGATCGCATCGAGCACCTGCGCCGGCAGTTCGCGCAGGACCTGGGCTTCGTCATGCCGCGCGTGCAGCAGCAACTGCGCACCGAGCTGGGCCCGGACCAGTATGAGATCCACTTCCACGGCTGCCGGGTTGGGCAGGGCGCGCTGATGGTCGACCGCGTGCTGGCCATCAATCCCGGTGGACAGCGCGCACGTCTGGAAGGGCCCGACACGCGTGACCCGGCCTACAACCTGCCGGCGCAGTGGATCGACCGCCAGGCACGCCAGTCCGCGCGCAGCGCCGGCTATACCCTGGTGGAGCCGGATACGGTGTTGATCACCCACCTGAGCGAGCTGGTCAAACGCCAGTCGGCCGACCTGTTGACCCGTCAGGACACCGAGCGCATGCTCAACCGGGTGCGCGAACAAAATGCCTCGCTGGTGGAGGAGCTGGTCCCGGCCATCCTGAGCATTTCCGAAGTGCAGAAGGTGCTGCAGCTGCTGCTGCGTGAGCAGGTCAGCGTTCGCCACTTGGAAGCGATTCTGGAAGTGCTGGTCGACGCCGGGCGCACGGTGAAGAATCCGGAGGACCTGGCCGAACGCGTACGCGAGCGGCTGGGTGGCACCATCTGCCAGGCACTGCGCGACGCCAACGGCGACCTGCACGTGATGACCCTGGCTCCGGAGCTGGAACACGAACTGCTGTCCAGCGTGCGCGGCAGCGAAGGGCGGGGCAGTCTGTTCGGTGAGATCGCGCAGCTGGATGGCTTCATGAAGAGCCTGGCCACGCAGAGCGAATCGATGATGGGCCGCAACCTGGTGCCAGTGCTGCTGTGCCCGGGCCCGGTGCGGCGCAGCCTGCGCCAGCTGCTGTCACGCTCGATGCCCTACCTGGCAGTGATCAGTCTGTGCGAGATTCCGGCGACGTTGCCGGTGCGCTCCTTCGCAGCCATCCGGAGCCAATAAGCAATGACCGATACCCTGCAAGCGCTGGGCCGCCAGATGAGTACGGACGTGGACACGCTGTCGTCCATCAGCCGCAATGTGGCCAATCTGCAAACGCCGGGCTACCGCGCCGAGCGCATGCGCGCGGACTTCGCGCAGCAGTCCGGGCTGACGCCGGCAGTGGACCAGCGCGACGGCAGCTTGGCGCAAACTGGCCGGGCACTGGATCTGGCACTGCGTGGACAGGGCTTCTTTGCTGTCGAACGCCAGGGCCAGCCCATGCTGGTACGCGCGGGTAATTTCCAGATTGATGCCGATGGCTACCTGGTCACGCGACATGGCGACCGCGTGCTGGGCCAGTCGGGCGCGCTGCAGATCGATCCGACTCTCATCACCGCCGATACGCCGCTGCGCGCCGATGCCGATGGCCAGCTGTGGGCCGGCCAGCAGCCGCTGGGCCAGCTGCAGATCGTGGCGGTAGCGCAGCCGTTGGAGCTGCGCGCAATGGGCAACGGGGCCTACCGCTACAACGGTGCGCTGGCGCAGTGGCAGGGCAGCGTGGTGCAGGGCGCGCTGGAAGCGGCCAACGTGGACCCGGCCGATGAAATGCTGCGGCTGATGGAACTCACCCGACATGTCGACGCGGTACGACGCGCCATGAGCAGCTACGACCAGATGCTGGACACCGGCATCAACCGGATTGGCGAGAACTGAAAGGACACCTCATGATCGACGCATTGCACATTGCCGCCAGTGGTTTGCGCAGTGGCCAGCAACAGCTGGACACAATCTCCAACAACGTGGCCAACCTGCAGACGCCGGGCTTCAAGCGCAGCCGGGTGAACTTCGCCGACATCGCCACACCGTTGCCGGCGGTGGGGGCCGACCTGACGCTTGCCCTGGCTGAGCAACGCCCGGGCGGAGTGCGCGTTGCCTCCACCAGCACCTCGTTTGCACCGGGTGAGATGCGCCAGACCGGCAATCCGCTGGATGTGGCGATTGACGGTGCAGGCTTCTACGAGTTCGAGGCCACTGATGGCAGCCTGGTGTACTCGCGCAGTGGTCAGTTCCGCGTGGATGAAGAAGGCTCGCTGCGCAACTTCCAGGGCTTGCGCCTGAGCGGCGACGTGCGCGTGCCGCAGGAAGGCCGCGACCTCAAGATTTCCCCGGAAGGGGAAGTGACCGTGCAGCTGCCCGACGAGATCGACCGCACCGTGGTCGGCACCATTGAAGTGGTGCGCTTTTCCGCGGCTGAATTGATGCGCTCCATTGGCGACAACCTGTACGCGGTGACCCCGCAGGCCGGTGCCGCCACCTATGGCCGCGCGGGCGAGGCGGGTGCCGGCAAGTTGCGCCAGGGCCAGATGGAAATGGCCAATGTGGAGATCATCGAGGAAATGTCCGGGCTGGTGCTGGCCCAGCGTGCCTATCAGCTCAACGCGCGTGTGCTTCAGGCGGCTGACCAGGTCATGGACACCATCAACAACCTGAGGCGCTGACGGATGTGGAGCCTGCTGCTGGCGCTGACCACGAGCGCCGCCCCCAATGCCGATGCCGTGACTGCGCAGATCCAGAGCGAACTGCAGCAGCGCCTGCTTGCGCAGGGCAGCAGCGCGGTGGTGCAGGTGGGCAGGGTGCGGCTGCAGGCACTGCCGGTCGGTGCCGTGCAGCTCGAAACGGGCGAAGTGGCCGGACGTTGGCCACGCGCGCGTGCTTCGGTACCGCTGAAAGTGCGCGTGGACGGCCATGTGCTGCGCACACTGAACGTGCCGGTCACCGCGAGTGACGTGCGGTCGGTGCTGGTGTTCGAGGCCTCCTACGCAGCGCGCACCGGACTGGACACCGTGCGTCTGCACGAGTCGAACGTCGACATGGTCTGCTGCAGCGGAAACGTGCTGGCGGCGCTGCCCGCCGAGGGCTACCGGCTGCGCCAGGACGTGCGCGCCGGCACGCCGCTCACCGATGCCGTGCTGGAACCCCTTCCCGCCGTGCAGGGCATGCAGGAAGTCCAGCTGCTGGTGCGGCACAAGGACATCGAACTCTCTGCAGCGGCGGTGGCGCTGCAGGACGGCCAGGTGGGCCAGCGCATTGCGGTGCGCCCCAGCTATGCGCGTGGAACGGTGGTGGCTACGGTCACCGCCCCGGGCGAGGTACAGATCCATGACTGATACACAACGCGCGCTGCTGATGGCGGTGTGCCTAATCGGTGCAACGCAAGGGGCACAGGCAACCGAGCCGGTGCGCCAGACCCTGGTGGATATCGAGAACTACCGCCCGCTGATCGCGGACCATCGTGCGTTCCGGGTGGGTGACGTCCTCACCGTCTACGTGTCTGAAGCCACCCGCGCCAAGTCGCAGGCGGCAACAGACGCCTCCAGCCAGCTGGCGTTGGGAGCCTCGCTGTCGTCGCCAAGCACCGACTATTCGGCCAAGGCAGGGCTCAGCGGCAGCAACGGTGCCGGCGCACAGACCACCCGCAGCGGCGAACTGCGCACGCAGATCTCGGTGCAGGTCGTGGACGCGCGGCCGGACGGCACGCTGGCGGTGGAAGGTGCGCAGACCCTGCTGGTCAACCGCGAGCGCCAGCACATCCGTCTGCGTGGTCTGGTGCGACCGCAGGATATTGCGGCCGACAACACGGTCTGGTCGCACCGCATTGCCAATGCGGAAATCGAACTGGACGGCGTGGGCGATGTGAGTGCGTCGCAGCGCCAGAGCCTGATCTACCGCACGCTGAAATGGTTGAGGTTGCTGTGAGCGTGAAGCGCTTTCTTCTGCTGTCCCTGCTGGGTGTCTGCGCACTGGGCGGCGATACCCTGGCCGCCACCGTGAAAGTGAAGGACATAGCCCGCGTCGCCGGTGTACGTGAGAACCAGCTGACCGGTTATGGCCTGGTGTTTGGCTTGTCCGGCTCGGGTGATTCCAGCCGCAACCGCGCCACCGTGCAGTCGGTCGCCAACACCTTGCGGACCTTCGGCGTGAACGTGAGCGACACCGACATTGCCAGCCGCAACGTGGCGGCGGTGATCGTGACCGCGC
Organism: Stenotrophomonas ginsengisoli; assembly: GCF_001431485.1. Lineage (GTDB taxonomy): Bacteria > Pseudomonadota > Gammaproteobacteria > Xanthomonadales > Xanthomonadaceae > Stenotrophomonas > Stenotrophomonas ginsengisoli. The sequence continues at coordinate 38,309 of NZ_LDJM01000010.1, read as the reverse complement.
GCCTGCCGTCGTTCGCTGAACCGGGCCAGTTGATTGACGTTCAGGTAGCTTCGTCGGGCGATGCCCGCAGCCTGACCGGTGGCACCTTGATGCTCACCCCGCTGCGGGCGGCCGATGGCCGCTTGTATGCGTTGGCGCAGGGCGCACTATCGGTGGGCGGCTACCAGTTCGAAGGCATGGCCGCCTCGCTGCAGCGGAATCACCCTACGGTGGGCTGGATTCCTTCCGGCGGCAGCATCGAACAGGCGTCACCCCTGCAGGTGGACACCGATGGCAGCTCGCTGGCGATCGTGCTGAACGAGCCGGACTTCACCAATGCCACCCGCATTGCAGAAGCCATTCGCGGGCTGGGCGATGTGGGTAGCGCCAAGGCCGACCACGCCGGCAAGGTCAGCGTTCACTTCAACGAGCGCCCTGACGACATGGTGGCGTTGATCGCGCAGCTGGAAAATCTCACCCTGGAACAGCAGCGCAAGGCGCGCGTGGTGGTGAACGAGCGCACCGGCACCGTAGTGGCGGGCGGGGATGTGCGCCTGGGCAAGGTCAGCGTCTCGCACGGTGGTTTGAAGATCGAGATCCGTACCGAGTTCCAGGTGTCCCAGCCCGACGGCGTGTACTACCGCCCGGGCAGCGGGATTGCCTCGGTGGTGACGCCGTCCACCCGCATTGAAGCCGATGAGGGCGTGGCACCGCTGGTGCAGATGCAGGAGGGCGCGTCAGTCGCTGACCTGATCAGTGCGCTGCGCGCAGCGCGATTGTCCACGCGCGATGTCATCGCGGTCCTTCAGTCGATCAAAACCGCTGGCGCGCTGGATGGCGAGCTGGTGATCCAATAACAGGGGAAAGGCAATGGAAGCGTCAACACTGGATGCCGTGCGGCTGTCCATGGGGCTGCAGCAGATGCGCGCCGAACTGGCCAGCAGCAACATCGCCCGCGCCGGCGCACCGGGCCTGCGTGCGCACACGCTGGATTTCTCGCGGCTGGAAGGGCTGCTCACCGCCTATGGCGAAGGCCGCGCCTCCGCCGCCGACCTGCAGCAGGGCCTGGCCGAACTGCGTGCGCTGAGCCCGCGCGAAGGCAGTACAGAAGCCAGCGCACTCGGGCTGGATGCACAGGTGGCGGAAATGGCCTCTGCCTCGATGAACTACCAGACCCTGGGCGACGCGCTGAGCCGGCAGTTCAGCCTGATGCGCCTGGCCGTCACCGGAAGGAGCTGATCATGGCCATCGACAGCATTCTCGATACCGTTCGCGCCGGCATGAGCCAGGAGCGCCTGCGCCTGGAAGCGGCCAGCCGCAACATCGCCAACGCAAACACGGCGTTGCCGGTGGGCGTGGAAGCGCAGCGCTGGCAGATGACGGTAGGCAAGGATTTCTCGGCGCAGTTGCAGGCCGTGCCCACGCCCACGCGCGAGGTCAGCGACCCGGGCCATCCGCTGGCCGACACCGAAGGCTTCGTGCGCTATGCGCGCGTGGACATGGTGCAGGAAATGACCACCCTGATGACCGCCAGCCGCGGCTATGAAGCCAACGTGCGCTCGTTCAACCTGCTGCGCGGCATGACCCTGCGCGCCCTCGACATTGGAGCCAAGTAATGGCCATCGAAGCCATCGGCGCGCTGGATGCACTGCGCCTCAATGCCGCCGAGCAGACCGCTGCGGCCCCCACCACCGACTTCAGCACCGTCGTCGGGCAGGGGCTGTCGCATCTGGACGGCCGCCTGCAGGCCGCCGACGCGGCCACCCAAGCGCTGGCCAGCGGCCAGAACGTGCCGGTGCACGAAGTGATGATCGCCATGGAGCAGGCGCGCATGGAGCTGACGTTTGCGGTGGAAGTGCGCAACCGCCTGTTCGAGTCGTATCAGGAACTGGCACGGATGCAGCTGTGACCATGAACGTGCCGTCTTTTTATCGTTCGCTGTCTGCGCCCGCCCGAACCGGCCTTTTGGTGGGTGTGGTGGTGGTGGTGCTGGCCACGCTGGCCGTGCTGTACTGGTTGCTGGCCCCGCGCCAGCAGACCCTGTTCAACAACCTGCGTCAGGCCGATGCGGCGGAGATCGTGCAGACCCTGGGCGAATGGAAGGTGCCCTACCGCCTCACCGACGGGGGTACCACCATCACCGTGGACGAAGCCCGGGTGTACGACACGCGTATGAAGCTGGTGTCGGCCGGCATTCCCAAGGGCGGGCATGTGGGCTTTGAGCTGTTCAACGAGTCCGACTTCGGGGTGACTGAGTTCGCGCAGAAGGTGAACTATCAGCGTGCGCTTCAAGGCGAAATCGAACGCACCATCACCAGCATGCCGGGCGTGCTGGATGCACGCGTGCATCTGACCATTCGCCGCCAGGGCTTGTTTGCCGAACAGGAAGACGGCTCCAAGGCATCGGTGGCGCTGTCGCTGTCGCCGGGGCAGAGCCTGGGCCGGCGTCAGCTGGATGGGATCCGCAGCCTGGTGGCGGCATCGGTGGAAGGGCTGAAGCCCGAACACGTGTCGGTGCTGGATTCGCAGGGTGCGCTGTTGTCTGGCGGCAGCACCGAACTGGTGGGAGGCACGGCTGACGAACAGACCCGAGGTGACCGCAAGAGCGCGTTGGAGAAAACCCTGACTACGCGTGTGGCGGACTTGCTGGGCAAGACGATGGATGCTGGCGACTTTGCCGTCTCGGTCGACGCCACCTTGAACTACGATGCTGTGCGCGAGGTCAGCGAACGGCCGGTGGCGCTGGGCGAGCAGGGCAATGGGCTGGTGCAGCGTCGCCGCACCACCACCCAGGTGCAGGCCGAAGGCAGCACCACCCCGCGCCAGGAAGAAGACACCAAGTACGTGCTGGGTACCAGCCGGCAGGAAGTGAGCCGCGCACCGGGCCGCGTTGAACGCCTGTCCGTGGCGGTGGTGGTGCCGGTGCGACTGGACGACGTGGAGCTGTACCGCCTGCGCTCGCTGGTGGCGGCGGCGGCGGGTATGGACTTCGAGCGCGGCGACCAGCTGGAAATCTCGCGCCTGGGTCAGGTAGCCGTAGCGCCGCCAGTGGCTGACGACGCCCCGGTGGTGAAGCCGGCAATCGTGCCTGCAGACGCGGCACCCGCGCAGCGCCCTGCCGGGACCACACCGGCCGCGACGAGTGGTTGGCACCTGATCGCCGCCGCAGGGCTGGGTATGCTGGTGGCGCTGCTGTGGTTCGGCCTGCGTCGTCGCCAGCCCGCACGCCTCACCGCGCAGGAGCGCGAACAGGCCCTGCAGAAGATGCGCCTGTGGTTGCAGGATGGTAGCGCTTCATGAGTACGCTCGCCGCTGCCCACCGCCGCTGCGCGTTGCTGCTTGCGCCACTGCACCCGCATGACCAGCGCCAGCTGTTGGCGGCCCTGCCTGCCGAAGACGGCGCAGTCGTACGCGTGCTGCTGGACGAACTGCGCGCCTTGAACCTGCCGCTGGACGCGCTGTCCGCGCAGGCGCTGCAGGGCGATGCAGCGGTGTCGGCAGGGCAATTGCCGGGAACACCCGCACTGGACTGGAACGGCTTGGCCGAGCGCAGCTCACCGGCGTGGGCGGCGCGTGCGCTGGCGTGCGTGCAGGGCGCTGAGCGTGAGTTCTGCCTGGCGGCACTGGAGCCGGCGCAGCGCGAGGCCATTGGCCCTCTGTTGAGCCACACGCCCGAGCTGCCCCCCGCCTTGGCGCAGTCGTTGCGCCGCCATCTGCTCAGTCCGGCGGAGGCGCACTGATATGCAGCGCGTCACCACTTCTGCCGCATCGGCGCTGACCCTGTCGCAGGCGCTGGCACCCGCGCCGGCACCGGCGAAACAGGCCGTGGAAGCAGCGGAACCGATGGTCCCCGTGCTGCCTGCGGGTCCCACGCTTGCCGAAGAGCGGGAACAGGTGCTGGCGCAGGCGCGGCAGGAAGGGCTGCGCAAGGGAGAAGCGGATGCCACCGCCCGCTTTGATCAGCGCGTGGCTGTGGCCCGCGCGGAACTGGATGCCGTGCACGCCGAACGCATGCAGGATCTTGCCACGCAGCAGGAACAGCTGGATGCATTGCTGGCGGGCCTGCCGGCGGCGCTGCAACAGCTTCAGACGCGCACGCTGGAAGACGCGGCGGTGCTGGCATTCGAAGTCGCCACGCGGCTGTATGGTGGCGTGGCCGGCATCGACTTCCCGGCGCTGTGCGCGCAACTGCTGCAGGAGCAGACCGAACATACGGTAGTATTGCGGGTGGCTCCGGCGCAGGTTGCTGCTGTAGCGTCACTGGCCGGCCCAGCGGTACGCGTGGTCGCCAGTGCGGGTCTTTCGCCCGGCCAGGTGCAGGTGCAGACCGCCACCGGCACGGTGGATGGCGGGCTGGATGTGCGCCTGGATGCTATTCGCAGCGCGTTCCTGGCCAGCCTGGGCGGAGCAACCGCATGACCACGCCGTCGGTCGCCCACGTCGTGCAGCAGCTGCGCAGCGCGCCGATGGTGCGCCGGCTGGGTCGTGTGGAGTCTTTCAACGGCCTGGTGGTGGAAGCATTGGGTCCGGAGGTAGTGCTGGGCGAGCGCTGTTTGATTGAAGGCAACGCCGGCCACCAGGTGGATGCCATGGTAGTGGGCTTCCGTGCCGGCCTGACCCAGCTGATGCCCTACGGCGAGCTGACCGGCATCGCCCCCGGACACCTGGTGCGTCCACTCGGCCGTGGCGTGGACATCGGCGTGGGCGATGCCCTGCTCGGCCGCGTGATCAACGCCCATGGCATGGCACTGGACGATGGCCCAGCGCTAGAACTGCCGCAGCGTTACCCGCTGACCCGCGCACCGCTGAACCCGCTGCACCGGCAGCCGATTGAACGCGTGCTGGAAACCGGTGTGCGTGTCATCGACACGCTGCTTACTCTGGGCGAAGGCCAGCGCATGGGCATCATGGCAGGCAGTGGCGTCGGCAAAAGCACCCTGCTGGGTGCGTTGGCACGGCAGGTGAGCGCTGACGTGACTGTGCTGGCGCTGGTGGGCGAACGCGGCCGCGAGGTCAATGACTTCCTCCAGCACTCGCTGGGCGAGGAAGGGTTGAAGCGCTCGGTGGTGGTGGTGGCTACGGCTGACGAACCCGCGCTGATGCGTACCCAAGCCGCCTACGCCGCGCACGCTGTGGCCGAATACTTCCGCGACCAGGGCAAGGCAGTGCTGCTGGTGGTGGACTCGATGACGCGATTCGCGATGGCGCAGCGCGATATCGGCCTTTCCATTGGTGAGCCGCCGACCTTTCGTGGCTATACGCCATCGGTGTTCGCGCAACTGCCGCGCATGCTGGAGCGTTGCGGCCGCGTGCGTGGCGGCGGCTCGATCACCGGTCTTTACAGCGTGCTGGTGGAGGGCGATGACATGAACGAGCCGGTAACCGACCACATGCGCGCCATTCTGGACGGCCACATCGTTCTGGACCGCGCACTTGCGGCACGTGGTCATCACCCGGCCATCGATGTGCTGCACAGCGCCAGTCGTCTGCTGGGTGCAGTGGCCAGTGCGGAAGAGCAGGAGGCCGCGCGCCGCGCGCGCCGCGAACTGGCGGTGTATGAAGGCGCTAGGGACCTGGTGGATCTGGGCGCGCACCAGCCGGGAGCCAACCCGGAACTGGACGGCATCCTGGAGCGCCGCATGGCCATGGAAGCCTTTCTGCAGCAACCGCCGGCCGAGCGCACCGCGCGTGCAAGCGCGGTGTCGCGCCTGCACGATGTGCTGGCCAAGGAGGCGTTGGCATGAGCCGCCGCGAACAGGCGTTATCGGTATTGCACCGACTCCGCTCCCTGCAGCAGAGCCAGCAGGCGCTGGCGCATTGCCGCGCCCAACAGGAGGTGCACGCCTGCAATGAGGCACTGCTGCACGCCCGATCCCAACTTGCCGCCGCACTGCGGCAGGCGGGTGACGTGGTGCCGGGCAGCGAGCTTCGGCTGGAGCGTCACCATAGTGTGGGTCAGATGCTGAGTGACCTACAGCATGGTGTGCAGGCACGCCACGCCGAACACGTACACGCGGTGGAACAGTGCGACGCTGCAGCGCAGGCACATCTGGCCGCACAGCAGCACTGCGACCATGCGGCCGACACGCTCGCCGTAGAGCGCGCTCAACTGCAGCAGCAACGCGACCTGCACGACTACGACCACGGCAGCGACCTGCGCCTGGCGCGGACATTGACCGGAGCCAAGGCATGATCAACGCCCTGCTGGACCCCAACCAGATTCCAGTTGTGCGGGCGATCGAGCGCCGATCAGGCGAGACCGCACAGCGAGCATTCGAGCCGGGCCTCCCCTCGGCAGCCGTGGATGCCGATAACCCGCTGCAGATCGAACTCCACACCCACGACACGCAGGGCGAGGCACGCCACATCGCTTTCGCTTGGACGCCAGCGGCGGGCGCGGACATGGCTTCGCCCACCACCCCATGGGCGATGAGCACACAGGCGTTCCTGCTGACCCAGATGGCCGGTCCGTCATTTGTTGCAACGCCGGTTGTTCCGGTGTCGACACCTCCCGTGCCTCCGCCGCTGACCACGGCCGAGCCGCTGACGGGTGCAACGCCGACGGCGGCGGATGCCGGCGCGCCGTGGCAGCAGCGCTGGCTGCAGTGGCTGCAGGAGGGCCACAACGCCGAGCTGCAGGTACGTCTGCGCGACTACCGCCTGCAGGAAAGCGACTACCCCCGTTTGATTGAACAGCTGCATCACTTTACGCGCGAGCAGGGACTCACCTTGACCCGGTTGATGGTCAACGGACGCGAGCTCTGGCGTCTTCCCGCTACAGAAACAGGAGTTTCCCATGGCCGTTGATGCCATCGGCAGCACGCTGGGTACCCAGCAGACCGAACTGACCAACAACAACACGATCAACCAGGATGACTTCATCCGCCTGTTCCTGGCTCAGTTGCAGTTCCAAGATCCGATGGAGCCGGTGGACAACCGCGAGTTCCTGGCCCAGCTGGCGCAGTTCTCCGCGCTGGAACAGTCACGCCAGCTTAGCCAGAACACGGCTGACCAGCTGACCATGTCCGCCGCCAGCCAGGCGGTGAGCCTGATTGACCGGCAGGTGGAGATTGCCGGCCCGGGCGGTAACAGCACCGGCCGGGTGATTGCCGTGCAGTTCGGAGCCAATGGTCCGGAGCTGAGTGTGCGTGACAGCGGCGGGCAGGTCAGCACGGGTGTACGCCTGTCGCAGGTGTCGCTGGTGCAGCCGGTCAGCACCCCCTGAGCAAGGAGGCTTTGAATGTTCCAGGCATTATTCACCAGCCTCTCCGGGCTGTTCAGCTTCTCGCGCAGCCTCAACACGGTGTCCAACAACGTGTCGAACATGAACACGCCCGGCTTCCGGGGCAGTGACTCGTTCTTCGCCAACATCGAGGGCAACCTGGGCACGCGCATTGTGGGCGAGGACCTGCGCACGGTCGCGGGCGACGCTCGCCAGACCGGCAATGCCACCGATCTTGCTGTCGATGGCGAAGGCTATTTCGTGCTGCGCGACCCGCAGGGAGCGCTGTACTACACACGGGCAGGCCAGTTCCGCTTCAATGACGATGGTATCCTCGTCGACAGCGTGAACAACTATGAGGTGATGGCGATTGGCCCGAGCGGGTCACTGGACATCATCTCCATCGAAGGCCTTCGCACGGTGGGCGCGGTACCGACCACGGGTGTGCATGTCAGCGGGAACCTTGTGCCAGTGAGCAACTCGGCCACCGTGCCGGCAACGCCGGTGGACCTCAATTCAATCACCGTGTATGACGCCAGCGGCACCGCCCGTGTACTGAAGATGCAGTTCAGCCGCGCTGCCAGCCAGATTCCGGGCAGCTTCGACGTGGTGGTGCAGGATGATACCGGCGCGACGCTGGGCACGGGCGAGGTGCGCTTCAGTGTGCAGGGTCTGCCCCAGGCGGGTTACAGCACGATGGATATCGTACTGCCGAGCGCTGCAGGTGATCAGACCATTACCTTCGATTTCGGCACACCGGGTGCCTTCAACGGCATGACCTCGCAGTCGGGCACGCCCTCCGGGCTGTCGGCCAAGGTGGACGACGGCCATGGCGTGCTGCCGATCACCAGCATGAAGTTCGATGACAAGGGCGTGCTGCAGCTGGTCTACTCCACGACCGAGAAACGCAGTGGCGGCCAGGTGGCACTGGCCCTGTTCGCCAACGAAAGCGCGCTCAAGCTCAGCGGCGGCCGGGTGGTCTCCGGTGTGGATCCCTCGCAGCGGGAGCTCGGCGCACCGGGCGCGGGGCGTTACGGCAAGATCGCCGGCTCCAGCCTGGAGATGTCGAACATCGACCTGACCCGTGAGTTTGCCGACATGATCATCATCCAGCGCGGCTATCAAGCCAGCTCGCGGGTAATGACGGTCAGCAACGAGATGATCGAGCAGCTGTACAACAGCACCCGGGGCGGATCATGACGTCGCAGATGATCCGGTGGTACGGGCCGGGCCGGCACGAAGCGCTGCGCGCGGCGGTGGCTGCGCGGCTGCAGCTATGGTTGCAGCAGTGGGCGCTCACCCCCGAGGGGCTGAGTGTGCAGCTGAGCACCGGTGCCATCGATTCCGGTGCGTGGCAGCGCTGCACCGGCGCCGATGGTGCGAACGCATGGGCAGGACTGGGGCGCACCGATTTGGCGCAGCTGGGCAGCTTGCTGGCCAACGCACCGTTGCGTCACGCAACCGATTCCGAGCACGCACGCGCCGTGGGCACAGATGCACTGCAGGCTATGTTTGCGAGCCTGCTGGAGCACGCTTCGACGCAGCGGCCGGAAGCCGCGCTTCCCGATGGCGCGCTTGTGGAGCGGCACGGCTGGGTAGCGCTGGACGTGTGCTGGGCAGCTTTTACCTTCGTGCTGCTCATGGATCCGGCGTTGTGCGATCAATTGGCACCCCCTCAACGCAAATCGGCCGGGCTGACGCGCCGAGCCTCGGCGCTCGGTCCCTCCCGCGCCACCCTCACCGCTCGACTGGACCTGGGCAGCGTGGATGTCGCGCTGGTCAGTTCGCTGCGGCCGGGCGACGTATTGCGTACGAGCGTGCCCCTGGACGCGCTGCTCTCACTAGCGGCTGCTGAAGGCCGAACGGTTTCCACCGGGCGTTTGGCCCTGCTGGACCAGCACAAGGCCATCACGGTCGAATCTTCTCTTTGACAGGTACTTACATCATGGAATCCCTTTCCGCTGCGCCAGCTCCAAGCCTGGCCGAAGAACTGTCCGGGCTCGGCTCGGCGCACCCCGCGCTGGCGCTGGTGGGCCACGTTGAGGTGAAGATGGCGGCTGAGATCGGCTCGCTCACGCTCAGCATCGAACAACTGCTGGCGATGAAGGCTGGTGACCAGCTCAAGCTGGACCAGACCCTGGATGCGCCGGTGTCGCTGTTGCTCAACGGCCGGCTGGTCGCCCATGCCGAGCTGATGGCAGTGGACGACCATTACGCCATTCGCATTCTGGAATTGCTGTGACCACAGCGGCACCGACCAGCACGACCGATGCAGCGATTGCGTTCCGCGAGGAGGGCAGCAGTACCGGTGCGGACGCCGCACAGGCGCTGGGCATGACCGTGCTGCTCCTGGCCGTGGTAGTGGTGGGCTTGTGGGTAGCACGTCGGCGCGGTTGGCTGCAGCACTGGCTGGGTGCGGCGGTGCTGGCGCGGCCGGCCGGCAGCGCGGACCTCAAGCTGGTACACACGCTGCGCCTGAGCCCGCGCACTTCGGTGCATCGCATCCAGAATGGCAGCGAGTCCTTCCTGTTGGTGGAGTCCAGTGCGCAGGTCACCCTGCAGCGGGTGGAGCAACACGATGCAACCACGTAGTCCGCGCCGCCATGCTAAAGCCGCGCTGGCCGTGCTGATGGGGGCCAGCGTGCTCGGTTTTGCAATGACCGCGCAGGGTAGTGCGCTCGACAGCGTTGCTGACGAAGTGACACGCCAGGATTTCTCGCCTGTACTGCGCAACTTTGTGCTGCTCAGCCTGTTGTCGCTGGTGCCGGTGATGATGATCGCAATGACCTCGTTCACGCGCATCGTGATCGTGCTGTCGCTGCTCAGGCACGCATTGGGCCTGCCGCAGACCCCGCCCAACAGTGTGATCATCGTGCTGTCGTTGTGCTTGACGTGGTTCACCATGGCCCCGGTGGCGGGCAAGATCGATCAGGACGCGCTGGCGCCTTACCTCAACCAGCAGATAACCGCGACCGAGGCCATTGAACGCGGCAAGGATCCGCTGCGCCAGTTCATGCTCTCGCAGACCCGTGAGAGTGATTTGAAGGTCGTGCTGGAGATGGCCAAGGCTCCAATGCCGGCCACGGCCAAGGAGGTGGCATTCTCACATCTGGTGCCGGCGTTTCTGCTCAGCGAACTGCAGACTGCATTCCAGATCGGCTTCGTGATCTTCCTGCCATTCCTACTCATCGACCTCGTAGTCAGCGCGATCCTGATGGCACTGGGCATGATCATGCTGCCGCCCACCACCATCAGCCTACCGTTGAAGATACTGCTGTTCATCCTGATCGATGGCTGGGTGCTGACGGCAAAGGCATTGCTGGGGAGCTTCTGGAATTGACTGGCCGTGAATACCGATCTGGGAGATAAAACCCTGTGGCGGGCGATGCAGGCAGGAGAGCAGAGAGCCAGCGACAGACTGGTGGCCCGCTTTCGTCCATGGGCCATGAGTGTTGCAGACCGTATCCATCGGCGCGTGGGGGGGCTGCAGGTGCCGCGCGACGATCTTCGCCAGAGCGCGATGGTCGGGTTGCTGGAGGCATTGTCGCGGTTCGATCCGGGCCGCGGCATTCCGTTCGAGGGATATGCCATGGCCAGAGTGCGCGGGGCCGTGTTCAACGAGGTGCGGCATTGTAGTCCTGGCAGAGAGTCGTCTTTTGCGCTGATCAGCACCCGAGAACGGCTGCAGTCCGTGCGTGCGCATGCCCAAGAGGATGAGGAGGGTGTGCTCGATCAAGTGGTCGGCGACATCGTGGTACTCGGCTTGGTCTTTCTACTCGACCATCAGGCAGTGCAGTCTCATGATCCGTTATGCGCCGCGCAGGAATATACGGAGCGTAGTCAGATGAACACGCGATTGCGTGCGGCAATTCAGCGTCTGCCGGAGCGCTCGCGTCTGCTTATCGAAGCACACTACTTCCGTCATCTGCCATTCAATAAGCTCGCAGAGGACCTCGGCATCAGCAAGGGCAGAGTGTCGCAGTTGCATCACGCCGCGCTGGGGGATCTTCGTCGGGTTCTCACTACCCCGTCGCCACGGTAAAGGTCTGGGCCGGGTTTGCTCGGCAGTTCGACGCCTGGTAATCCCCATCACCGCGCAGCCAGCTTCTTCTCCCGCTTCGCCTGCTTGCGCGCCAGCTTTGCTTCCCGCTTGGCCAGCTTCTTTTCACGGCGGCGTGCCGGCCAGCCGCGTACCCAGTCACGGATTGCGCGCCAGGTATCGCGCCACCACTGGCGGCGCCAGGGCTTGAAGCGCTTCAGATGCCCCTTCAGGCAGTTGAACACCACATACAGCGCCGGGGTGCTGAGCAGGGTCAGGCCTTGGGAGAAAATCAGCCCGCCGATCAGGGCGATGCCCAGCGGTCGGCGCAGTTCGGAGCCTTCGCCGATGCCTACGGCCAGCGGCACGGCGGCCAGGATGGCGACCATGGTGGTCATCATGATCGGCCTGAAGCGCACGATGGAGGCTTCGCGTGCGGCCTCGCGCGAGCTCATGCCGTGCTCGCGTTCGGCCACCAGGGCGAAGTCGATCATCATGATCGCGTTCTTTTTGACGATGCCGATCAGCAGCACCAGGGCGATCATCGAGATCACGCTCAGCTCGGTGCCGGTGACAAACAACGCCAGCAGGGCGCCGACGCCGGCGGCAGGCAGGGTGGACAGGATGGTCACCGGGTGCAGCAGGCTTTCATACAGCATGCCCAGCACCACGTAGACGGTGATGATCGCGGCCAGCAGCAGGATCAGCATGTCCATCGGGTCGCCATCGAAGCCGAAGCCACCGCTTTCGGCGATGCGGATGTCGCCGGGCAGGCGCAGGCCGGCCAGGGTGTCGGCAATGATCTTCTTGCCCTCGCCGGCGCTCACGTCAGGGGCCAGGTTGTAGCTCAGCTCCATCGACGGGAACTGCTTGTCGTGGCTGATCTGGGCCGGGGCCAGGCCGGGCACCTGGGTGGCGATGGCGGTCAACGGCACCATCGAGCCGTCCCGGGCCGGCACATGGATGGCATCGATGGCGGCCGGGGTGGCGGTCTGCTCGGGCAGGGCGCTGATCACCACCTTGTATTCCTGGATGCCGGCATGGATGGTGGAGATCTCGCGCTGGCCGAAGGCGCCGAACAGGGCGCCGTCGATATCGCCCACCGAGATGCCCATGCGTGCGGCACGCTCGCGGTCGATCACCAGGTTCTGGCGCAGGCCGGCGGTGTCGATGTCACTGCCCACGTCGGTGAGCTTGGGGTTCTTCTTCAGAGCCTCGGCCAGCACCGGCAGCCACTGCTGCAGGCTGGCCACGTCATTGCCCTGCAGGGCAATGCGGTACTGCGCGCCGCGGCTGGAGCCGCCGCCGTCTTCGCTGGGCAGGTCCTGGATGGCCCGCAGGCGCAGCTCCAGGTCCGGGTACATGGCGGCCTGGGTGGTCAGGCGAGCCAGCACTTCATTGGTGGTGGCCTGGCGGCCTTCCTTGCGTGGGCGCAGCTGGATGATGAACTGCGCGCTGCCGCCCTGGCGGCCCGAGCCCAGGCGTACCGAGACCAGCTCCACATCGGGGTCGGCGCGCAGCATGTCGGTCACCCGCTGCTGGCGGCCGATCATCTGCTCAAAGCTCACCGTGGTGCTGGAGCTGGCACGGCCCCAGATCAGGCCGGTGTCCTGGGCCGGGAAAGCGCCCTTTTTCACTGCGCCCATCAGCATGCCGGTGGCTACCACCAGGATCAGCGGGGTCAGGGCCAGCAGCCAGGCCCGGCGCAGGGAAAAATCCAGCAGCCGGGTGTACACGCGCAGCATCCAGGCGTGGAAGGCCTCGATTGCCTTGCCGGTGCGGGTGGTGGGCAGGGCATCGGCATGGGCGGAAAGGAAGCGGCTGCACAACGCCGGGATCAAGGTCAGCGAGACCACCATCGACACCGCAATCGCCGCCACCAGGGTGACAGTGAACTCCATGAAGAAGGCGCCCATCATCCCCGGCGCAAACAGGATGGGGATGAACACCGCAATCAGCGACACGGTGATGGAGACGATGGTGAAGCCGATCTCCCTGGCCCCGAGCATGGCCGCCTGCATCCGGCTCATGCCGGCATCCAGGTGGCGCATGATGTTTTCGATCACCACGATGGCGTCATCGACCACAAAGCCGATGGCGATCACCAGCGCCAGCAGGCTCAGGTTGTTGAGGGTGTAGCCGAGCACGTACATCACCACCGCCGCACCGGCCAGCGACAACGGCACGGTCACTGCGGCAATCAGGGTCGGGGCCAGGCGGCGCAGGAACAGGGCCATGGTCATGATCACCAGGGCCAAGGCGATCAGCAGGGTGATCTGCACCTCGTGCAGCGATGAGCGCACGGTGGGGGTGCGGTCAAAGAACGGGGAGATCTGGGTGCCCGGTTCCAGGTAGGTCTGCAGGTTGGGCAGGTCCGCCTTGATCTGGTCCACGGTGGCGACCATGTTGGCATCGGAGCGGGTGTTGATGAACATCAGCACCGACTTCTCGCCGTTGATCCATGCGGCCTGGTAGTTGTCCTGCTGGCCGTCGTAGACCTTGGCCACATCCTCCAGGCGCACCACCTGGCCGTTGGCGCGGTTGGCCACCACCAGCTGGGAAAACTCGCGTGCGTTGTGCAGGCGGTCGTTGAGGGTGATGGCCATTTCGGTCTGGCCGTCGGACAGGAAGCCGGTCGGAATGGCCACGTTGGCCGCGCGCACCGCATTGCCCAGGTCATCGGTGGTCAGGCCCAGGGCGTAGAGTTTTTGCAGGTCCACATCCACGCGCACGGCCGGGGTGGAGGCGCCGGCAATGTCCACCGTGGCCACCCCGGGAATGCGCCGCAGGCGCTGCGCCAGCAGCGAATCAGCCAGGTTGTAGAGCTCGTCGGTGGACTGCGTGGTGGAGGTCAATGACAGCGCGAACACCGGGTCGTCATTGGGGTTGGCCTTGAACGCCATCGGCGTCATCATCCCGGCCGGCAGGTCGGCCTGGGAGGCGCTCAGCGCGGTCTGCACGTCCAGGTAGGCCGAGTCGATGTCGTGCCCGCCCTGGAAGATCATGAAGATGATCGAGTTCCCTTCGCTGCTGGCCGAACGCATCATCGAGATGCCCGGCACCTGGCCCAGGCGGCGTTCCAGCGGCGCGGTGACGGTGGCCGCCATGGTGGTGGCATCGGCGCCGGTCTGCGGGGCGATCACGTAGATCACCGGGATCGGCAGGTGCGGCAGGGCCGACACGCCCAGCCGCAGGTAGCTGATCAGGCCCAGCACGAACAGGCCCATGGCCAGCAGGGCGATGCCGATCGGGCGGCGGATGAACAGAGCGGAGATGCTGCCCATCAGGCCACCTGTGCCCCGTTGCCGTTGCCGTGGGCATGGGCACGACGGCGCTGCCACCAGTCACCCAGGCGTTCCATGTACAGGTAGATCACCGGCGTGGTGTACAGGGTCACCAGCTGGCTGAGCAGCAGGCCGCCGACGATGGCGATGCCCAGCGGCTGGCGCAGCTCCGAACCGATGCCGGTGCCCAGGGCCAGCGGCAGCGCGCCGAGCAGGGCGCAGGCGGTGGTCATCATGATCGGGCGGAAGCGCAGCAGGCAGGCGCGGCGGATGGCGTCATGCGCATTGGCCCCGGCCCGTTTGGCCTCGATGGCGAAGTCCACCATCATGATGCCGTTCTTCTTGACGATGCCCAGCAGCAGGATGATGCCGACGATACCGTCCACCGACAGGCTCTTGCCGAACAGCATCAGCGCCAGCAGGGCGCCGACGCCGGCCGGGGGCAGGGTGGAGATGATGGTGACCGGGTGGATCCAGCTTTCATACAGCACGCCGAGCACGATGTAGATCACCACCAGCGAGGCCAGCAGCAGCCAGACCACGTTGGAGCGGCTGGAGGCGTACTCGGCGGCCTTGCCGGTGAAGGTGGCATGCACGGTGTCAGCCAGGTCCAGCCGGTCCACTTCTTCCTCGATGGCGGCCACGCCCTCGGACAGCGAGTAGCCATCGGCCAGGTTGAAGCCGATGGCAATGGCCGGCAGCTGCTGCTGGTGGCTGATCAACAGCGGGGCGGTGGTCACTTCGGCGGTGGCAATGGCCGACAGCGGAATCGCCCCGCCGCCGCCGACCACCAGGCCGGTGTTGCGCTCGCCCACGCCGGTGGCGGTGGAGGAGTTGGCACTGCTGACCATGCCGAAGCTGGTGGCGTTGGAGCCGGTGAGCGCACCGGCACCGTTGGAGGCGATGGCCAGCTGCTCCATCAACGCCTGGCGGGTGCGGAACTCCGGGGCCACTTCCAGCACCACGCGGTACTGGTTGAGGCTGGTGAAGATGGTGGAGATCTGGCGCTGGCCGTAGGCGTCGTACAGGGTGTCATCGATGGTCTGCATCGGCACCCCGAGCATGGCCGCCTTGTCGCGGTCCACGTTGACCGCCAGGGCGCGGCCGACCTGGCCCAGGTTGCTGTCCACATCACGCAGCTCATCGCGGCTGCGCAGGGCGGCGATCAGGCGCAGGGCTTCGGCCTGGGCACGGCTGCTGTCCACGTCGGAAAGCACGAACTGGTATTCGGTGGAGGCCACCCGGGTATCCAGGGTGACGTCCTGCACGGGCTTGAGGGCCAGGGTCACGCCGGGGATGCCGGCCGCGGCGGCCTGCAGGCGCGGCAGGATCCTGGCCACGTTCTCGCGCTGCCCACGGTCGGCCAGCACGATGGACAGCTGGGACTGGTTGAGGGTGGGGTTGAGGGTGCCGGCGCCGATGAAGGCGGCCACCCCGGTCACTGCCGGGTCACGGCGCAAGGCCTCGGCCACGGCAATGGTGCGCTGCTGCATCTGCTCGAAGGCCACGGTGTGGTCGGCCTGCACCACGGCGGTGACCAGGCCGGTGTCCTGATCGGGCAGCAGGCCCTTGGGGATGGCCACGTACAGCAGCACGGTGAGGGCGACGGCCGCACCGGCCACGCCCAGGGTGGTGCGCGGATGGGCCAGCACCACGTCCAGGCTGCGCTCGTACAGGCCGACCAGACGCGACCACCAGGTCACCTTGCCGCTGGCATGTGCCCGCTCGTGCGCATCCTCGCCTTCGGGCAGGGCATCGGCCTTGAGCAGGTAGGCGCACATCATCGGGGTCAGGGTCAGCGAGATCAGCATCGAGATCACCACCGCGATGCTCAACACCCAGGCGAACTGGTGGAACAGGCGGCCGGTGACCCCGGGCATCAGCATCAGCGGCAGGAACACCGCCACCAGCGAGATGGTCAGCGACAGCACGGTGAAGCCGATCTGGCGCGCGCCCACCTCGGCCGCTTCCTTGCCGCTCTTGCCCTGCTCGATGTAGCGCACGATGTTTTCGATCATCACGATCGCGTCGTCCACCACAAAACCGGTGGCCACCACCAGCGCCATCAGCGACAGGTTGTCCAGCGACATGCCCGAGGCCGCCATCACCGCGAAGGTGCCGGCCAGCGACAGCGGAATGGCCAGCGCCGGGATCAGGGTGGCCCAGAAGCGGCGCAGGAACACGAAGATCACCGCGATCACCAGGCCGATGGTCAGCCACAGGGTGAGCTGCACTTCGTGCACCGAGGCGCGGATGGTCTGGGTACGGTCGGAGAACACTTCCAGGCTGACATCGGCCGGCAGCACGCCGCGCAGCTGCGGCAGCAGCTTGGTCACCTGCTCGACGGTGGCCACGATGTTCGCACCGGGCTGGCGGCGGATTTCCAGCAGCACCGAGGGCAGGCCATCGGCCCAGGCGGCGACCTGGTCGTTCTCCACCCCGTCGCTGACCGTGGCCACGTCGCTCAGGCGCACCGGGCGGCCGTTGTTGTAGCGGATCACCGTGTCGGCGTATTCGGCCGCGCTGGTGAGCTGGTCGTTGGTGCCGATGGTGTAGGTCTGGGTGGTGCCGTTGAGGCTGCCCTTGGGGGCGGCCACATTGGCCCGGGTCAGGGCGCCACGCAGGTCTTCCAGGGTCATGCCCATGTTGGAGAGCTGGTCCGGGTTGACCTGGATGCGCACGGCCGGGCGCACGTTGCCGGCAATGGTGACCAGGCCCACGCCCTGCACCTGGGCCAGGCGCTGGGCCAGGATCGAATCGGCCAGGCCGTTGACCTCGCGCAGCGGCACGGTGGGCGAGGACAGCTTGAGCGTCATGATCGGCGCGTCAGCCGGGTTCACCCGGTTGTAGGTGGGCTGGTAGGGCAGCGAGCCGGGCAGGGTGGCCTGGCGGATGGCCTGCTGCACGTCCTGCGCGGCCAGGTCGATGTCGCGGTTCATCGCAAACTGCAGCACGATGGTCGACAGCCCGGCCGAGGAGTCCGAGCTCATCAGTTCCAGCCCGGCAATCTGGCCCAAGCGCCGCTCCAGCGGCGTGGTCACCAGGGTGGCCATGGTTTCGGCGCTGGCCCCGGGGTACTGGGTGGAGACCACCAGCGAGGGCGCGTCGATTTCCGGCAGCGCGGCCACCGGCAGTTTGCGGTAGCCCATCAGGCCGAGCAGCAGCAGGCCGGCCATCAGCAACGAGGTGGCGACAGGGCGGCGGATGAAAAGCGTCGAAAAGCCCACGGGTGACTCCTGCGGGTAGGCACCACGGCAAGCGCCGTGGCGCGGGATTCATGCAACGGGTCGCCGGCAGTGGCCAGGGGCTGGCCGGCTGCCGGGAAGGCTTACTCGACGCTGACCTGCGGGCCGTCGTCCTTTTCCTCGCCTTCGGCCTTGTCGGCCGGCGGCGCGGGCGGGGCCTGGCCCGGCGCCAGGGCAATCACCTTGCTGCCCGGCTTGAGCCGGAACTGGCCTTCGGTGACCACCTTGTCGCTGGCCTTGATGCCTTGGCTGACCTGCACGTGCTGGTCATCCACCTCGACCCCGACGGTGACGGCCTGCTGGCGCACCACGTCGTTGTCCACCACATAGACAAAGTCACCGTCCGGGCCGCGCTGCACGGCCTGGGTCGGGATCACCACCGCGTTGTCGATGCTGCCCAGACGCAGGCGCACATTGACGAACTGGCCCGGCCACAGCGCATCGTCGGCGTTGGGGAACACCGCACGGGCGCGGAAGGTGCCGCTGTCGGCATTGATCTGGTTGTCGATCACCTCCAGCGTGCCATCACCGGCCAGTGCACTGGCCGCGCCACGCTCGCTGACGATCACCGGCACGCTGCCGGCGCTGCGGGCCTGGCGCAGGGCAGCGAGCTGGCGCTCGGGCAGGTTGAACACCACCTGGATCGGCTGGGTCTGGGTCACCGTGACCAGGGCGGTGCCGGCGGTCACCACATTGCCGGCGTCGACATGGCGCATGCCGGCCACGCCGCTGATCGGCGAGCTCACCGCGGTGTACTGCAGCTGCACCCGGGCCGCGCTCAGGCTGGCCTGGGCGGCGGCCACCGAGGCCTCCAGCTGGGTCACCTGGTTGCGCTGGGTTTCCAGGTCGGTCTTGGACACGTACTGGCGGTAGGCCGGGGAATTGGCGCGCTCGTAATTGGCGCGGGCGGTGGCCAGGGCGGCCTGGTCACGGCGCAGGCCGGCCTGGGCCTCGGCCACGCTGGCCTGGTTGGTGCGCGCATCGATGCGCGCCAGCACCTGGCCCTGCTTGACCTTGCCGCCTTCGCTGAAGTGCAGGCTCAGCAGCTGGCCGCCGACCTGCGGCGACACCGTCACCGTGTTCTGCGCGGCCACGGTGCCCAGCGCGGTGGCCACCACATCAACGCTGCGCTGCTGCGCGGCGACCACGGTCACCGGCACCGGCGCGTCTTCCTTCTTGTCCTTGTCATCCTTGCCGCCCGGAGGGCCGCCGCAGGCGCTGGCCAGCAGGGCCAGCAGGCCACCGACAACCGCATTGCGCTTCCATGGCATCAGCTTGCGTGCACGCGACATTTCCAGACTCTCCGCAGGGGTAACCCGGGCCGGTCGGCCCGTGGCGGCGCAAGCATACCGCTATACCGAGGTAACACACCCGTGACGGATGTCATGCCGACTCTGGTCACAGTCTGTGCTTGAACGTAGAGTCTGAATTTCCGTTCATCTTTGGGGGCTGTATGCGCACGAGCGTGCCGTTGTTGCTGCTGTGGGGATCGCTGCTGGGGGCGCCGCTGGCGCTGGCTGCCACGCCGGTACAGCGGGCCGAGGTGGCCGCCGATGCGCAGGCCCTGGGCAGCCAGGTGGTGGCCTGGCGGCGCGACTTCCACCAGCACCCGGAGCTGTCCAACCGTGAAGAGCGCACCGGGCAGAAGATCGCCGAGGCCCTGCGTGCGATGGGCCTGGAGCCGAAAACCGGGGTGGCCGGGCATGGCGTCACCGCGGTGATCCAGGGCGGCCTGCCGGGGCCGAAGATCGCCCTGCGCGCGGACATGGACGCGCTGCCGGTGAGCGAACAGACCGGCCTGCCGTTTGCTTCCACTGCCACCGGTGAATACCGCGGCGAACAGATCGGGGTGATGCACGCCTGTGGCCACGATGCCCACATGGCCATCCTGCTGGGCACTGCCCAGGCCTTGGTGCAGCGCCGTGCGCAGCTGCCCGGCCAGGTGCTGCTGGTGTTCCAGCCGGCCGAGGAAGGGGCACCGCCGCCGGAGCAGGGCGGGGCTGACCTGATGCTCAAGCAGGGCCTGTTTGCCGACTTCAAGCCGGAGGCGGTGTTCGGCCTGCATGTGTTCTCCAATATCGCCGCCGGCCAGATCGGCGTGCGCTCGGGCCCGGCAATGGCCGCCTCGGACCGTTTCTCGGTCACCATCAACGGCCGCCAGACCCATGGCTCGGCACCGTGGAACGGGGTCGACCCGATCGTCGCCGCCGCCGATGTGATCGGCACCGCGCAGACCATCGTCAGCCGCCGGGCCAACCTGTCCAGGCAGCCGGCGGTGCTGACCTTCGGCGCGATCAAGGGCGGCATCCGCTACAACATCATTCCTGACAGCGTGGAGATGGTGGGCACCATCCGCACCTTCGATGAGGGCATGCGGCAGCAGGTGTTTGCCGACCTGCGCAATGTCGCCGACCACGTTGCCCAGGCCCATGGCGGCAGCGCGGTGACCGAGGTCTACGAAAACGACGGCAATCCGGCCACGGTCAACGACCCGGCCCTGACCGCACGCATGCTGCCCAGCCTGCAGGCGGTGGTGGGCAGCGACAACGTGTTCGAGCCGCCGCTGCAGATGGGCTCGGAGGATTTCTCCCTGTATGCCCAGCAGGTGCCCTCACTGTTCTTCTTTGTCGGCGCCACCGGTGCCGGCATCGACCCGGCCACCGCGCCCAGCAACCACTCACCGAAGTTCCTGCTCGATGAGAAGGCGCTGGACGTGGGCCTGCGCGCGATGCTGCAGCTGAGCTGGGACTACCTGCAGGGCGTCAGCGCACCGTAATGGTGTAGCTGGCCGTGCGCGCCGGCGCGGCATCGCCCTCCCACGGGCGGTGCCAGCGCAGGCGCAGTTCGGCGCTGCCGCGCTGCATGGCGCGGAAGTGCAGCCACTGGGTTTGTGGCGCGCCGACCATCGGCACCGCGCTGGCCGGGGTGTCCGGGCCGTCGGGCAGGCCGCTGACCTCCTCCAGCTGGGCCGGCAGGGCGCCGTCCACCGCCCACACATGACCGGTGGACGGATTGCCCTCGAGGGTCACCCGCAACAGCTCGCCGGTGGCCAGTTCGGTGGTGGTTCCGGCCACGGCCGGGATCACCGGTTCGGCATGCGCCGGCTGCGGCGGTGGTGGAGCCTCTGTCGGGGGCACGCTCTGACAGGCGGTGGCAAGCAGGGGCAACAGGCCGAGCAGGGCAGGCAGGCGCATGGGCACTCTCCGGTGGACATTCACTGCAGCCTACAATGTGCGCCATGAATACCCCCAGTGATTCCAGCCTGGGCCGCGAGGTCCGCTATCCCGACCAGTACGACGCTGCTCTGCTGTTCCCGATTCCCCGCCTGGCCGCGCGCAGCGAGATCGGCATCGACGAGGCGGCGCTGCCGTTTGTCGGCCATGACCGCTGGCATGCCTACGAGCTGAGCTGGCTCGATGCCGGCGGCCTGCCGCAGGTCACCGTGGCCACCTTCCAGGTGCCGTGCACCTCGCCCAACCTGATCGAATCCAAGTCGTTCAAGCTGTATCTGAACTCGCTCAACGGCAAGGTGTTCGCCTCGCCGCAGCAGGTGCAGGCCTGCCTGGAGCGCGACCTGGGCCAGTGCGCCGGTGCCCCGGTCACGGTCAGCTTCCAGCTGCCGCCGCTGGTGCAGGGCGGGGCGGCACAGTCCATTGACGGCCAGCAGTTGCAGATCGACTGCTACGGCCCGCCGCAGGCCGATTACCTGGCCGCCGATACCGCCAACGTGGTCGAGGAAGTCCTCACCAGCGCCCTGCTCAAGTCCAACTGCCCGGTCACCGGCCAGCCGGACTGGGCCAGTGTGGACATCGCCTACCGTGGCCCGGCCATCGACCGCACCGGCCTGCTGCGCTACCTGGTCAGCTTCCGCAACCATGCCGAGTTCCACGAGCAGTGCGTGGAGCGCATCTTTGCCGACCTGAGCGCGCGCTGTGCCCCGCAGTGGTTGAGCGTGCATGCCCGCTACACCCGCCGTGGCGGCCTGGACATCAACCCGGTGCGTTGCAGCCCGGGCGCCGCCTTGCCGGCGGCCAGCCGCGACCTGCGCCAGTAAGTGGGGCGGTTTTGCCTGCATCGTGGCCATTAACGTGGCCGCGATGCGGTTTTAACTTCCGCCGTGCCACTGTCGCCCCCTGTGTCCAATCAGGGAACTGGCATGAGCAACAAAGCAGATTTTTCCGGTGTGAGCAGCAGTGTGGACACCACCGCGCAGGTGGTGAGCCAGAGCAGCCCGAACCCGGCTCCGGCCGCCGCGCGGACCCACACCGTGGCCAAGGGCGACACCCTGTCGGCCATTGCCAAGCAGTATCTGGGCAAGGCCAATGACTGGCCGAAGATCTTCGAAGCCAACCGCGACGTGCTCAAGGACCCGGACAAGATCCAGGTCGGCCAGGTGCTCAAGATTCCCGCTGCCAACAACTGAGCCATTACCGAACCCAGAGGAGAAGCTGATGAAGCATGCGTCGTTGAACGTTGCCGCCCTGGCCGTCGTGGCTGGCCTGGCCCTGGTGGGCTGCAAGAAGAACGAACCGGCCAATCCGGCCCCGGTGCCGGCCCCGACCACCCCGGCTCCGGCACCCGCACCGGCTCCGGCCGCAGTGAGCGTGCAGGGCGTCACCGTGGGCACCACGGCGGCTGCCGACAAGACGGTTGCCGCCCAGGCCGTGGTCGGCCAGCGCGACCCGATCATCGTCTCGGTACGCACGGTCGGCACCGCCAGCAATGTGCCGGTGGTGGCCAAGCTGAGCTACCAGGACGGCCAGACCGCCGGTGAGCAGAACGTCACCCTCAACACCTCCGGCCCGGATACCACCAACATCACCTTCAGCAACGCCAATGCCTGGCCGGCCGGTACCTACACCGCCCACGTCAGCGTCAATGGCGTGCCGGCAGGCACCGCACAGCAGTTCGAAGTGCGCTGATTCGCGCCAGCAGCAAGACCTACGGGCGCGGCCGATCACGGTCGCGCCCTTTTTCATGCGCCGCTGCCGGAATGCTTGCATTTGCAAGCACGCAACATACGCCCGCGTGTGTCCTGCACGTTTTGCCAGCGGTGAAAAATCATCGACAATGGCCGATCACCGCAGTGCCCTTGGCGGCAGTTGCGGCCCCACCAGGGTGGTGCAATCCATCGCATCGTCTGCCGCCGGCCAACCCCCGGTGGCACGCGCCTTGACCGCTACCGACAGAGAAATCCCGCAGACATGTCCAATACGCCGAAGATCATCTACACCCTTACCGATGAAGCGCCCTTCCTGGCAACCGCCTCGCTGCTGCCGGTGGTCGAAGCGTTTGCCGCCACCGCCGGCATCGCGGTGGAAACCCGCGACATCTCGCTGGCTGGCCGCATCCTGTCGCAGTTTCCCGAATACCTGAGTGCCGAACAGCGCATTGGCGACCACCTGGCCGAACTGGGCCAGCTGGCCACCACGCCGGAAGCCAACATCATCAAGCTGCCCAACATTTCCGCCTCGGTGCCGCAGCTCAAGGCCGCCATTGCCGAACTGCAGGGCCAGGGCTATGCGCTGCCGGATTACCCGGAAAACCCGGCAGACGACGCCCAGCGCGAGATCAAGGCGCGCTATGACAAGGTCAAGGGTTCGGCCGTGAACCCGGTACTGCGCGAAGGCAATTCGGACCGCCGCGCCCCGTTGTCGGTGAAGAACTACGCCCGCAAGCACCCGCACCGCATGGGCAAGTGGTCGGCCGATTCCAAGTCGCACGTGGCCCACATGGACGCCGGTGATTTCTACGGCAGCGAAAAGTCGGCCACCATTGCCAACGCCGGCGCGTTGAAGATTGCCCTGCACAGCGCCGATGGCCAGGTCCAGGTGCTCAAGGAAAAGACCGCCGTGCAGGCCGGCGAAATCGTCGATGCCTCGGTGATGTCCAAGCAGGCGCTGGCCAGCTTCATTGCCGCCCAGATCGACGATGCCAAGGCCGGCGGCGTGCTGTTCTCGCTGCACCTGAAGGCCACCATGATGAAGGTCTCCGACCCGATCATGTTCGGCATCGTGGTGCGCCAGTTCTACGGCCCGGTGCTGGACAAGCATGCCGACGCACTGGCCCGGATCGGCTTTGATGCCAACAACGGCATCGGCGACCTGTACGCCCGCCTGGGCGCGCTGGATGCGGCCACCCAGGAAACCATCAAGGCCGACATCGCGGCCCTGTACGCGCAGCGTCCGGCGGTGGCCATGGTCAACTCGGACAAGGGCATCACCAACCTGCACGTGCCGTCGGATGTGATCGTGGACGCCTCGATGCCGGCGATGATCCGCGACAGCGGCGGCATGTGGAATGCGCAAGGCAAGCTGCAGGACGCCAAGGCCGTGATCCCGGATCGCTGCTATGCCGGTGTCTACCAGGCCGTGATCGACGACTGCAAGGCCAATGGCGCCTTTGACCCGGCCACCATGGGCTCGGTGCCCAACGTCGGCCTGATGGCGCAGAAGGCCGAGGAATACGGCAGCCACGACAAGACCTTCCAGATCGCCGCCGATGGCGTGGTCAAGGTCACCGATGCCGATGGCAACGTGGTGTTCGAGCATGCCGTGCAGGCAGGTGACATCTGGCGCATGTGCCAGGTCAAGGACGCGCCGATCCAGGACTGGGTCAAGCTGGCCGTCAACCGTGCCCGCCTGAGCAACACCCCGGCTGTGTTCTGGCTCGATGCCGCCCGTGCCCACGACGCCCAGGTCATTGCCAAGGTCGAAAAGTACCTGGGTGACCACGACACCAATGGCCTGGACATCCGCATCCTGGCCCCGGTGGAGGCCACCGCCTTCTCGCTGGCGCGCATCCGCGAAGGCAAGGACACCATCTCGGTGACCGGCAACGTGCTGCGTGATTACCTCACCGACCTGTTCCCGATCCTGGAGCTGGGCACCAGCGCCAAGATGCTGTCCATCGTGCCGCTGATGGCCGGTGGTGGCCTGTTCGAGACCGGTGCCGGTGGTTCGGCGCCCAAGCACGTGCAGCAGTTTGTCCAAGAGGATTACCTGCGCTGGGATTCACTGGGCGAGTTCCTGGCCCTGGCCGCTTCGCTGGAGCACCTGGCCCAGCGCTATGACAATGCCAAGGCCGCTGTGCTGGCCACCGCGCTGGATGTGGCCAATGGCCAGTTCCTGGACAACGACCGTTCGCCGGGCCGCAAGCTGGGCACCATCGACAACCGTGGCAGCCACTTCTACCTGACCCTGTACTGGGCCCAGGCACTGGCCGCACAGAATGACGATGCCCAGTTGAAGGCTCGCTTCGCACCGTTGGCGCAGGCCCTGGCCGACAACGAGCAGGCCATCGTTGATGAGCTGATTGCCGTGCAGGGCAAGCCGGTGGACATTGCTGGTTACTACCACGCCGATGTGGCCCGCATTGCCCAGGCCATGCGTCCGAGCCAGACCTTGAACAAGGCACTGGCACAGCTGGCAGGTTGATGCCGGCAGTTGATTGAAAAAAGCCCGCCTTCAAGGCGGGCTTTTTTGTGATGGGCTTTGCTGTTTTGTCTATTAATCCGTGTTTTTTGCGTGCTTTGATCATTTGCATGCCGAGGGTTCACGGCTGTTTCACCCCGGTAGCAGGCATGGTGTTCACTCATGCGGGACGGGGGAAAGCAATGACGAGGGTGCTCGTAGTTGGAGCCGATGTGGATGGCGAGCGTGTGTTGCTCGAACGTCTGCATCGCATGGCCGGTTTGCCGATGGGGAGTCTGCAGGCCTGCCGCGATCTGGATGAGTGTGAGCTGCTGATCGTGCGCAACAGCCCGGGATTGATCAACGCGGCCCAGCGCATGCGCATGACCCGTCCGGGTATGCGCCTGTGGGTTGAATCCCTGGACGGTGCCTTGCTCGATGGTGCACAGCAGGCCCTGCCCAAGTTGCCTGCCACCGAGATCCTGTCCGTACTCAATGGCCATGCACGGGTGGCTGCCAACAGCGAACCACTGCATCGGCAAGAACCTGATCCGTCGCATCCGTCGGCGGCATCATTGTCCACGCGCCCTGCGATCATCGCCGCACCCGCCTCCGATGCTTCGCCGCGGGTTTCGATCAGCCGCGATGCGCTGGCATCAAGTCAGACGGTGCATGCCGGTGACATCGATGCCGGGCGTTCGGGCATCCAGGGCAGCTTTGCGCTGGCCCGCGCCCTGCGCAGCGGCATCCGTCAGCGTCAGGGCAGCGCCCTGTTGTATGACGCCGATCAACCGGTGCTGGCAATCGATTTTTCCAGTGCACAGGCGGTGCCGCTGTTGCCGGTGATGCAGCAAGGGCTGGCCGAGGCGGCGCTGTGGCTGGGTGGGCACCTGTCGCAACTGCGTCTGGTGGAAATCAGTGCCGATAAATATCTGGGCCACGAACAGCAGGGCCAGCGCCTGCCGCTGCGCGCCCTGCTGTGGCAGGCCGCGCAGCAGATGCAGGACTGGGAGCGGGTGGATGCGCAGCTTGAACAAGGCGCGGTGATCCATCTGCAGGGCTGGCCGGATTTCCGTGTGCTGGCACGTCAGCAGGATGTATTCCGCCTGTGTTCGTTGCTGGTACGCAAGCCGTCCAGCCAGGCCGAATGCGTGCATTTGCTGGACCTGGCCCCGGCGACCGTGCAGGCATTTGTACACGGCGCTTTCCTGTCCGGCTATGTGCGCCTGGATGAAGTCAGCAAAAGCGCTTTCGAGCAAGTCCGCCAGGATCTGCGCAATGTGCCCGCACAGCCTCGGGGAGGCTTGCTGGCACGGATGTGGCGCAGTGTGCGTGCGGCAGCAGGAGGAAATTGATTCAATGCGTGAACACAAGATTGTGGTGATGGGCGCGATGGGGGCGGGGAAATCCACCATGGTCCGGGCCATTGCCAGCGGCAAGGTGGTGGATACCGACGTGGCCAACACCGATGCGCGCTCGTCCAAGCTGGCCACCACGGTGGCCATGGACTATGCCGATGTGGACCTGCCCAACGGGGACCGCCTGCGTCTTTACGGCACGCCGGGCCAGGACCGTTTTGATTTCATCTGGACGATGCTGCTGGAAGGGGCCAGCGGCGTGATCATCCTGCTCGATGCCACCGCACCGGACCTGGCTGGCGATATCACCACCTATCTGCGTCCGTTGGCGGCGCACGATGCCCAGTTGCCGGTCGTGGTGGGCTTGTCCAAGGCCGATATCGCGGTGCTGCCTGATCTGGATCTGATCAACCAGCATGCGGCGGCCTGCCTGCGCCCGTTGCCGTTGGTTCCATTCGATGCGCGCAGCGCCGAAGAGGTTTTCATGCTCATGGACGTGCTCATGGGCGAGGTCGAAGCAACAAGCCTTGCCGGTTGATCCGGCAGGCGGGGAATACACGGGGGGAGTCATGGAGTTGTCGCAACAGCAGCATGCGCAGATCAGCGCATTGCTGCAGCAGTACGTGAGCAGTGTGGATGGGGTGCGTTCTGCGGTGCTGGCCAGTGTGGATGGTTTTGCACTGGCCGAAGTGGCCGGGAACGATCGAAGTGGGCAACGCCTGGCAGCCATGACCAGCGCCATGCTGGCCCTGGCCGGTGCGGTTGGCAGGGAGTTGGAACTGGGGGATTTGAAAGTCCTGATGCTGGAGGCACTCAACGGCAAGGTGTTGATGCTTTCGCTCAATGCCGGGCAGACATCGGTGTTGCTGATGGCTGCCTGTGACCAGCGCAGCGTGATCGGCAATGTGCTGTGGAGTGCGCGCGAGTGCGGGGAAAAATTGATGGAAACGCTGGCCGGTACCTGAGCAATACCGCCGGTGACAACTTTTTGCTCTCGATCAAAGGGGATATGCAATGGCTAATTTGAATGATTCGTTGAAGGACCTGATGACCATCGATGGCGCACAGGCCGTGGCGCTGGTGGATTACAACAGTGGCATGTTGCTGGGCGAAGCCGGCAGCGGCATGGACATGGAAGTGGCTGCTGCCGGCAATACCGAGGTGATCCGCGCCAAGATGAAGACGGCCGCCTCGCTCAACCTCAATGACACCATCGAGGACATCCTCATCACCCTGGGCAAGGCGTACCACATCCTGCGCCCGGTGGCGGCCAAGCAAGGCCTGTTCTTCTATGTGGTGCTGGACCGCAGCAAGTCCAACCTGGCCCTGGCACGGCGCAAGGTGCTGGATGTGGAAAGCTCGCTGCAGATGTAACCGCGGCAACCACCTGCGTTCAAACCAACGTGCCGGGGCCCATGCCCCGGCACGTTCGTTATGGCCATGGGTCTGGCGTAAGCTGGCGGCAGACCATGGATACCGATGATGGCCATGCAGACCCCACTTTCCGGCGCTGCCAGCGCTTATGACCATGCGGTGCTCGTGCGCGAGGCTTTCGAGCGCTATCACACCGAATTTTCCCGTCTGACCGCACGCGCCCGGCAACATTTTGAAACGGCCGACTGGGCCGGCGCGCGCGCTGATGCGGTGCAGCGCATCGGCCTGTATGACCAGTGCATTGCCCAGACCATGGCCGAGTTGGCCGCTCCTGCCTTGGTGCAGCGGCTGTTCTGGTCGCAGGTGCGCGATGCCTATGCCGGGCAGATTGCCGGCCTGCTGGATTGCGAGCTGTACAAGACCTGGTTCAATACCCTGACCCGACGCCTGCTGGCCATCGATGAAGTGGATGCCGGCGTGGAGTTCATGGCCATGGACATTGAACCGTCCGATGCCATTACCCACCCGGTGGCCCGCCATACCTATACCGTCAACGAGGCGCGGCCGGTGGAGGCGATGATGCGCCTGCTCGGCGATTACCGCTTCGATGTTCCCTACGCACACCAACTGCGTTGCGCAGCGGCCATTGCAGTGCGCCTGCAGGATGACCTGACCCACTGGGGCAACAGCCCGGTGCGCTCGATCGAACTGCTGCAGACCGTGTTCTATCGTGAGCGCCGTGCTTATCTGGTCGGCCGTGTGTTCGGCGAGCATCGCTTCTCGCCCTGCGTGATTGCCCTGGTCAACGATGGCCAGGCACTGCGGGTGGACGCGGTGCTGACCAAGCGGCGTGATGTGGCCCATCTGTTTGGCGTTTCACGCAGCTACTTCATGGCTGACCTGGCGACCGTGGCCGATGCCGTGGTGTTCCTGCGCAGCCTGCTGCCGGGCAAGAGTGTGGATGAGATCTACACCGTGCTGGGGCGGGTAAAGCAGGGCAAGACCGAGCGTTACCGGGCATTTTTCAGCCACCTGCAACAGCAGCCCAGCGAGCAGCTGGTGCATGCCGAAGGCACGCCCGGGATGGTCATGGCGGTGTTCACCCTGCCCAGCTATCCGCTGGTGTTCAAGGTGATCCGTGACCGTTTCGGCTGGCAGAAGACCATGAGCCGGCAGGATGTGCAGGACAAGTACGAAATGGTGTTCCAGGCTGACCGTATCGGCCGCCTGCTCGATGCCCAGTCCTACCGCCACCTGCGCTTTCCCGCAGCGCGCTTTGCGCCGGAGCTGCTGGCCGAGCTGCTCCAGGGCTGTGCGCAGAGTGTGCGGCGCGAAGGCGATGAGGTGGTGATCGAGCTGTGTTACGTGCAGCGCCGCTTCCGCCCGTTGAACCTGTACCTGCACGAGCAATCGGAAGAGGCGCAGAAGGCGGCGGCTCTGGACTATGCCCAGGCCATCCGTGACCTGGCCTGCAACAACATCTTCCCCGGTGACATGCTGCTGAAGAACTTCGGCGTTTCGCGCCACGGGCGGGCCGTGTTCTATGACTACGACGAACTGTGCCGGGTGAGCGACTGTAACTTCCGCGCCTGGCCGGTGCCGCGCAACGAGGAAGAGGCGCTGGCCGGCGAGCCCTGGTTCCATGTCGAACCCGGCGATGTGTTTCCCGAACGGTTTGCCCAGTTCATGGGCCTGCCCCCGCGGTTGTTGATCCAGGTGCGCGAGCACCATGGGCAATTGTTCGATCCGGCCTGGTGGCAGGGGCTGCAGCGGCGCTTTGCCGCCGGCCAGTACCCGGACATGCCGCCATATCCGCGCCAGGCCCGCGTGGCGTGAGGTGAATCACAAAAGTTGCGGCGTGCGCGCTGGGGGAATGTGGCACAGGTCATTTCATGCCACTATCGGCCGCGGATAATCAGGGAGTTGATTATGAAAACCATGGTCGTCGGGGCGGTGCTTTCTGCCGCACTGCTGTGTGCAGGAGCAAACGTTGCCCAGGTGCAAGCACGGGTTCCGGCCGAAGTACTGGCGCGTGCGGAATTGAGCATGTTGGTCAAAGGCCGGATCGATGTGGAGCCCGATGGCAGGGTGTCGGCAATCAGGGTGGACGATGAGGCCGAGTATTCCGAGGCGGTCATGCGCTTTGTGCGTGACACGGTACGGGGTTGGGAGTTCGAGCCGATAATCCAGCAGGGGCAGGCGGTGGCTTTCACCACGCCGATGAGCCTGCGTCTGGTGGCCAGCCAGGCCGGGGGCGGGGCGTTCGATATCCGCATTGCCTCGCAGTCCTTCAGCGAATATGACCCGCAGGATCGCAGCATCGTGCGCAATGATCGGATGCAGCCCCCGCGCTATCCGGAAGCGGCTTACCGCGCCGGCATCACTGGAACGGTGTATCTGGCTTTGGCCGTCGGCCGTGATGGCAAAGTGGTGGAGGTGGCGGCCAAACAGGTCGATTTGACCAGTGCAGGCAACGAGCGCCAGATGCAGCAGGCTCGCCAGATTCTGGCCGATGCCTCCCTGCAGGCCGCCCGCCGCTGGACATTCCTGCCGCCCGAGACCGGTGATGATGCCGTTGCCCAGAGCTGGGTAGTGCAGGTTCCGGTGAGTTTCCAGCTGGCCGGCACGGCTGAACGTCTGCCCAGCTCGCGCTGGTTGCCTTATATCCCCGGCCCGAGGCTGGAGGTGCCGTTCCTGCAGGACGAGGATGAGCCGGTGAATACGGCATTGGCCGATGGTGGTGTCTACATGAGTGGGCGTACAGGCCCGCGCCTGAAACTGCCGCAGGACAATTGAGCGTTCGCCAGCCCACAAAAAACCCCGCCTGTGCGGGGTTTTTTGTGGGCAAAGCGCAATGGATCAGCGCTTCATCGAGGAGAAGAACTCGTCGTTGGACTTGGTGTTCTTCATCTTGTCCAGCATGAACTCCATCGCGGCGATTTCGTCCATCGGGTGCAGCAGCTTGCGCAGGATCCAGATCTTCTGCAGCAGGTCGGCTTCGATCAGCAGGTCCTCGCGGCGGGTACCGGAGCGGTTGATGTCGATGGCCGGGTAGACGCGCTTTTCAGTGATACGACGGTTCAGGTGCACTTCGCTGTTGCCGGTGCCCTTGAATTCTTCGTAGATCACTTCGTCCATCTTGCTGCCGGTATCCACCAGCGCGGTGGCGATGATGGTCAGCGAACCACCTTCCTCCACGTTGCGGGCGGCGCCGAAGAAGCGCTTGGGGCGGTGCAGGGCGTTGGCATCCACACCACCGGTGAGCACCTTGCCCGAGGACGGCACCACGTTGTTGTAGGCGCGGGCCAGACGGGTGATCGAGTCCAGCAGGATGACCACATCCTTCTTGTGCTCGACCAGGCGCTTGGCGCGCTCGATCACCATTTCGGCAACCTGCACGTGGCGCGCGGCCGGCTCGTCGAAGGTCGAGGAGACCACTTCGCCGCGCACGGTGCGCTGCATTTCGGTCACTTCTTCCGGGCGCTCGTCCACCAGCAGCACGATCAGGTGCACGTCCGGGTGGTTGTAGGTGATGGCGCTGGCGACCTGCTGCATCAGCATGGTCTTGCCGGCCTTGGGCGGGGACACGATCAGCGCACGCTGGCCCTTGCCCTGGGGGGCCATCAGGTCGAGGATGCGGCCGGTGATGTCCTCGGTCGAGCCATCGCCACGCTCCAGCTTGAAGCGCTTGCGCGGGAACAGCGGGGTGAGGTTCTCGAACAGGACCTTGTTCTTGGACGCTTCGATCGGCTCACCGTTGATGGTGTCCACGATGTTCAGCGCGAAGTAGCGCTCGCCGTCCTTGGGGAAGCGGATGCGGCCGGAGATGTGGTCGCCGGTGCGCAGGTTGAAGCGGCGGATCTGGCTGGGCGAGATGTAGGTGTCGTCCGGGCCGGCCAGGTAGCTGGCTTCGGCGGCGCGCAGGAAGCCGAAACCGTCGGGCAGGATTTCCAGCACGCCGTCGGCGGCAACGCCTTCGCCATGGCGGGTCAGCACCTTGAGCAGGGCGAAGATCACGTCCTGCTTGCGGGCGCGGGCCACGCCTTCGGAGATCTGCAGCTGCTCGGCAATTTCCAGCAGCTTGTGCGCCGGCATCCTCTTCAGGTCACTCAGCGAGTAGACCGGGAAGCCTTCCGGCACCGCCGGGTGCGGGCGCGGCACGAACGGCTCGTTGCTGCCGTCGCCACCGTTCTCGTCGCGGTAACGCTCGCGATTGCGGTCGCGGCGGTTGCGGAAGCGGTCGCGGCGATTGCCACCCTGGCCTTGTCCCTGACCCTGCTGGCCATTGAAGTTGCCGTAGGGACCGTTCTGGCGCTGGCCGCCGTCCTCACCACCGTTGTTGCCGCCTTCGCTGGCCGGGGCCGGGTTGCCGGCGTCCTGGCTCACCGCGGCAGGTGCTGCCGGGGCCGGTGCGGCAGAGGGGGCTTCGTTGCGGGGAGCTGCATCTTGCGTGGCGGGAGCCAGCGGCAAGGCGGTCTGCGAGCCAGCCGCGGGGCTGTCGGACACTGCAGCAGCGGCTTTGGTAGCACGCGGCTTGCGCACGCGCTTCTCGACAGGTGCGTCGGCGCTTCCGGTTTCGGAAGGAGTGTTCTCGGACAAGTGCTTGATTCCTCTCGCTATGGCGTGCGAGCGCCCCGGTCGGGCGGCGAACTGGTTGGAGTAGGGTGATGAGACATGCGCCGGCGCCACAAGGGGCGGGGCGTGCACGGCAACGCGAGTGCGGCCGGTCGTCCTGACACTAACACCGCCGTCAGCGGCGGCGCAAGTCAATCAGGGGAAGCGGCGGGCGCCGGGCCAGGTCGGGCCGGCGCCTGCCATCAGTGATCAGGCCAGGGCCTTGTCGATCATCTGCACCAGCTGGCCCTTGCCAACGGCGCCGACCTGGGTGGCCTGGATCTGGCCATCCTTGAACAGCAGCAGCATCGGGATCGAACGCACGTGGTAACGCACGGCGGTGGCGCGCGATTCATCGACGTTGACCTTGGCCACGGTCAGCTTGCCTTCGTAGGCGGCAGCGATTTCGTCCAGGACCGGCGAAATCATCTTGCACGGGCCACACCATTCAGCCCAGAAGTCGACCAGCACCGGCTGGCCCGACTGCAGCACTGCAGTATCGAAATCGGCGTCGCCGACGTGAATAACCTTGTCGCTCACTGAAGAGTCTCCTGGGGGAATGCGACCGGTCATGCCGGGTTGACGGGCGCATTGCGCTAAACTTGAGTACTGACAGAGCGTTCTGGCGAAGATGACAATCCGACAGCAACGTTCCCCGGCGTAAGGGGCGCAGTGTGCGACTCTGCCGTAACCGATGCAAGCCGGCCTGCCACTGTTGGCGGGCTGGCACTCATAAAAGAACAAGACTGCATTCATGAGCGACAAACCGCTGACCGATGTCACCTTCTCCGCTTTCGAGCTGCATCCGGCCTTGCAGGCGGGTCTTGAAGGCGCAGGTTTTACCCGCTGCACGCCGATCCAGGCGCTGACCCTGCCGGTGGCCCTGCCCGGCGGTGATGTGGCCGGCCAGGCGCAGACCGGTACCGGCAAGACGCTGGCCTTCCTGGTCGCCACCATCAACCGCCTGCTGACCCGCCCGGCCCTGGCCGAGCGCAAGCCGGAAGATCCGCGCGCGCTGATCCTGGCCCCGACCCGCGAGCTGGCCATCCAGATCCACAAGGATGCGATGAAGTTCGCCGCCGACACCGGCCTGCGCTTCGCCCTGGTCTACGGCGGTGTGGATTACGACAAGCAGCGCGAGCTGCTGCAGCAGGGCGTGGACATCATCATCGCCACCCCGGGCCGCCTGATCGATTACGTCAAGCAGCACAAGGTCGTCTCCCTGCATGCCTGCGAAGTCTGCGTGCTGGACGAAGCCGACCGCATGTTCGACCTGGGCTTCATCAAGGACATCCGCTTCCTGCTGCGCCGCATGCCCGAGCGCACCACCCGCCAGACCCTGCTGTTCAGCGCCACCCTGAGCCACCGCGTGCTCGAGCTGGCCTACGAACACATGAACGAGCCGCAGAAGCTGGTGGTGGAGACCGAGAACGTCACCGCCGACCGCGTGCGCCAGCGCATGTACTTCCCGGCCGACGAGGAAAAGCTGCCGCTGCTGCTGGGCCTGCTGTCGCGCAGCGAAGGCGCCCGCACCATGGTCTTCGTCAACACCAAGGTGTTTGTCGAACGCGTGGCCCGCTCGCTGGAGCGCGCCGGCTACCGTGTCGGCGTGCTCTCCGGTGACGTGCCGCAGAAAAAGCGCGAGAGCCTGCTCAAGCGTTTCCAGGCCGGCCAGCTGGAAGTGCTGGTGGCCACCGATGTGGCCGCCCGCGGCCTGCACATCGATGGCATCAAGTACGTCTACAACTACGACCTGCCGTTTGATGCGGAGGACTATGTCCACCGTATCGGCCGTACCGCCCGCCTGGGCGAGGAAGGCGATGCGATCAGCTTCGCCTGCGAACGCTATGCGATGGGCCTGCCGGACATCGAGGCCTACATCAACCAGAAGATCCCGGTCGAGGCCGTGACTGCCGAGCTGCTGACCGCACTGCCGCGTCCGGAGCGGGTCAAGGTCGAGGGCGAGGAAGAAGGCGAAAGCGTCGGCGCGATCTTCCGCGAAGCGCGTGAGGCCAAGGCGGCTGAAGAAGAACGCCGCGGTGGCGGTCGTCGCAGCGGTGGCCCGGGTGGCCGCCGTGATGGCGAACGCGGCCCGCGTGGCCCGCGCAGCGAAGGCGAGGGCGGCGAGCGCCGTCGTCGTGGCCCGCGCAAGCCGCGCGAGGAAGGCCAGGGCGAGCAGACCGATGCCGCAGCCGTGGCCCTGAACCCGGTGGTGGCTGATGCCGCCGCGCAGGGGCCGGCCGTGGAGCTGGGCGAGGCCGGCGAGAAGGGGCCGCGCAAGCGTCGTCGTCGTCGTCGCGGCCGTCCGGTCGAGGGCGCTGAAGGCGTCGCAGGCGTTGACGCGGTCCAGAACGGCGATGTTGCCCAGGCCAGCACCCCGGCGCCGTTCACCGGTGCGGTACAGGTGCCGGCGACCCCGGTGCGCAAGGCCGATGCCTCCGACTCGTTCCTGACCCGGATGGGCCGCAAGATCCGCCGCATGCTCGGCGGTCAGTGATACCGCTTGCGCGGGACGTGACGCGCGGCGGTAATTTACTGCCGCGCTTGGGCATAATCAGCAGATGAGCGTCCTGCGTTTTGATTCGGTCACAAAAACCTATGCCGGTGGTCGGGTTGCCTTGTCAGACTTCAGCTTTGCGCTGGGGGAGGGCGAGATGGCCTTTGCCACCGGGCATTCCGGTGCCGGCAAGAGCACCATCCTGAAGCTGGCCCACCTGGCCGAGCGCCCGACCCACGGCGAGGTGATCTTCGCCGGCCGCAACCTGTCACGGGTACGTGGCAGCCAGGTGCCGGCGCACCGGCGCGAGGTCGGCGTGGTGTTCCAGGACCACCGCCTGCTGGCCGAATCCAGCGTCGCCGAGAATGTCGGCCTGCCGTTGGTGGTGCGTGGCCTGGGCGCCAGCCAGGTCCGTCAGCGGGTTAACGAGGTGCTGCAGCGCATGGGCCTGGCCGACCGTCTGGCGGCGCTGCCGGCCGAGCTGTCCGCCGGTGAACAGCAGCGTGTGGGTATCGCCCGGGCCATCGTGGCCGCGCCGCGCCTGTTGCTGGCAGACGAACCTACCGGCAACCTGGATCCGACCCTGGCGGCCGAAATCATGGCCCTGCTGGCCGAGCTGCCGGCACGCGGCACCAGCGTGCTGGTGGTCAGCCATGATCTGGCCTTGATCAAGCAAATGCGCCAGCGTGTGCTGGTGCTCGACAAGGGGCAGCTGGTCGATGACATCTGCCCGCAGGACCTGGCGCAATGAGCAGCGCATCGGCATCCCCTTCCGCATCCTCTCCGTCGCCGGCCAGTGCCTGGCTGGCGCATCACCGGCGTGCGGCCGGCAGCAGCCTGATGCGCTGCCTGCGCCGTCCGTGGGCCACCTTGCTCACCGTCTGTGTGATGGCCCTGGCCCTGGCCCTGCCGATGGGCCTGTCCGTCACCCTGGACAACCTCAAGCACTTTGCCGGCAGCGTGCAGCAATCGCGCCAGATCAGCCTGTTCCTGCATCCGGATTTCAGCGTCGAGCAGGCGCGTGCGCTGCAGGCCGAGCTGCAACAGCGGGCGGACGTGGAGCACATCGAGCTGCGCACTCCCGAGCAGGGCCTGGCCGAACTGCGCGAGCGGGCCGGCATGGGCGCGGCCATCGATGCGCTGGATGACAACCCGCTGCCCAGCGTGCTGCTGCTGACCCCGGCCGCCGAAGCCGACGACCAGGCCTTGGGCACGGCGCTGGAGGCATTGCCGCAGGCTGACCTGGTCCAGCATGACGCCCAGTGGCGGCAGCGCCTGGATGGCTGGCTGGCGCTGGGCACGCGCATGGTCAACCTGCTGTCGCTGTTGCTGGGTATCGGTGCGGCCCTGGTGGTCGGCAATACCGTGCGCCTGGACATCCTGGCCCGGCGCGAGGAAATCGGCGTGCTGCAGCTGCTCGGTGCCAGCAATGGCTTCATCCGCCGCCCGTTCCTGTATCTGGGTGCGTGGTATGGCCTGGGCGCCGGTGCAATCGCGCTGGGCCTGTGGGCCGCCTGCGTGGCCGCGATCCGGCCGCCGCTGGTGGCACTGACCCAGAGCTATGCCAGCCCGTTTGTGTTCAAGACCCTGGATGCCCTGCATTCGGGCTTCGTCCTGCTCGGTACCACCGTGATCGGTGTCATCGGCGCCTGGTTGGTGGCATCGCATGTGCTGCGCCAGAACCGTCTGCTGGAAGGTTGACCAATGCAAGCCCAAAGCCTCAAACACCTGATCAATGAAACCCCGCGTGTGCTGGTGGCCGATGGCTCGCGCCTGGTGCGCAAGCTGATCGCCGATGTGCTGGTGCGCCAGCTGCCGCACGTGGAAGTGCTGTCCTGTGCCAGCATCGCCGATGCACAGGCGGTGCTGGAGCAGGGGGAAGTGGACCTGGTCACCACCTCGCTGACCCTGCCCGACGGTGATGGCCTGGCCCTGGCCCGGCTGGTGCGTCAGCAGTCCGGCCGCCGCTATGTGCCGGTGATCGTGGTCTCCGGCGATGCCCAGGAGCACCTGGAACAGCGCCGTTTCAACGACGATGTCACCGATTACTTCGACAAGGCGCTGGGCCACGAGGCACTGGCTGCCTTCATCACCGGCTATGTGCAGCCGCAGACCATTCCCGGCGCCCGTGTGCTCTACATCGAGGACAGCCGCGTGGTGGCCGAGGCGACCAAGCGCATGCTCGAGCGCCAGCAGCTCAAGGTGCTGCATGTGCTGACCGCCGAAGAGGCCTTCGCCCTGCTCACCGCCGACTCGCTGGGCACCAGCGACGAGCGCATCGACCTGGTGCTCACCGACGTGACCCTGAAGGGCGAGCTCAACGGGCGTGACGTGGTGGAGCGGGTGCGGGTGGATTTTGGCTATGCCAAGCGTGAGCTGCCGGTGCTGGTGATGACCGGCGACACCAATGCCTACAACCAGGCCACCTTGCTGCAGGCTGGCGCCAACGATCTGGTGATCAAGCCGATCGAGGAACGCCTGCTGATCACCAAGGTGCTGTTCCAGCTGCGTCTGTCGCGCCTGGGTGTGCCGGCGGCGATGCTGTGAGCGGCACCGGGCTGGAACAGGTGGCTCTGGAGGCCAGTTGGAAGGCGCGCATCGGTGACTGGCTGCTGCGCCAGGACATGCAGGCCTTGTCGGCCTTCCTGCGCCAGCGCAAGAGCGAAGGAGCCACGGTGTTTCCTCCTGGCCGGCAGATGTTTGCGGCCTTCGATGCCACGCCGTTTGAACAGGTGCGGGTGGTCATCCTCGGCCAGGACCCGTACCACGGCCCGGGCCAGGCCCATGGCTTGAGCTTCTCGGTGCCGCCGGGCGTGCCGGTGCCGCCGTCGCTGCTCAACATCTACAAGGAAATCGAAGCGGACCTGGGCATAGCCCGGCCCGAACATGGCTGCCTGCTGCCGTGGGCGCAGCAGGGCGTGCTGCTGCTCAATGCCGTGCTCAGTGTCGAGCAGGGCCAGGCCGGGGCCCATCAGGGCCGGGGCTGGGAAGGCTTCACCGACCATGTGGTGGATGTCCTGAACCGCGAGCGCGACGGCCTGGTGTTCATGCTCTGGGGCAGCTACGCGCAGAAAAAGGGGGCGGTGATCGACAGCCGCCGCCATTGCGTACTCAAGGCCCCGCATCCCTCGCCGTTGTCGGCCCATCGTGGCTTCCTGGGCTGTGGCCACTTTTCGCGCGCCAATGCCTGGTTGCAGCGCACCGGCCAGCCACCGATCGACTGGTCGCTGCCCGCACGCAGGGTCATGGAAGGGGCGTAAGCGCCTTCGAATCTCGGCCGGGGGG
>NZ_LDJM01000001.1 GCF_001431485.1 Stenotrophomonas ginsengisoli | reverse complement strand
CCTTGCATTTCTGCGGTAGCGTCAGATGTTGTATAAGTGTCAGGGGTTGGGGCGCCCCCGGGCGCGATGGCGTTGCCTTGATGCCATCCGGTCGCGGCGGGCGCCGCTCCTACGGGGGCAGGGCCTTGCAGCCGCGCCTTGTACCTGCCGCTGTGTTGGAGCGCCCCCGGGCGCGATGGCCTTGTGTTGATGCCATCCGGTCGCGGCGGGCGCCGCTCCTACGGGGGGCAGGGCCTTGCAGCCGCGCCTTGTACCTGCCGCTGTGTTGGAGCGCACCCGGGCGCGATGGCGTTGTATTGATGCGAGCCGGTCGCGGCGAGCGCCGCTCCTACGGGGGCTGCGTTGTGCAGCCGCGCCTTGTACCTGCGGTTGTGTTGGAGCACACCCGGGCGCGATCGCGTTGTGTTGATGCCATCCGGTCGCGGCGGGCGCGGCTCCTACGGGGTGCACTGGGCTGTGCCGCAGTGTCTTGTGCCTGCCGCGGTGTTGGAGCGCACCAGGGCGCGATGGCGTTGCCTTGATGCCATCCGGTCGCGGCGGGCGCCGCTGCTGCGGGGGGTGCTGCACAGGCAAAAAAAGGCCCGCAGAGCGGGCCTTGAAGAGAGCATGGAATCTGTAATGGATGAAGCTGGGTAGATCAGATCAGTGGAGATCAGATCAGCTTGAGCTTGCCGAAGGCGGCAATCACGATGATGAAGGTCCAGATCAGCAGCACCGGAATCTTGACCCGGTCCACCAGCTGCTTCAGGGCCAGTTGGTCGGCATCGCTGGCGGTGTTGCTGACCACCTTGCCGAACAGCGGGCCGAACGGCTTGAGCTGCACACGCACCAGCAGGCCCATGGAGATGATGCCGGCAAACAGCAGCAGCTTGACTGCCAGCCAACGCACCTGCGGGATCAGGCCGCCATCACTGAAGGCGTCGATGCCGGCGGCCACACAGGTGGCCAGGACCAGCAGACGCAGGCCGAAATCGATGCGGGCGATGGTGTGGCCCAGCGGCGAGTGCTCCTTGAGGAAGGCAAACCAGGCCAGGCCCATCCACAGCGCAGTGATCACCCAGACCAGCCACAGCCAGCCGTCCAGCGGCAGCAGGCCCATCTGCGTGGCCAGGGTGAAGCCGCTGCCGAAGGCCAGGATCAGGCAGCTGCGCGGGATCATGTCCAGCAGCATCATCGAGCGGGCCGAGAACAGGCGCACCGGCAGCGGCTGTTGGGGGTCGGCGATCTTGCCGGCGATGTAGAACACGCCCAGGTCACCGCCGAGCCAGTAGCCGGCGATCAGAAGATGCAGCAACAACAGCAACGCGTAATCCATGGTGGTTTCCTGTAACAGCGCCGCCCCCGCTAGGGGGCGACGGATGTGGTGCGTGCAAGCGTGGAAGGGTTACCAGAAGCGGTACTTGAACTCGACACCGTAGGTGCGCGGCACGTTCGGGTAGATCACCCCGATGCCGAGGCCGGCGATGTCAAAGCCACCGGTGGAGGCGAACTCGTTGCCCAGGTTCTTGCCCCACAGGGCCATCGACCAGTTCGCATCACGCGGTTCGTAGGAAATGCGTGCGTTGTACTCGGTATTGGCGCGGGTCATGATCAGGCGCGAGGTGTCCTGGTTCTGGTAGTACTCGTCGGTGTAGCGGGCCTGGGCGCTGAGCACCAGGTCGGCACTGGCCAGCGGCTGCACATAGCTGG
Source organism: Stenotrophomonas ginsengisoli (assembly GCF_001431485.1). Taxonomy (GTDB): domain Bacteria; phylum Pseudomonadota; class Gammaproteobacteria; order Xanthomonadales; family Xanthomonadaceae; genus Stenotrophomonas; species Stenotrophomonas ginsengisoli. The sequence goes on along the minus strand of NZ_LDJM01000001.1, from coordinate 23,147 downwards.
CACCGATGTTCCACTGCAGGTCCGGCGAGCTCTTCATCGAGCGGCCGTTGAAGTAGGCGGCATTGGCGTCGCTGTAGTTCTTGTACTCGCCATCGATGGTGCCGAAGCTGGCGTTGACCTTCAGCTTGCGGGTCACCTGGGCCTGCAGGTCCACTTCGATGCCCTGGATCAGGGCGCCGGTGGCGTTGGTCATCACGAACACGCCTTCCGGGTTGACCGCGGTCAGCTGGATGCCGTCGTAATCCAGGCGGTAGTAATTGGCATTCAGGCGCACGCGGTTGTCCAGCAGCGTGGTCTTCAGGCCGACTTCGTAGGCGGTCAGGGTTTCGGCATCCACCGGGGTGATGGTGGCGAAGGTGGTGCCGCGGCCGTTGTAGCCGCCGCTCTTGAAGCCGGTGGTGACGCTGGCATAGCCCATCACGTTGTCGCTGAAGTCATAGTCCAGCAACACCTTCCAGTCCGGCCGGGTCCAGGTCTTGTCCATCGACTTGGTGAAGTTCAAATCGCCATTGGCACGCACGGCGCGGACATCGAAGTCCTTGCTCTCCGAGCTGTAGCGGCCACCAAGGGTCAGGGTCAGCTTGTCGCTGAAGTCATAGCTGCCCTGTGCGTACACGGCCCAGGCGGTGGTGTCCTGCTGCACGTAGTAGGTACCGCCACGGGTGAAGATGTCCGAGCGGGTCGGCTGGTCGTTGTTTTCCTGGAAGGCGAACACGCCGGCCACCCAGTTGAACGGGCCATCATGCTGCGAAGTGAACTGGGCCTCGTAGCCCTTCTGCTTCTGCGACTGGTCCTGCTCCAGGTGGTAACGCATCTCATCGGTGCCATCCACGTCCATATAGAAGTGGTGGTCCATCGTGCGGTAATGCAGGATGTTGCGCCAGCTGAAGGCGCCGAAGTCGGTTTCGCTGGTCAGGGCGATGCCGAACTGGTCCATATCGCTCAGGCCGGTGGCATCGGTGCGGGTCTGGTAGAAGCTGCCCAGCTTGGGGAACACGGTGTCATCGACCATGCCCACCGGGGTGCCCCAGGCCGGGGTGGAACGCTCGCGCAGGCGGTCGATGCTCAGGGTGGCATAGGACGCCTCACCCCAGGTGCTGGCCAGCGACAGGCGCCCGGCCAGCACGTCCTGGTCGTTGACGTCACGGTTGCCGACCTGGTCATGCAGGATGCCGTCGCGGTTGCGGCTGAGCACGGCGGCCGAGACATCCAGGGTCTCACCGACGCGGGTGGCAAACATCACCCGGCCATCCAGACGGCCCAGGTTGCCCACGCTCAGGTCGGCGGCCAGCTTGTCCTCGCCGGTCGGCTTCTTGGAGATGTAGCGGATCGCACCGCCGGTGGCATTGCGCCCGTACAGGGTGCCCTGCGGACCACGCAACACCTCGATGCGTTCCACATCGTAGAGGTCGAACATCGCACCGTTCTGGCGGGCGATGTAGACATCGTCGATGTACAGCGCCACCGCCGGGTCGTTGGTGAACATTGATTCGTCGGCGCCGACGCCGCGCATGATGATCTTGGCGCCCGAGCTGGTGCCGGTGTTCTGTTCGATGATGATGTTGGGCGTGGTGAACTTCACATCGTCCACGCGGGCAACCTGCATGCGCTCCAGTTCCGGGCCGGCAATCACGCTCAGGCTCAGCGGGGTTTTCTGGATCTGCTCCTCACGGCGCTGGGCGGTCACGCTGACCTGGTCCAGTTGGACCGCCTGTTCCTCGCTGGGCTGGCTCTGGGCCTGCGCGTTGCCACTGCCGAGGGCAGTCACGATCGCGACGGCCAATGCACTCCGGTACAGAACTTCTTTCATGACTCGCCTCTGCAAAATCGGTGGAGGATGAAGAACGCTTGTTGCGGGTAGAGCTGTGGGGGGACTTGTTCGATTTATTGCTATATCAATATGTGAATCGAGTATTAAGGCCGCAGGGCGATGGGGCAATCGGTCTATTGACTTTATTTTTCGCTGCTGTGCAGCAGTCGAATTTTCGTGCAACTAGCTGTTTTGGAAAGATAAAAAACAAAACGCCCCGCAATGGGGCGTTGAAAATGCACCGCACTGGTGCATCCATGACTTAAAGGTGACATCGATATGTCATTAGTACCTGCGGGTAAATGTGATCCACGGGGCGATTGCAGCGGGCCCGCCATCTGCTGTGACGCATTTCTCAATCGCGCATCAGCGCGCCGCCGTTGACGTGCAGCACCTGGCCGCTGATATAGGCCGCCGCATCGCTGAGCAGGAACAGCACCGGCGCGGCAATGTCATCGGCCACGCCGATCCTGCCCAGCGGTACGCGAGCGGCATACGCATCCACATCCAGGCGCAGTGGTTTGCCGTCCTCGCTGCCACCTTGCCCATAGCCGCCACGCAGGAAAGCGGTGTCCACTCCGCCCGGTGCCACCGCATTGACCCGCACCAGCGGGGCGGCCTCGGCAGCCAGGACGCGGGTCAACGCATTGAGCCCGGCCTTGGCGATGGCGTAGGCCCCGTAACCGGCCGCACCGATGCTGGCGATGCCGGTGGAGACATTGACGATGGCCGGGTTGCAGCCCTGTCGCAGCAGGGGCATGGCCTGCTGGCAGCAATCGAGCACGCCACGCAGGTTGGCTTGCAGGATGTCCTCGAAGGCGGCCGCATCGATACCTTCCAGATCCTGCAGCGGGCCGGTATAGCCGGCCACGTTGACCATGCCATCAATGCCGGGGCGGTGCTGTGCCAGGGCCTGGAATGCTTCGCGAACCGCGGCCGGATCACGGATATCGGCGGCCACGGTATGGATGCCGGCGGGCAGGGCGCGACGCTTGAGCGACTGCGGCAGGTCGATCACGCTGATGTGCAGTTGCTGGGCATGGGCGGCCTGCACGATGGCATGGCCGATGCCGCCACAGCCACCAACCACCAGCAGATGCTGTCCTGCCGGCAGGGTGATGCAGCCGGGGTTTGCCTGTTGCATGGAACGCTCCTTCAAAAGGGTTTGACCAGACCGGTAAAGGCCATTGCGGCACTGGTGAGCCAGAAGACCCAGACAATCGGCCGGGCCCGCGCCAGGCTGTTGCGGAACAGGGCTTCGGTAGCCGGGGTGGAGCCTTCGCGTTGCAGGCGGGCAAAACCCTCGGCCCAGCCGCCCATGATCCGGCGCAGTACCAGGCCCAACAGCAGCAGCACACCGAAGCCGATCAGCTTGGCGGCCAGCCAGGCCACATACACGCCCTGGCCGCTGAGCAGGGCCCAGCTGCCGCAGCCAATCAGTACGCTCGCCAGCGCGATGCGGATGCCGTGATCGATGCGCTTCAGGCGTTGTCCCAGCGCATCGGCCTGGTGGCGGTAGACCGCCCAGGACAGCAGCAGCCAGGCAATGCCGGCCAACCAGATCCACGGCATGGCCGCGGCTGGTACGGCGATCAGCTGCATGTTGCTGGCCAGTTGCAGGCCCAGCGGCAGCAGCAGAATCAGGCAGGAGCGTGGCACCAGGTCGATGCGCAGGGCGGCCTGCAAGAAGCGCTGGCGCTCGGCCAGCGGCAGGTCGGCGCGGGCCACATAGGAGGAGGTCACATACACGCCCCAGTCCGGGGCCAGCCAGTAGGCAAACAACAGCAGATGCGCATAAACCAGATAGATGTGGTGTTCCACGAGGCTCTCCTTGTGTGGGATGCACGCCGGCAGTCAGGTCATATGCCGGGCTGGCGGCACCTGCGTTATTGGCATATTGGTATGCCAATGGTCAAAAGCTGACTGATACCTTCCATCGATGCCCGCACGGGCAGGAGCAGGCATGATCCAGCGGCAGTTCGTACGTATCGGCAAGCGTCATGTGCACTACCGTTATGCCGGCAGTGGGCCGGTGTTGATCCTGCTGCACCAGTCGCCGCAGAACTCGCGCATGTGGCTGTCGATGATCCAGCGCTTTGCCGCGCATTACACCGTGATCGCACCGGACACGCCGGGGTTCGGTCATTCCGACCCGCTGCCGGGCGAGCAGGACATCGACGGTTTTGCCCGCGCCACGCTGGAGCTGGCCGATGCCCTGGGCATCGAGCGCTTTGCCCTGTTCGGCATGCATACCGGCGGCCTGATCGGCATGCACCTGGGCTGGATTGCGCCGCAGCGGCTCACCGCGTTGGTGATTGATGGCTATGCCCTGTTCAACGATGCCGAGCGTGCGCGTTACACCGGCAACTACCTGCCGCCGTTTACGCCGAGCTGGGACGGTGGCCACCTGCGTTGGCTGTGGTCACGCATGCGCGAGCAGCTGTATTTCTTCCCCTGGTGCGACCCTTCGGCCGATTGTGCGATCGCCCTGCCGCCGTATGACGCGGCCGGTACCCATGCCGCGGCGATGGACATCCTGGATGTGGGCGACAACTACCGCATCGGTTATGGCGCCGCCTTTGCCTATACCCAGCGCCAGCGCGTGGCCGAACTGGCCTGCCCGGCCTGGCTGGTCTATCGCACCAGCGATGTGCTGCTGCCGCATCACCAGCGCCTGCCGGCCTTGCCGGACAACGTGCAGTGTGTGATCGAGCACGACGACGTGGACGGCCTGCACCGGCGCATGGACACGATCCTGGCCCAGGCCAGTGCCGCACTGCCAGACACTGCGATCGCGCTGGGCGCGCGCGTGCAAGATGGCTGGCAACGGCAGATGCTGGCCACCCCGGTGGGCGAGGTCGGACTGTGGCTGTGCCCGGGCCGTGATGGCGCGGTGCTGCATGTGCATGCGCCGGGGCAGACCCCGCTGCAGCCGGCCCAGGTCGCTGCCGACACCCGCACCCAGGTGCTGGTCGAGTTGCCCGGACACGGCGCGTCCAGCGAGATCAGTGCCGCACCGGATGCGGCCACCATGCAGGCAGCCCTGCTCGCGGTATGTACGACGCTGCTGGATGGGCAGGCACTGGAAATCCATGCCCATCAGGGCGCCTGCAGTTATCTGCCAGCCCTGCTGAATGCCTTGCCGGCGCCGGCCAGCGCGGTGGTGCTGCACCAGCCCTGGCTGCTTACGGCGCAGGAATGCGCCACCTTGCTGGCCCAGCTGCCGGACCCGGCCATCCACCGTGCCGGCGGCCATATGGCCGAGGCCTGGCAGTGGGAACGCGAGCGCCACCTGCTGTGGCCGTGGTTGCCGCCGGGCGTGGCCGCACGACGCCTGGTGGCCGGCCCGGAGACTGCCGTGGTGCATGCGAACGTGGTCGAGTTGTTGCGCCTGGGCGCGCAGTTGCCGGTGTTGTTTGCAGGGGCGGCCCTGCCGGACCTGGCTGCGGTGTTTGCGGCGATGCCGGTACCGGTCTTTGTGGTGTTCGAACCCGAGCAGGACTACGCCGGGCGCATGCAGCTGCTGCAGCAGGCGCTGATGGCCTGATGCCGGCGTGTCTGTCCGCTGCGGGGAGAGAACCGCAGCGGACAGGCGGCAAGCCGGCTTACAGCGGCTGGTACAGCTCCAGCTGCTCGCCATCCGGGCCGAACACGCTGGCCACATCACACAGGCCCACGCCGGGCAGCTCCAGCCGCTCACGGGCGATCAACTGCCCGCCCAGGGCCAGGACCGCGGCCAGTTCGCTTTCCAGCGCGGCGCTGTGCAGCGAGGCCGACAGGATGCCGATGTTTGGTGGCACTGCGGCATCGCGCAGCGGGGCTTCGGCCAGGTGCTCCATGTCCAGGTAGGCGAACATCTCCACCCGGCCCGGCACGATGTGGCCGTCCTTGATCAGGTTGACGTTGTGGATGCGCACCGGGCGGTCGGTGCCCAGCAGTTCCTGCAGCTCGGGAAAATCCAGCACCCGGTCAAACAGGGTTTCAAATCCCAGGGCCTGGTAGAAGGCGACCGAACGGGCGATGTTGCGGGTGGCAATGGCGATGGTCTGCACCACGCTGACCTCGGTCTCCAGAGCGCCGCGCAGCTCGCCGCCGCGCTCGTAGGAAAACACGTCCAGGCGGATGCCATCGGGGTCATCGTTGATCGAATCCCGCACCGCCACCTGCTCGCTCACTTCCCAGTAGCTGGGTTCGTGGGCGCTGCTGCCACCGGCGGCGGTCACCGCCTGCATCGTGGCCAGGGCATCGCGGCAGCGGAAGTTCAGCGCGTAATAGCCGCTGCCGTTGTACAGGTTGTCGGCATTCCACAGGCGCTGGCCCGGGGTGTCGAAGGCGAGCAGACGGATTCGCCCCAGGCCGCTGCCATCGGCGCCAATCACCGCCCAGCGCCCGTGCAGGGCCGGGTCGAAGCGCCACAGGCTGGCCAGTTGCGGGGAGATCTCGCCGCGTTCGTGCAGCTGGTAGCCCAGCGCTTCGCGGTAGAAGGACAGGGCGCGATCCAGGTCGCTGACCCCCAGGGTGACCAGTTTCACTTCCGACAGCATGCAACGGACTCCGGTGAGAAGGTGGCAGGGTGCGTGGGGTGCGTGGGGTGCACCCGATCCTGCGCCATGTCCGTTGTGGGCGTACGACGCAGGTATTACCCGGCGTCGTTTTCCATGTCCAGGGTCATCTGGTAGGTGAACTGGTCCGGTCGGTACTGGATGTGCAGCAGGTCAACCAGCTGTCCTTCGGCATCGTAGGAGCGGCGCTCCAGCGACAGCAGGGCGGTGCCCGGCTCGACCTTCAGGTGCAGGGCGGCCACGGCGTCGGCATTGACCGCGCTGAGCACCTGCTCGACCTGCTTCAGGGCGATGCCCATTTCCTTGAACAGGGTCAGGCGGGCGGTGTTGGCCAGGCGCGCCTCGTTGAAGATCTCGTCGTTGTCGGTGCGGGTCCAGCTGACGTAGTAGCCCAGCGGGGTGTCGTTGCGCAGGCGCAGGCGGATGGCCTGGACCAGCTGGTCACGCGGGCCGGTGTCGAACAGGGCACGGATCGGCTCGGGCGGAACGCTGCGGCGGAACTGCAGCATCTTCACCCGGGTGTGCTCGGCCATCACTTCCAGGGTTTCGATCAGCCCGGTCAGCGGGCTGTGCATCGGCTTGGGCCGCGAACGGTGGATGACGTGGGTGCCCTTGCCGCGGCGGCGCTCGACCAGGCCTTCGGCGGCCAGCTCGTCCAACGCCCGCTTGGCGGTGATGCGCGAGACCCCGAAGCTGTCGGCCAGGTCGAATTCGGTGGGGATGCGCATCCCGCGCGGGATCTCCCCGGACAGGATGCGGTCGCGCAGCAGCGAGAACATCTGGTGGTACAGCGGGGTCGGCAGGTCATTGCGCAACAGCTTGTGGGCGTTGGCGCTGAGCAGGCTGGTCAAGGCATCTTGCTGGGACATCGCGGCTTCACCCTCCATTGGCTTAATGCTATAACGATATGACAAATAGGATAGGCCATGACCACCCTCCCGCATGTGATTTCCACCCACCGCGACCGAAACATCATCCAGATTGCGATCCAGCGTCCGGACAAGCGCAATGCGCTGGCGTCCGAACACTGGGCGGCAATCGAGGCGGCGCTGGACGAGGCGGCCGCATCGGACGCCCACATCATCGTGCTGTCAGGGGTACCTGGCGCATTTTGTGCTGGCGCCGACATCGATGAACTCGGTCAGCTGCTGGCAACGCCACAGGCCTTTGCCGACAACAATGCACTGGTACAGCGTACCCAGCTCAAGCTGCAGCGCATCAAACAGACCACCATCGCGGTCATCGATGGTGCCTGCGTCGGCGGCGGCCTGGGCCTGGCGCTGGCCTGCGATCTGCGGCTGGCAACGGCGCGCAGCCGGTTTGCAATCACCCCGGCCAAGCTCGGCCTAGTTTACAGCGCCGATGACAGCGCCCGCCTTGTGCATGCTGTCGGCATGGCGCGGGCGCGGCAGATGCTGCTCACCGGCTGCCTGGTCGATGCGCCCACCGCGGCCAGCTGGGGCTTGATCAGCCAGCTGTGCGAGGACGCCGATGCCCTGGCCGTGGCCCAGGCCGCGCTGCTGGACAACCTGGGCGCCACCTCCGGTGCGGCGCGCAGTGCGATCAAGACCGTGCTGGCCCATCTGGGCGGTGATGCGGCGGTGGATGCCGCTGCTGCGGATGCCGCCTTCAACGATGCCTTCCATGGCGCTGACTTTGCCGAAGGCGCGGCCGCCTTCCTGGCCAAGCGCGCACCGCAATTTGCTGGAGGAAATGCCTGATGTCTGCCTATCTGGTGATCAAGGCCAAGGTGACCGACCCGGTGCGCTTTGCCCCGTATGCCGAGCAGTCGGCGCCGCTGCTGGCCCGCTTCGGCGGCAGCTATGTGGTGCGTGGCGGGCAGCAGGAACTGCTGGAAGGGCCAGACGACGGCATGCGCGTGGTGGTGGCCCGTTTTGCCGACCGCGACGCCGCGCTGGCGTACTGGCACAGCCCCGAATACACCGCCTGCAAGGCACTGCGCGAGGGCACCGGGCAGTTCGAGGTGCGTCTGGTGGAGGGTGAGGCATGAGCCTGGCTTACCGCGCGCTGGCCCTGCAGACCACCTGCCATGCGGTCAACGGCTGCAGCAGCGTCGATGACGCGCAGAAACTGATCGCCGCCAACATCGAGCGCGTCGGCCGCCAGATCCGCGCCTCCAAGGCCTTCATCGGCGCCGACCTGAAACTGGTGGTGCTGCCCGAATACTTCGCCACCAGCTACCCGCTGGGCGACACCATTCCGGGCTGGGCGGCCAAGGGCAGCTTTGCCATGGACGGGGCCGAATACGAACAGCTCGGCCGCATCGCCCAGGACCATGGCGTGTATCTGGTCTCCAACGCCTACGAGCGTGACCCGCATTTCCCGGACCTGTATTTCCAGTCGCAGGTGGTGCTTGATGATGCCGGCAACCAGATCCTGCGCTACCGCCGCCTGATCTCGCTGTACGCGCCCAGCCCGCACGATGTCTGGGACAAGTACCTGGACATCTACGGCATCGATGGCGTGTTCCCGGTGGCGCGTACTGCCATCGGCAACCTGGCCTGCATTGCTTCGGAAGAAATCCTGTATCCGGAAATCGCCCGGGCCCATGGCCTGCGCGGTGCCGAGGTGCTGCTGCACTGCACCTCCGAAGTGGGCAGCCCGGAGCTGACCCCCAAGGACATCGCCAAGCGCGCGCGTGCGATCGAGAACATCGCCTATGTGGTCTCGGCCAACACCGCCGGCATCAGCGGGGTGGACATGCCGCTGGGCAGTGCCGATGGCATGAGCAAGATCGTCGATGACCAGGGTCGCGTGCTGGCCTGCGCGGGTACCGGTGAGTCGATGGCGGCCAGTGCCGAGCTGGACATTGCCGGCCTGCGCCGTCGCCGCCAGCGCCCGGGCATGGGCAATTTCCTCTCGCGCCTGCCCAATGCCGCAGTGGCCGCCGGTATTGCGCCGTCGGCGTTGCCGGCCAACCAGCTGCTGGAAAACGGCAGCCACAAGATTCCGCAACGTGCCGATTTCGCTGCGCGCCAGCAGGCATCGATTGCCGCCCTGAAATCGCTTGGAGTGCTCCATGACTGAGGCAAGCTCACTGCCGCTGCGCAACCCGCGCACCGGTGCCCATGACGGCGACCTGCCGATTACCCCGGCTGCCGAAGTCGCCGCGCTGGGCCAGCAGTTGCGCCAGGCCCAGCAGGGCTGGGAGCAGCAGTCCATCGAGCAGCGCTGCGCCTGCCTGTCGGCCCTGGCCGACGCCCTGGCCAGCCGCCGCGAGGCCTTCATGCAGGTGCTGCTGGATGACACAGGCCGCTGGCACGAGTCGGCCATCGAGGTGGATGGCACCATCGCCGCGATCCGTCGCTGGGCCGCGCAGGCCCCGGCCGTGCTGGCCGAAAAGCCGGCCCAGGCCGAGGCCATTGGCTTCATTTCCAGCCAGCAGACCTGGGTGGCCTACCCGGTGGTGGGCATCATCAGCCCGTGGAACTTCCCGCTGATGCTGACCCTGATCGATGCGGTGCCGGCGCTGGCCGCCGGCTGCAGCATCCTGGCCAAGCCCAGCGAGGTCACCTCGCGCTTTGTGCCCCTGCTGCGCGAGGCCCTGGCCGAGGCCGGGCTGGGCGAGGTTTTCAAGCTGGTCACCGGCGCCGGTGCCACCGGCCAGGCGGTGATCGAGGCGTCCGACCAGATCTGCTTCACCGGCTCGGTGGCCACCGGGCGCAAGGTCGGCGAGGCCTGTGCCCGTCGCTTCATTCCGGCCTCGCTGGAGCTGGGCGGCAAGGACCCGGCGCTGGTGCTGTCCGATGCCAACATCGACAACGCCGCCCGCGCCCTGGCCTGGGGCAGCTTCGTCAATGGCGGGCAGAGCTGCATGTCCATCGAACGCGTCTACGTCGAGGCCCCGGTGGCCGAGGCCTTCACCGCGGCCCTGGTGCGCGAGGTCAGCGCGCTGACCCTGAACTGCGAGGACCCGGCGCAGGGCCAGATCGGCCCGGTGATTGCCGCCTCGCAGGTGGAACTGGTGCGCGGCCAGCTGGCCGATGCCAAGGCACGCGGCGCGCGCGCGCTGACCGGCGGCGAGTTGGTCGAGCGTGGCGGCGTGTGGTGCCCGCCGACGGTGCTGGTGGATGTGGATGATTCGATGGCGGTGGTGCGCGATGAGAGTTTTGCCAGCGTGCTGCCGGTGATCGTGGTCAAGGATGAGGCCGAGGCGGTGGCGCGGGCCAATGCCACCGAGTTCGGCCTGTCTGCGGCGGTGTTCTGTGGTGATGCGCAGCGCGCCGAGCGCATTGCCCGCCAGCTGCACGCCGGCGGCATCTCGATCAACGATGCCTGCCTGACCGGCATGGTGCAGACGGCCGAGAAGCAGAGCTTCAAGCTGTCCGGCATGGGCGGCTCGCGCATGGGCACGGCGTCGATCCGCCGCTTTGTGCGCGCCCGCGCCCTGCTGATCAACAACGGCACGGCCTCGCCGTGGTGGTTCCCGCCGGCGGCCTGATCACCCCTGCTGTTGTCGACAACGCCGCGCCCTTGAGGGCGCGGCGTTTTTCATTGGCCTGCCTGGCGTTGGCGACGGCCCTGCCAGCGCCACACCGCACGGGCGGCGAGCAGGGCGGGCAACAAGGCCAGCAGCAGGGCCAGCAACTGCAGCCCCAGCAGTTGCCAGCCGGCGATCTCGTAGCCGTGCGGGCCGAACACCACCAGCACCGGCAGCATCCACAGCGCCAGCAGTGGCAGGCAGCAGACGATGAAGCTCAGCAGGCTGGTCAGCAGGCGCATGGCAACGGCGGGGTGACGGGATCGCCACCACGGTAGCCGTTTGCCTCGCGCAGGGGTGGCTCATTCCAGTTCGCGGTGGCCGGTACGGTTGTGCAGGGTGCTGGCCAGCAGGCGGGCGTTGGGCAGGTCCAGCACGAAGCCATCGGCATCGCGGCGCAGGCCCTGCGCCGCAGGCAGGGCCAGGGCCGGCTGCAGCTGGCGTGCATAACTGACTTGTTGCAGCACCTGGCGCAGCAGGCGTTCGCGCGCCGCCGGCTGCATGGGCCGCCCGGCTTCTTCCCACGCCGTTGCCAGCACCTGGTTGAAGGCGCTGAGCATGGCCAGGGCACGCAGCTGGTTGGGTGCGGCATCGTCCGGCTGCAGCTCCGGATGGCGGGCGGCCAGATAGGCCAGCACGTAAAGCAGGGTCCAGCGAGCCGAGGTGGCCTGGTCTTCCTGTTCGAGCTGGCGCAGCTGTTCCAGCAGGCCTTCGCTCAGGGCCAGCTCCTGGCCCTGCAGGCGGGCCAGCAGGGGCTGGCCGGTGAGGGCGCGCAGGTCATCGCCGCGATAGACACGAATGGCCAGTGGCTGGCCGGGCTGGCTGAGCATGGCCAGCTGCTCGCGTACCGGGGCACTGCCCTGCACGGTGGCCTGCAGCCAGTCCTGGCGCGGGTCGCCGGCAGCCAGCAGTGGGCCGCTGCCCAGCAGCAAGGCCAGGCCGGCGATCAGGGGCAACAGGGGAGGGCGCTTCATGGCCGGGCTCCTTGCAGGGCAGCGGCCAAGGTTTAGCGATGGCCATCACATTTTGGTGTGACGGCCTTGTCGGCAGCAGGTGAGTGCGTGGCGCTGGCCCAGGGCTGGCGCCAGTGCCGCCGCTGCTGCCAGAGCACGAGCGCGCCGGCCAGCAGGCCCAACAGCAGGCAAGCGCCATGCAGGGCCTGCCAGGACAACGCGTGCAGCCATGGATTGGCCGTGCTCAACGGCCACAGTGGCTGGATGTCGGCGTGCATCAGGGCATCCAGGCCGATATGGCTGAAGCTGCCGAGCCAGGCCGCGCTGGCCGCACTGGCCCAGCTGACCGCCGGCCCGCGCCAGCGCAGCCAGCCCAGCACGGCGTTGCTGATGGGTTTGCCGCTCAAGGTGGCCAGCAAGCCGATCAGCAGCGCCCCGGGCAGGGTGTGGCTGAGGCCATGCACGCTGTCGATCAGCCCGAGCAGGCCGAGCAACGGTTCGATATCCATCAGCACCTGGGTGCCGCCGAACACCAGGAAGCTGAAATGGCGGCCGCCGATGGCCTTGCAGGCCAGGCCGGGGCCGAGGTGAAAGGGAGTGAAGGGCATGCGCGGGCAGTGGTCTCAGTGCCAGAGGCCGAGGATCAGGGCGAACAGCAGCAGCTGCACCAGGTGGTAGCCGGCGTCGATCAGCCACAGCAGCGGCCGGCGCTGGGAGAACTGGTAGTTCACCCCGAAGCAGCCGGCGACGATGGCCGCGACCACCGCTGCGGTGGTCAGCGCCGGCTGCAGGGCCGGGGCCGGGCCGAGCAGCCAGGCAAAGCCGGCCGCCGCCAGTAGGCAGAAGATCAGGCTGATGCCGAACACCCGGGCCGGATGGCCCGGTGGCGGCACCCCGCCATTGGCCCGGTTCCAGGCCTTGCCGAACAGCAGCGGGGAATACCACAGGCCACCGAGGACAAAGCTGGAAATGGCGGCGGCAACAACGGCGGGCAGGTGCATGGCGGGCGGTCCGGGTCAACAGGGAGGGGGAATGGGGCGGTGGCTCAGCAGTTGTCGTATTTCCAGTTGCGCTTCTTGCCCTCGGCCAGCCATTGCAGGGCCTGGGTGATGCGCTGGCGGCGGGTGGCCTCGCGCTTGGCTTCGGTGATCCACTGGATGTATTCGCGCTGGTAGGACGCGGCCAATGCCTGGAAGCCGGCCTGGGCGCGGGCATCGGCGGCCAGGGCCTGGTGCAGGTCATCAGGCATGTGCAGGGCCGCACGAGGTTTGCCGGCAGAGCGTTTGCCACCGGCATCGATGCGCGCCATCGCCGCCTGCAGGGCGGCCTGGAAGCTGGCCGCATCGGGCAGCTGTTCCAGCCCGGTGAGCTTGCCGTACTGGCCCATGCCCTCGTTGCCGGCGGCATCGCCATGGCCCCAGAAGCCGAGGCTGGCGTGCTGCTTGAACGCGGCCATGCCGCACATCAGCTTGCCGCGGTACAGAAAACTGGGCATGCCCCATTTGATGGCCTCTTCCACCTCGGGGCAGCCGGCATGCACCCAGGTGCGGATCTGCCGCAGCACGGGCTGTGCAAACGCGGCCGCATTGGCGATGTAGGCATCAATCCGGGCATCGGTACTGGCCATGGCAATCTCCACCGGCAATGGCGCGATCCTGGGCCTGGCAGGTGTGCTTGGCAAGAGGGTTGCCGGCTGCGCTTGCTCAGCCTTGGACGGGCAGGCGTTGGAGCAGGATCGACACGGCCAGTAGCACCAGTACGCCGGCAAACAGCTGGCGCAGCCGCCGCTGCGGAATGCGCCCGGCGATCCGGCCGGCCAGCATCGAGGCGCTGCCGCCGATGGCGATGAACAGCCCGATCACACCTGCATCCAGCTGCAGGCCTGCCCCGCCGGCGAGTAAATATTTGCCAAGGCCCACCGCGCTGTTGAGCACGATCAGCACCAGGCTGGTGGCTACCGCACGCGGCATCGGCAGGCCCAGCAGCACGACCAGCGCCGGCACGATCAAAAAGCCGCCGCCGATCCCGACCAGGCCGGTGAGCACCCCGACCCCGGTCCCGGCCAGGGCAATGGCCCATGCGCTCTTGCGCGCGCCGTTGCCGTTGCCGGCATTGCCACGGGCCATGCGCCAGGCAGCCAGCAGCATCACCGGGGCAAAGATCAGCAGTTGCGCCCCGTCGGGCAGGTACTGGGCCAGCCAGGCACCGGCCAGGGTGCCCAGCATGCTGGGCGGGGCGAAGGCGAGCAGGGCATGGCCGTCGATCCGGCCCTGACGCAGCGCAGGCAGGGCGCCGATCAGGCTGATCCCGCCGACGATCGCCAGCGAGCTGGCCACCGCGGTCTTTTCCGGCATGCCCAGCAGGTAGGTGAGAATCGGCACGGTCAGGATCGAGCCGCCCGAGCCCAGCAGGCCCAGGCTCAGGCCGATGCTTGCCGCGCCCAGGACAATCCACAGCAGTGAGGTCATTGTCGGCAAGGTGAATGACACGCAAGGCCTGCGCTGGCGTCATCATTATTGATGAGCTAAATTTAGTGAAAGCTTAATTGATGGACGAACGAGGTTTGCCATGACAACCCCAGCTGTGCAGTCCGCCGCCCGGGTGGAAAGCTTTTTCCATGCCCCGACCAATACCTTCAGCCATGTGGTGTACGACGCCGAGGGCGGGCAGGCGGCGATCATCGACCCGGTGATGGATTTTGACCTGGCCTCCGGCCGCACCGGCCATGCCCCGGCGCAGGCGTTGATCGACTTCATCAGCGCGCACCGCCTGCAGGTGCAGTGGATCCTGGAGACCCACGCCCATGCCGACCATCTCAGTGATGCCGGTTACCTGAAGGACCACTACGCCGCACCGGTGGCGATCGGGGCCGGCATCGTCGCCGTGCAGCAGCGCTTCAAGCAGCTGTTCGGCCTGGACGATGGCTTCATTGCCGATGGCAGCCAGTTCGACCGTCTGTTCAACGATGGCGACACCTTCATGGTTGGCAGTCTGCCGGCGCGGGTGGTGGCTACCCCGGGCCATACCGGTGACAGCCTGACCTATGTGATCGGCGATGCGGCCTTCATCGGGGACACCCTGTTTGCGCCGGACACCGGCAGCGCCCGCGCCGATTTCCCCGGCGCTGATGCCGGCCAGTTGTTTGATTCGATCCAGCGCCTGCTTGGCCTGCCGGCCGACACCCGGCTGTTCCTGTGCCATGACTACCCGCCCGAGGGCCGCGCCGAAGACCCGCTGACCGCGGTGGCCGAGCAGGCCGGGCACAACGTGCATGTCGGCGGCCAGCGTTCGCGTGCCGACTACATTGCCCTGCGCCAGGCCCGTGATGCCCAGCTGCCGGTGCCCCGTCTGCTGCTGCCGGCATTGCAGGTGAACATCCGTGGCGGCCGGCTGCCGGCTGCCGATGACAACGGTACGGTGTACCTGCGCCTGCCGCTCAATGCCCTGGGAGGTGCGCAATGAACCTGCATCCGTGGCTGCAGGCCCTGGCCGGCGGCGTGTTGATCGGCCTGTCGGCGGTGGTGTTGCTGCTGCTCAATGGGCGCATTGCCGGCATCAGCGGCATTGCCTTCGGCCTGTTCGAGCGGGCCCGCGGCAGTGAGTGGGCCTGGCGTGCGGCCTTTGTACTGGGCCTGGTCGGCGCCGGTGTGGCCGTGCTGGCCTGGCAGGGCGCGGCACCGGTATCGCCGGCCTCCACCCCGCTGCTGGTGCTCGCCGGCCTGTTGGTCGGGGTGGGCACCGCGCTGG
Organism: Stenotrophomonas ginsengisoli; assembly: GCF_001431485.1. Taxonomy (GTDB): domain Bacteria; phylum Pseudomonadota; class Gammaproteobacteria; order Xanthomonadales; family Xanthomonadaceae; genus Stenotrophomonas; species Stenotrophomonas ginsengisoli. The sequence goes on along the minus strand of NZ_LDJM01000001.1, from coordinate 7,574 downwards.
GCAATGGCTGTACCTCCGGCCACGGCGTATGTGGGCTGGGGCGTCTGTCCGGGCGTTCGCTGGCCGCGGTGCTGACCTTCATGGCCACCGCCATTGCCACCGTGTTTGTGGCCCGTCATGTGCTGGGGGTGCTGTGATGGCGCGTGTATTTGCTGCCCTGTTGTCCGGTGTGCTGTTCGGCCTGGGCCTGGCCATTTCCGGGATGACCGACCCGAACGTGGTCATCGGCTTTCTGGACCTGTTCGGTGATTTCAACCCGGCCCTGATGTTTGTGCTCGGTGGCGCGGTCGGTACCACGCTGATTGCCTTCCGCTTCGTGCTGCGCCGGCCGTCGCCATTGCTGGCCAGCGATTTCCAGCTGCCCACGCGCAAGGACATCGATGCCCGCCTGCTCATCGGTGCCGGCCTGTTCGGCATTGGCTGGGGCCTGGCCGGCTACTGCCCGGGCCCGGCCCTGGTCTCGTTCGGTGCGCTGATCGAAACCGCCCTGGTGTTCGTGCCGGTGATGCTGCTCAGCGGCTGGCTGACCCGGCGCCTGCTCGCGCGTTGAACCCGCGCAGGGGCACAGGCAACAGGAGAGGCCGGTACTGCCGGCCTGGCTCAGGGCGCAATGGGCAGGCGCCGCAGCTGGCGCAGCTGCAATGAAAGGATCAGCAGCAGCACACCGAGCAGCACGGCGTAGCCGGCAATCAACCAGCGCACCGTGGTGATGGCGCTGGCCGGGCTGAACAGCATCACCAGGCCGAGCACGATCGAGGCACTGCCGGCGGCCAGCATGGTCCACTCGCCGGCCAGCACCCGGCGCAGGCGAAGGGCGGTGAGCAGTTGCATCACCCCGGTATAGACCGCCCAGGCCGCGACCAGCAGCAACAGCACCCGGGTGGTGGTATCGGGCCGGTAGAAGGTGTGGATGGCCACGAACACGCCGAGCAGGAACCACAGCCCGAGCAGGGCGCCACTGGCGGCCGGGCGCTGGCGCGCGCTGAGCAGGCCGAGCAGGCTGTCGGTCAGCACATACAGCGCAAACAGCAGTACCACCACCTTGATTGCCTGCGCCGGATACGCGAACACCAGCAGGCCGGCGGCGATGGAGATCACCCCGCGCAGCAGCACCTGCCACCAGTTGCGGGCCATCTGTGCGCTGAAAACCGTGTTCATTGGTTGGGGCATGGGGGCGCTTCCGGAGTGGGAAGCGCACAGGCTGGAGCATCGCCGGTACAAGGCATGTGCTCGGGGCCGGAGTCTCAGCCCGGCGTCTGGCCGCTGCGGTCGGCCGGGTGGTTGACCCCGTCGCGGGTCGGCACCGGGCCCAGCGCAAACGGGTTGATGCCTTCCAGGCAGCCGACATTGACCCCGTACTGCAGCGGGTTGGAGCGGCGCTGGTGGTGGGTGTGGATGCCGCAGTGGCGGCAGAACCAGTGCTGGGCGGTGCCAGTGTTGAACTGGTACAGCTGCAGGGCGTCGGCCCCGGCAAGGATGACGATGTCGTCCAGCAGCACCGAGGCCACCACGGTGCCGCGGCGGCGGCAGTAGGAACAGTCACAGCGGCGCGGGTCGACGATGCCCTCAGGCAGGTGCAGCTCCAGCTGCACCGCACCGCAGTGGCAGCTGGCGCGGTGGTGGCGCTGGACGGCCACGCCGTTGACGCTGGTGATGCCGGTGTCTGGTTGCATGCCAACTCCGTTGCAGGGTGTGTTGCTCAATTGTGGCGCAGGTGGAACAGCGCTGCCGCCAGCGCCCCGATGGCACCGCTCAGTGCCGGCACCAGGCTGCTGCGCAGGCTGCCGGACCAGCCGATGCCGACAAACCACGCCGCGCCAAGGGCGGCGCCCAGCAGCACACAGGCCAGCGTGCCGGGCCAGCGCGGCAACCAGGGCCGGGCTATCCCGGCCAGGGCGCCACAGGCCAGCGCAGGCAGCAGGCCGCCGACATACGAGAGCAAGGCGCCCAGCAGCAGGGCAGCGGGGTGGAATTCCCACCCGATCAGCATTGACCCCAGCAGCACCGCGCACAGACCCAGCGGTGGGGCGGTCAGGCCATACAGCAGGCTGCCGCCGATCAGGTCACGGCAGCCATCAAAGGCGGCAATCTTCCAGTGTCCGGCCTGCTGGCGCAGGATCATCACCCGCGCCAGCAAGGACAGCAGCACCAGCACCGGAAGCAGCCACAGCCAGGCTGAGGTATCGGCCGGCATCAGCAGCGGGCTCAGTAACCGGCGGCCTGGCCGTCCTTGCGGCTTTCCGAGGCACCGATGTATACGCCCTGCTCGTGGTCGCGCATGATCGCCTGGTAGCCGCCGTAGGGGCCGTCGGCAAAGGTCACCTTGTGGCCCATCTGCATCAGCCCGCGCACGGTGGCGTAGGGGAAGCCGGTTTCCAGGTTGATCTCGCCGCCATCGGTCATCACCGTGGCCGCACCGGTCGGTTCGGTCGAGCCCTCATGCTGGATGCGCGGCGCATCGCCGGCTTCCTGCAGGTTCATGCCGAAGTCCACCAGGTTCATCACGATCTGCGCATGGCCCTGCGGCTGCATCGCCCCGCCCATCACGCCGAAGCTCACCCACGGCTTGCCGTCCTTGCTGATGAAGGCCGGGATGATGGTCTGGAACGGGCGCTTGCCCGGGGCATAGGCATTGGGATGGTCGCGGTTGCTGCCATTGGCCGGCAGCACGAACATCTCGCCACGGTCCTGCAGGATGAAGCCCAGGCCATCCGGGGCCATGCCGCTGCCCATGCCGCGGTAGTTGGACTGGATCAGCGAGACCATCATGCCGTCGGCATCGGCGGTGGTCAGGTAGATGGTGTCACCTTCCTCCAGCTGGGCCGGGGTGGCCGGCTGCACCGTGCGCGACGCGCGCTGCGGGTCGATCTCGCCACGGCGGGCCTGCGCATAGCCCTTGGAGATCAGCTGCGCCACCGGTGCCGGCGAGAAGGCCGGGTCGGCATAGAAGCGGGCACGGTCGGCGAAGGCGATCTTCTTGGCCTCGGCAAACAGGTGCACATGCTCGGTGGAGCCGAAGGGGATCTTGGAAAAGTCGTAGCCTTCCAGAATGTTGAGGATCTGCAGGGCGGCAATGCCCTGGCTGTTGGGCGGCAGCTCCCACACATCCACGCCGCGGTAATTGGTGCTTACCGGTTCGACCCATTCGCCGCTGTGGCTGGCCATGTCGGCATAGCTCAAAAAGCCGTCGTGCTGCTTGAAGTAGGTGTCGATGGTGCGGGCGATATCGCCCTTGTAGAAGGCATCACGGCCGCCATCGGCAATGGCCTGCAGGGTGTTGGCCAGGTGGGGGTTGCGCCACATCTCGCCCTTGCGCGGGGCGCGGCCGTCGATGGTGAACTGCTCGACAAAGCCGGGGAACGGCGACAGGCGCGGCACCGAGCGTTCCCAGTAGTGGGCAATCACCTCGTGTACCGGGTGGCCGTTGCGGGCATAGGCAATGGTCGGGGCCAGGTTGTCGGCCATCGGCAGCTTGCCGAAACGTTCGTGCAGGGCAAACCAGCCATCCACCGCACCGGGCACTGAAACCGGCAACGGACCATGGGCGGGAATCTCGCTCAGGCCACGGCGGCGGAATTCGGCCAGGGTCAGCGAGCGCGGCGAGCGTCCCGAGCCGTTGTAGCCATGCAGCTTCTGCGTCTTCGGGTCCCAGACAATGGCAAACAGGTCACCACCGATGCCATTGCCGGTGGGCTCCATCAGGCCCAGTGCGGCATTGGCGGCAATGGCCGCATCCACCGCACTGCCGCCGGCCTTGAGCACATCCAGCGCAATCTGCGTGGCCAGCGGGTGCGAGGTGGCAGCCATCGCCTGCGGCGCAATCACCTCCGAGCGGGTGGCAAAGCTGTGCCCGCTGATGCGGTCGGCGGCGATGGCCGGCAGCACGCTGCACAGCAGGGCGCCGGCCAGCAGCAACGGGCGCAGGCGGCGGGAGGAGGCAGGACGGCGCATCGCGGTAAACCCCAGGACAAGTGTGCCTGCGAGCATAGCGGCCCGATGCCTGTCAGCGGCAGGTGCGGAAGGTCACGCCATGCGCCCGCCGGCGCTGTATGGCCCAGGCATCAACAGGCGAAGAAGAACAGCGAGAACGCCAGTGCAAAGCCCATCACCCACACCAGCAGCATGCTGAGCATTCCCAGTGCGATCACCGCCGCGCGTGCAGGCCGGCGCAGGCGGCGTGAGCGGGCAATGGTGAAGGCCAACAGCGCGACACCGAGGGCGATACCTGCCGCCACCACGCACCAGCCCAGCATGTTCACGCTGGGGTGCTTGGGGCCGAACTCGGCCGGGCATTGGGTGGTGGCCCAGGCCGGTGCCGTGGGCATCAGCAGCAGGGCCAGCGTGCAGAGGCGTTTGGGTGCGTTTGCCGGCAATGGCATGCGGTTACCTGCGTCGTGGTGGATGGCTGTACGGCATCAGGGCGGCAACAGCGGCTTCTGCAACGGCAGGCCATGGCCGAATCACGCGCCTTGGCGCGGGCGCAGCAGGGCAATGGCCAGCAACAGCAGGCCGGCCAACGCGCATAGGGTGAACGGCCAGTGCGGGCCGGGGCGGAAGACCGGCAACGGGCTGGCCCACAACGCCAGCAGGCAGCAAACCCCGGCGAGGGCGGCCGGCAGCCGCACGCCGCGCCAGGCCAGCAATGCGGCAATCGCCGCCATCGGCACCACCAGGCTGATGGCCGGAGTAAAGGACGCAAACGAGACGCCAGCCACCAGCAGGGAAAGGGCGAACACGCACCAGGCAAAGACGCGAAGCATGCAAAGTTCCAAAAACAACGTGATGCCGCAGAGTAGCGCGGGTATGTGGCATCAGCCATCGGGTGTTGTGTATTGCGGTGCCTGTGCCCGCTGGCAAGGATGGCCGGCGATGCCCGGCTGGCTGCGGCAGGCCATATCGAGGTCCCAATGCCCGCCCTCTCGGCACCGAAGTACTGCATCAGAACGCCTCAGCGTCGCATTCGTGCCCACACTATCTGCAGCGAGATGGGTCCCATTGCGGCGAATGCACCGAGCGCGGCGAAAGGGATCCAGCCCTGCAACAGCAGTGCTGCAGGGTCATTGGCGATGTGCAGGCGGCGCGCGTTGCTGCCATTGAACACATGCAGGAACAGCCCGCCGATCAACGGAAAGCTGATCATCACTATCCAGCATGCAATCAGCCCGCGCATGTCGCGGCGGCGCTCGATCCACTCCTTCAGGTGTCCATCAACGGTGTATGTCGACAGCGCCCAGGTGATGAAAAGGCTCAGCGGAAACAGCAGCGGCACCACGGTGTAATACACCGACGCGACCAGGCCGAGGCCGGAGCGGCGGGCGTACCAGTCACCCCGCCCCAGGGCACGCAGCGCGTCCACCCATGCCGGTAGCGGTGCGGCATCGCGCTGCAGATCCAGCACGATCAAGGCCAGCACAGTTGCCGTCAGCAGCACCACGCCTGCAGCGATTCCGGCAGCCAGCGCCAAGCGGTATTGCAGGCACCAGCTACGCGGCCCAGCCGATGGCGGCGCGGGTTGTCTGTGCCAGCTTGGGATCAACATCACCCGATTCTCCATTACCAGGCAAGGATGCGGCAGCATGGGTTCTGCCAGCGCTACGTGGTGCCGCAGGTTGGCGCGGACGTTCGGCATCAGCTATCAGCGGATGCCGTGCCTGTATCCGCTGGTAAGCCAACCTGACCCCGTTGGGTAACCCCGTTGGGTAAAAAGAACAATGCCGACAAAGCACAGGAAGATGCGCTTTGGGGAGAGTGCCATGTGTCGTTTTATCGCCTAGAGGGTAGACAGTTGTCGGATACGTTCACCTAGCTCGGCCAGGTCATCGGCGGTGTATCCAATCAATGTCGGCATCTCCCAGTCGTAAAATCTCTTGTCCGCAACGGCATGAAAGATTAGCCCGCTGAGTGCCAAAAGTTCCTCAGGCGAAAACACGTCGCTCGTGAAAACCTCTCTTACCTCATTGGAGATAAGACTTACGGCGCGATCAGAGGTAGCGGAGCAGATGATGATATCACCGGATTCTTCAGCTTTCCGGAGGCCGGAGGCAATGCCGTTGATCAATTGTTGGTGGATATCTCTCATCGCCAAGTAACGTTGGAATTAAGGGGCGGACGTAGGTCGTCTACCTTGAATGAATTTTTAGAAGCGCTCTGTACCAGTACTTCTGCTCTCTTTCTTGGGGTTGTGTGCCGCACAGTATCCGAACCCGCTGACTGCATGTCTTACACCTTTATCATCTGCTATGGCCACGGTGACCTTGAATAGCGAGCCCCATGTGGTGATGGGTACATGCTTGGAGGGAAGCTCAGGGCCTAAGTTGAGCTCAATGACTGCCGAGCTCAGCCACGACAAGGGAATGTCGCGAGCCGAAATATGCCGATGCAGAATATGAAAATAGCCTGATATCAGCTTGGAAAATAGAGTGCTTGGCGGGGAAATAGTGTTGGCAAGAAGATCTATGTGAACGGTATGAGTCGAGTTTTGATGAGCTAGCAGGCTGAGTTGGCCGACACCCCAATAGCCAGCAACATCGTTGTTGCGGCTAATGAAGGAGCCGAGCAGTCCCGCGGCTATGGTTTTGAGTTCCTTTCTTCTTGCCACGATCGCTTCTAACACCTTGAATCAAACCGCACCGAAGGCATCGGCTTGGATGGAGTGGTTAGGCTTCATATGCTGCGCTCCAAGTGCGTCTCTAGCAGAAAGGTGGCCAGCGTCGCTGCGGCGCCCACCGCCAGCCTCGCATGTCTCGGACCAAGCCCGCGAACGCCGCCACCTTTACCATGTCCGGTACCGTAAAGGTTCCGCAGCTCTCCAAGGCCTTGGGCAACATTGCCAAGGTTGCTAAGAAGGCGACGGATAGACTCCGAGCCCTTTGCCGCGTTCGGTACTGATTCTGGAATAAGTCCCAACGCCTTCCTGGTCTCTTTGACCAATTGCCCTATGTCTGCATCTTCTACGTAGTGAAGTTGGCGAGCCTCAAGAATTGTCTTGCACGTTGACTCTACCAGCTCCTTTGCTGTGCCGATTGCTAAGGCCGGATCACTCTCGACAGCTGCCTGCATTCGTCGGATTTGTCGGTGCAGTTCTGGCAGATCAAGTTCCCGGACAGCATCTGTGATCTGCTCCAACCCGTGATTTGTCGCGCTAACGGTGAGGCGCCCGCCTTGAAAGGCGAAGCCATCTCGTTCGATCCATTTCTTGAGTGAGCGAAACGTCTTGGCGGCCCACTCCTGGCCTTGCTGCTCCGAGTCTTCAACCGTGTTCAGCACGCTCTCGTAGACCGTTACAAACTTCCGAATATCTGACCACTTGGCCCAGTCAATCGTGTGGTAGTACTGCTCGATCAATGTTCGTCGTTGACCGCCAACAGCGGGCTCGTAGTTGAGATCCGCTTCTATGTCTGCCGCATCAAACTCGGATTTGATCTCGCGCAGCGATGTTCCAACGAAGTACTCGCGGAGTTCGAGTCGAGTCTTCTTGCTTATCAAGTCTGCGGGCATATTCGGATGACGCCTAACACCTGAGTTAAGCCGACCCGCGAAGCGGGTTCGGCTTGAGTGATCGAATGGACTCCCCG